>NZ_JAEMVE010000004.1 GCF_029216045.1 Sulfurimonas sp. MAG313 | reverse complement strand
GAAAGACTAGGATTTGATTTAAATCGTAATCTTTCATATAAAGCCTGCGGGTTTTCCTTAGGGTAAAGTCCTTTAAGATGGGTCATAGCCACACGTACACCCTGAGGAAGGGTATACTTAACTACGGAAGGTTTAATTTTTTCATTAAGTTCTAGAACCGACATCTAATCTACACCAAGGCCTTATAACCCATTTTTGGAGCCCATTCAAAGGTTTCATGATTTTCTATATGCACCACAAGTCTGTGAAAAGAATTCACATTACAATATAAGGCAAAAAACTCATTCAGCACACAAGATAAATGATAAGCCTCACCTATTCCCGTAAACTTGCTTGGGTCTAAATACAGCTGCGTTTCTATCCCACGTATAGGTAAACCCTCATGTATCATCTGCGTTTTTTTATTGCTAATAGACGTTAAACCCGATAAAATCAGATCCGTTCTTTGCTTTTGTTTAAGATCACTTGCTCCAAAAAAGTCATAAGTTTGAAGTATCATCTTAAGGGTAGAAATATTGTCTAAGGACAAATAATTTAAAGACATATTTGAGATAAGTTTCCATAAAAAATCTCCCCCAATTGGAGGAGGATAAGAAACAGAAGGCAGGGTTATATTACTAAAGCCTAAGTCAGATGAACTAAGAGGGTCACACACACAAATATCCCCTAGGTTTAGACTTGAAGGAATATCTTTATTAGTACAAGTCATTTTTACAGATACGGTGGCACTGTTATGTTCCAAGTCATCAAAGGTCCCCCCTGAAGAAGCAAAACGTAAATAGGTATCTGTTCTATGCACATTATCATTTAACTTTACTCTTTGTGAATAATATTCGCCTGCATCTTGAATATGTCCAAAAGATTCAAAAGGAAAATAATCTTGATACGCATTTTTACTAGGAATCCATCCCCGTACATTATCCACAGAAAAAACTTCACTCTGGTGTTTTTTAAGTTCAGAAGGGGTTAAAAGATATTCATCTTCAATCTCTGTTTTACGAATAGGCACCGCGTCACTGTCAAAAAGATTAATTGCTGGAGTACAATGCAAACAAAAGTCTTCAATTGCAGGTGATTGAGGCGTACTTAAACGTTTTGAAAAATAAAATTTCAAACTTAAAGTGTTAGAAGAACTTAGTATACCTCCTGATATTTTAGTAATATTTTGCATATTTAAAATATCTATAAAAAGATGTTTATCTTGAAAGGAAAAATACTCTTGCAACATGATGTATCCATCAAAAACGTTTTGAGCATAAGGAACAATAGTTTGAGTCGAATCAAAACCTAAACATGAAACCGAATTTTTAGGAAGCTTCAAACGATCTAGTTCTTTTGAATTTTTATCTTTAATGATAATTTCGATTTTTTCTACATACCTATCAAGATAAAGGTACAGTTCTTTGGCCATAAACTTTGAGCCACCAAGAAAAAGTCTTAGTGTCTCAAAATTCATATCTACCAAGGAACCTGAACAACTCATACTTAGATCCAACTCTATACTGCTTTTTTGCCCATAACTTAGATACTCAACTGCAGTAAGGTTTAAGGGCATAACCTTCGTATCAAAACACGTTTGAAACTTAGTAACAACACCCTCACTTGTTGCTTTAGAAAGCAATTGAGTTCCCTTAGCAAGTTCTTCATTTTCAAAAGTATCTTTAACTGGGTCAAACTGAACAACCGTATACGAAGGTACAGGACGAATATAATTAGGCCATAAAAGCTGAACAAGGTTATGGGCCACTTCAGGAAGTTCTTCATCAAATTTTTGACGTAATTTACCTGTTAAAAAGGCAAAACCTTCAAGCATTCTTTCCACATCAGGGTCTTGTCCCTCTTTTGCAAGATACGATGAAAGACCTGGATTTTTAGTAGCAAACTCAGCACCTTCAACACGCAAAGAGTTAAGTTCTTTAATATAATAATCTTTAGTTTTCATCTTTGTATACCTTAACCTTGCCATTACTAAGCAAATCTGCTCGGTAATGTATTTTTTGGCTTTTACCATCGATTTGTAAATAGCCTTCAATATGAACATTCATTTGGTTCACATTAAGTTCATCTTTTGACACCGCAACACGTGTTTTAAAAAGACGAGGTTCGTACTTTTGAATACACAGTTCCGAACTCATTTCTATACTTTCTATAGAATCTTTCATACTCATATCTGAATTATTAAGATCAGGACGACCATAATCTTCCACGGTTTCAGCACTACCTGCATTGGTGGAAAATATACGAGACAAGTTGTTTGCTACAGACTTATAAAGAGCTTCTTCAGTAGAAGCACTCTTTCGTGCATTTAAGCCCCCACCGAGTCTCTCAAATATACTTCCCTTATACATCTACTAGTCTTTATCTAACTTACCCACAAGTGAAAGCTCAAAACTTGCACCCATGTATTTAAAGTGTGGACGAAGTGACATCTTCACTCTGTACCAACCTGGCTCGCCAGCTACATCTTCAACAAGAATTTGCGCAGATTTAAATGGTCTTTGAGATCTAATTTCTGCTGATGGATTTTCTTGATCTGCAATATATTGCTTAATCCACTTGTTTAACTCACGTTCCATATCCGCTTTTTCTCTCCAAGAACCAATATGTTCTCTTTGAAGCACTTTGATGTAATGAGACATACGAGTAATCGCAAAAAGATAAGGAAGTTGTGTCCCTAGCTTATAATTAAGCTCAGCCTCTTTCCCTTCTGGCGTGTTGGCAAAGATTTTTGGAAGTTGCGCAGAGTTGGCCGCAAAAAATGCCGCGTTATTGCTTCCCTTTCTCATAGTCAATGGAATAAAGCCTTGCTCAGACAGTTCATATTCACGTCGATCAGACACAAGTACTTCTGTAGGGATTTTCATCTCTATATCACCCATACTGTCAAAAGTATGAACAGGAAGATCTTTAACTGCTCCACCCGAATTTGGTCCAATGATATTAGTACACCAACGATAATTTGCAAATGAATCTGTTAAACGTGTTGCAAAAGCGTATACTGTATTACCCCAAAGGTAATTTTCATGGCTTGCAGATACATCTTCTTTGTACATAAACTTAGATATAGGATTATCTTCAGGATCGTAAGGAGAACGAAGTAAAAAACGAGGAAGAGTAAGACCTACATAACGAGAATCTTCGTTTTCTCTAAACCCTCTCCATGCTGCAAACTGAGGAGAGCTCATAACATCTTGCATATCTTTAAGATCAGGAAGACCTTCAAAGCTCTCTAAACCAAAAAACTTTGGACCAGCACTTGAGATAAATGGAGCGTGGGCCATTGCTGCAATAGAAGAAACCTTTGATAAAAACTTCATATCCATATTTGAAGGTGATAGTTCATAATCTGCAATGATTGTCCCAACAGGACCCCCACCAAATTGACCATAACCTGAGGTATATACATGTTTGTAAAGACCTGTTTGTGTTAGATCTAAACATTCTTCAAAGTCTTCTAAAAGTTCTTCTTTAGAGACATTGATAATTTCCATTTGAATGTTTTGTCTAAAGTCCGTTTTTTCAACCAACATATAAAGTCCACGCCATCTTGATTCAAGAGCTTGAAATTTTTCATTATGAAGAATCTCATCCATTTGAGACGAAATTTTTGCATCAATTTCAGCAATCATTCTATCAACAATGGCCTTATTGATTTTCTCTTCTTCATTCTCACTTTTTAACATCTCAGAGATTAAGGCACCTACCCCTGATTTTACATAGTGATAAGTTTCATCATCTTGAGAAAGACTTGTTTGAGAGATTATATTATCTAAAAGACCACCTTCAGGGGCTGCTTCTGTTTTTTCTTCTACTGCTTGTGTTGACATCTTCTTTCCTTTAGTTCTGTTTCTCTAGGCTTAATTCACCTAGTAGTTTTTCACGTTCATTCTCATCACCTATAGCACTTTCAATAGCTTTTCTAAAAGCAGGTACATTACCAAGTGGGCCTTTTAAAGCAATTAATGATTGGCGAAGTTCCATAAGCTTTTTCATCTCATCAACATTTTCTACAATGCTTTCAGGTGAAAAGTCTTTCATACTATCAAGCTTAAGGCTCACATTCATAGAGGCACCTTCTTCTTCTGTCAACTTGTTATCCACACTAAATTCAAGAGATAAATTTTGGTGTTTCAAGACATCATTAAAATTATTTTTATTTATACTAATAACTTTTTTATCTTCAACAGGCTTATATTCTTCATCTGGATTAAATTCGCCTAAGATAGTAAGCTTATAAGGAATTTCTACCTCTGCAGACTGGTCTCCTGTTGCTGGTTTATAGGTTACATTGATTCTTTCTTTTGGTGATTCTGATTGTTTACTCATAACTTTCCTTTTAAATTAAATGGTAATCTCTAATGCTTGAGCAATGTTAATCTTGCACAAACGGGCATAAGCGATGTTAAGATCTTCCACATCAACGGTAGTGCGGTTAAATGTATTTAAGTATAAATTAAACACTTTGCCTGCTAGTTCTGGCTGCCACTCATCTAAGTTATATCTATCGATATCTTTTTTCAAGTCTTCTAGTAAGGCTAAAGCCACATCTTTTTTCCCAAACTCAACTGCTAATTCAGCCTTTGCTAAACGCCAGTGAAATTTATCTTCTTGATTAATTGCTAAGCCCGATTGAACTTGCAGTAATCCCATCGCCTCCTTTATTTGTTTTTTCTTTGCTAAGGCGTGAGCATTAGCAATAGTTTCTGCCTTTGTATCAACAATATCAAGTTCACTTTTACTCACACTTATCTCACTTGAACTCTCAGCTAACCATTGTTTTAATTTAATAGAAGCAAAAGGAGTATTATCTTTAAAGTTTAATTCTAAAATATTTTCATTTGCTTTTACAAAGGTGATTAAAGAATTTTTTACCTCATTAGCCGCCCTTGTTTGAGCTAGTTTACTTAAGATATCAAACACCATAAAGTGCCCTTCTAGCCAAAAAGGAGACAAAGAAAGAAGGAGTTCTAAACTTTTCAGAGCTTCATCAAAGTCTTCTTCTTTAATAAAACTCTCAATTTCATTAATACTTAGTTCAGAAGGTGGGTTTAAAGGAGTTTTACCATCCGTATTCATAGGAAGTTCATCTATTTCTAACCAAGCCACTAAACGGACCAAACGGATAGAACGGATATCAAAACTATCTAAGTCTCTGTAATATTTGTGTAATAACACGGCATTTTTCTTTAACGCGCGAAGTACTTGATTCGCATCAGTTTCAGAGTTAATTTCGTTTAGTTCTGAGCCCGTAGAAGCCGAGGAGTTAGAAACATGAGCCGGAGTTGGTTTAATTTCTTTTGCTTTAATATCTCTTTGTAAGGCAGAACGAAACCGTCTAAAGACAGTAACTTCTTCATCAACTACAAGTGAAAAGTTATCTTCTAAGTCTTTGAAAATATCTATAAATATTTCTGTATTAATAGAAGTATTTACCGAACCAGTTTCATCTAAAACTTCTTTTTCAAGGAGTTCTTCTAACCAATTTAAAGAAGAAAGCTTAACCTTCTTAGATTTTGGAAAGAGTTTTTCTTTGTAACTTGAAAGGAAGGAATTAAAAAGGATTAAAGATTTTTCTAAACCACTAATTCCCTCTTGTTTCCACGTAGCATATATCCACCATGAAAATACTTTAATATCTTTAGTAGAATTTTTTAATAAGTTTAAGGTAGCTCTTTTTACTTCATTCCAGTCTGTGCTTACTCCTTCTAACATTGAGTTAGATTTATCAATTTCAGCTTCTATAGCTAAAAAGGCATCTTCATATTTGAAGTCTGTGCCACAAGGTAAGGAGTCACTAAGAGGAGCAAGAATATTTTCAGACAAAGTTTACCTTTATATAGAGTTTTTACCTTAGGCAAAAAACTTAAGGCTATTTAACATAAACAATTTTTTTTTGTTATTTTCAGTCGTAATTCTACTTTTATAAACTTTAGATTATCTTTTAATAGTAAATAATTAGGAAATAACAATATAATTTATATTCATACCTAAAAAAACGAGTTATAACGTTACATAATTTTTATAATATCTTAGTTTTATTATACGATTTATCATTTAAGCTTAAAAAACTTATGTCAAAGCTTTTAGAGTATGGGAATCTTTTTCATCTATGCCTTCAATCAAAGAATCAATGTCCACATAATCACGTTGGCCTTTAAGCGTATCCATATCGATGTCAAATATATGTTTAGATTCGTACATTTTATTGTACTTCTGCAAAATTAGATTTTCCGATTTTTTCTTCAAGAGTTCTTTGTCATGAAGAGCCTTATCGTAAAGTGTATTTAGGCGAGTATATTTAGCTTCTAGATTCTTAAGTTTTTCATACACATGACCTCTTTCTTTTTTCATTTTAAGATAATGTAAATGCATTGTTTTTTCTTGTGAAGAATGAGACAATCTGTCTTCCACAAGCTCTTGATATCTCGCTTTCAACTGTACATTTTCACTTTGCACCTTAGGCAAGAACTTAAGCTCTTGTTTAGCTAAAATAAGTTCGGTTTTTAAATTTTCTAGCTTAATAAAGAGGTGTACAATATTTTTCGGCTCTTTAGTTTTAGACTTAAACAACTCTTGTTCTAAGGCTTTAATTCGTTCATCTTTTTGTAATCTGTCCTTTTGAAGTGTTATTACCTTCTCCTGCATATACGTATTTTCACTTCTAAGTTTCTCTGTTGTTTTTTGTACATACCTATATCGAGCCTGATTTTTTTCATGTTCTAATACAAGACTCTTCGATTCTTTTTCCAAATCTTGTAGAATACTTAGGTTTTCTTTTTTATTATTTAATAGCTTATCTTTACTACGTGTTAAGGAATTAATACTTTTATCATTAGATTGGGATGTATCTTCTAAATTAATTACTTTTGAATGATATTGGTCAAACTCATTACTACTAAACAGCACGTGTTCAGAAATATCTTCCATTATCTTTCCTTAATTTTTATATAAGAAACAGCATATAATAATTTATTATATTCAAACTAAAAATATTGAAAAATAATATTTTCTAATTAAATTAAGAAACTTTGTAACACTTTGCCAACCTTGATGCATATCAATTAACTAATACAACTTAAATACTATAATTACAGAGAATATAATAATGAAGGGTAGAAAATGAGCGAACGAATAACAAAAAACACAGCCCGCAACATCTACTTTGGTGGAAGTCTTTTTGCCATCTTAGTCTTTGCAGGGCTCACTCTTGATACAGTGCAACGTGTTCCTAAACTAAGCCATAGTGAAAATATCACTGAGGCTGTAGCAAGTGGAAAGAATTTATGGGAAGTTAATAACTGTATTGGCTGTCATACTATTATGGGAGAAGGTGCCTATTATGCACCGGAACTTGGAAATGTTTTTGATAGACGTGGGGGTGGGGATGAAGTGGCTTTTAGAGGCTTTATGCAAGGATGGATGTCATCTCAACCACTTCATGTTGATGGAAGACGTAAGATGCCACAATTTAATCTAAATGAAAAACAAGTTAATGACTTATCTGAGTTTTTAATCTGGACAAGTAAGGTGGATAACAACAACTGGCCACCAAATATTGAAGGATAAGGGGAATATTATGACAGGTATTAAATACAGTTCACAAATGGTAGCAAAGCCATATTTTATTTTTGCATTAATTTTATTAGCAGGGGAAATTCTTTTTGGTTTACTGATGGGAATTAATTATTTAAATGGAGATTTTTTATTTCCATATGTTCCTTTTAATGTAATGCGTATGGTTCACACGAACTTACTTATTGTATTGATTTTATTTGCTTTTATGGGGGCTACGTATTACCTAGTACCTGAAGAAAGTGAGAGAGAGTTGTGGTCACCCTTGTTAGCTAAAATTATGTTTTGGGTCTTTGCTGCGGCGGGTGTTGCTACGATTTTAGGGTATTTACTTGTACCTTACGCAACCTTAGCTGAGATAACCTATAACAGTATACTGCCGACTATGGGTCGAGAGTTTTTAGAACAACCTACCATTACAAAGATTGGTATTGTTATCGTCGCCTTGGCTTTTATTTTTAATATAGGCATGACCGTTCTTAAGGGTAGAAAAACTGTTATCACCGTAGTTTTACTTACGGGTCTTGTTGGTTTAGCCGTATTTTTTCTTTTTGCTTTTTACCTTCCTGACAATCTTGTTTTAGACAAGTTTTTCTGGTGGTTTGTAGTACATTTATGGGTTGAAGGTGTTTGGGAATTGATTCTTGGAGCTATCTTGTCTTTTGTACTCATTAAAGTAACGGGTGTGGATAGAGAACATATTGATAAGTGGTTATATCTTATTATTGCCATGACCTTAGTATCTGGAATCATCGGAACAGGTCACCATTTCTTCTACATCGGTGCACCTTCGTACTGGTTATGGATAGGTTCTATTGCTTCAGCTATTGAACCACTTCCATTTTTCTTAATGGTGATTTATGCCTTTACCATGGCGAAGCAAAGAAGAATTGATCATGACAATAAGATTGCACTAACTTGGGCAAAAGGCACCGCGGTAATGGCCTTTTTAGGTGCTGGTGTTTGGGGATTTCTACATACCCTAGCGCCTGTTAATTATTATACACATGGTACACAACTCACCGCGGCACATGGTCACCTCTCGTTTTTTGGAGCGTATATTATGATTATCTTTACGATTATTTCTTACGCTATGCCTATTATGAGAGGCCGTCCTCATGGAAATGGTCCAAAGGCTCAAAAAGTGGAATTAACCTCTTTTTGGATGATGGTCATTGGTATGCTTGGTCTTACCTTTGCCCTTACTGCAGCAGGAATCTGGCAGGTAGTTATGCAAAGAATGGGCGTTG
Organism: Sulfurimonas sp. MAG313; assembly: GCF_029216045.1. Lineage (GTDB taxonomy): Bacteria > Campylobacterota > Campylobacteria > Campylobacterales > Sulfurimonadaceae. Next base: position 3,006 of record NZ_JAEMVE010000004.1, on the reverse strand, counting down.
ATCCCTTAAGCTTCATGCAAACTCAAGCACAAATAGCGCCCGTTTACATGGTTCGCCTTGGCTTTGGAGTGATGGTCTTTGTAGGTTTACTTTTATACCTTTATAGCTTCTTTGTAAAAGATACACCTTTAGAAGAATCTGTAGCCTAGTGTCTATCATAAAAACACGTATTGAAATTAGGGGATAAGTTATGGAAGAGAGTATTGGTAAAATATGGAATACCTTTTTAAGGAAAAAAATAAATACTGAGCATGAAGATGCTCGGGTTTATTTTACTTCAAGAGCTAAGACCTTAAAACTTTTTCATCACCTTCTTGGTGGAGAACAAGCCAAAGATCTACATATTACAGACAAACGTTTTATTAAAACCTCACGCTCTTTTTTAAATAAGATTTCGGGTACTGGAAAAAGCTTTTATTTGCCCTGGCAAGATGATAAGGGAGTATATCTTCCTGAGTCACTTGCCCTATTCCCATCTATTGAGCTTAATGAAATGCTATATTTTTGGCTTATTGCTATGAGTACAAAACTTTCAAGTTCACGACAACACACTGCAAAAGAAAACTTAAAAGCAAGTTTAGAATTACGACAAAAGTATGAAGGTTTTAACATTTTTTATACACAAGCGTTAAGCTATATTATTAAACAACGAACACAACTTAGCTTTAAAACACAAGAAGAAAAAGATAAAGAAATATTGTTTATTAAAATCTTAAAAGATGAGCATTTAGTAAAAGATATACATTGTCATATACACGATCTTTATCCTTTTGATTTATGGATGTATCCACCTGCACACCGAATCTCTCGATATGGAGATTTTGATGATGAACAAGAGACCGAACCCCTTAGTCGACAAGAAGACAGACACGATAAGACCGATACTCTTGAGATGAAAAAGCAGGCCGATAAACTAAATGATAAAAAAGAAACAGATGGTATGTTAATGTTTATACCCGATTCCTTAATGAGCATTATGGAACAAGTTAATGTAGACAGAAGTGAAGACGATAGCTTTGATGAAGACGCTCTTTATAATGCAAGGGATTTAGATGAGATAACCCTAGGACAAAAAAAGGCCAATTTATCTGCGCGTTTAAAAATGGATTTAGATCTCCCTGGAAGTCAGGTAGAACAATACCCTCTAGGTAAGGGACATTTTATAGATGAATGGGATTATAGAAAAGAGGTCTTCCTTAAAAACTATGTGTGTATCAAACCCATAATTTCACTAAACACACCGGCTATTTCTTTACCTAAACATCTTAAACCTATGGTTAAAAAGGTTCAAAATGAACTTGATTTAATGGAGATAGAGCGTATTAAAAGAGATAATTTAGCGTATGGAGATGATATAAATTTAGATGTATGGATTGATTATAAGGGGATGCACAACAAGTCCAATCATAGGCAAAGGTTTTTTGAAAGCTTTGAGAAAAAAACCAGAGATATATCGACTCTTATCTTAGCCGATATTTCACTCTCAACTGAAGCGGGTATTACCCAAAACTTACGTATTATTGATGTAATTAAAGATTCTCTTATGGTCTTTTCTGAGGCACTTGAACGCTTGCAAGATAGATTTGGAATTTATGCCTTTTCATCTTTAAAAAACACCAAGGTGCAGTTTCACATAATCAAAAATATTAAAGAAAAATATTCAGATGAAATACGAGGGCGTATAGACGCAATTAAACCAGGATACTATACCCGACTTGGTGCCGCTATTAGAGAGTCTTCAAAGATACTACACAAACAAAAAACATCAAAAAAACTGCTCTTAATTATTAGCGATGGAAAGCCTAATGATGTCGATAGGTATGATGGAAGATACGGGATAGAAGACACAAAAAAAGCCATCTCAGAAGCAAAGAACAAAGGTATCATTCCTTTTTGTGTGACAGTAGATATAGAGGCAAAAGATTACCTTTCGTATCTCTTTGGAAAAAATGGGTTTGTGCTTATTAGAGATTGTAGAAAACTTCCGAAGATACTCCCTGAAATATATATGAATTTAACGAAATAAGGACTCATGATGAATATAAAAATACAAGAACCTGTTTACTACTTAGAGCAAAATAATGAAAAAAAATTGTTTAAGGCCGCCGCTGAGATGAACTTACCTATCTTAATTAAGGGACCTACGGGATGTGGCAAAACCCGTTTTATAGAGGCCATGGGAGAAGAATTAGGCCTAAAGGTTTATACAGTAGTGTGTCATGACGACTTATCTTCAGCAGACCTAATAGGAAGGCACCTTATCAATGAAGATGGCACCTATTGGCAAGATGGACCTTTGACTAAGGCTGTTAGAGAAGGTGGTATTTGTTATCTTGATGAAATCATAGAAGCAAGGAAAGACACCACTGTTGTACTTCATTCTTTAGCAGATTATAGACGTGTACTTCCTATTGATAGAACCGGTGAAGTGATACAAGCACATCCTGATTTCATGTTAGTCGTTTCATATAATCCGGGGTACCAAAATGTTTTAAAAGGGATGAAACCTAGTACAAAACAAAGATTTATTTCCTTATCTTTTAGCTACCCAAAGGCTGAGGCCGAGATTGAAGTGGTGATAAAAGAATCCTCAGTTCATAAGGACATTGCTACCAAACTTGTATCTATTGCCGGTGAGATAAGACAGTTATCTGATTCTGAAATACAAGAAGCAGTATCAACTCGCCTTCTTATTTATGCCGCTAAACTCATTAGCAAAGGTTTTAATCCTTATGAGGCGTGCATGCACTCTATTGTTGAGTCTTTAAGTGATGAAGACGAGGTTTTAGAAGTGCTTGAAAAACTTATTTCTTTACACTTTACTAACTGAACTTATACACTCGTCTTTGATGAAATAGTTCATTATATTACGCCACTAACTAAACAGTCAAATAAAGAAAAGTGATTAGAGGTATGGATTTAGTGCATAAAGACTTGAAGGAGCTATGAATAGCTTCAAAAGTATTTAGGTGCTAAAGTCGTGCCTCTAATCGCTTCCCTGCGGGT
>NZ_JAEMVE010000218.1 GCF_029216045.1 Sulfurimonas sp. MAG313 | reverse complement strand
CTACTATCTCTATGATTTCAGACTGGGTATTAGCAAAACTATCTAATATCATTGCATCCGATCCCTCAAATGCTGGAACAACCGGTGTCTTTTCCCTAGAAAAAAGACAATGGGATAAGCAGATGGCGACACGCTTAGGTATTAAAGATGACATCTTTCCTCCTGTTTATGAAACAGGTACTCAAATAGGCGAAGTTACCTCACAAGCGGCCAAAGAGACTGGTTTGGCTAAGGGTACACCTATCATTATGGGAGGTGGAGATGTTCAACTAGGTTCTGCTGGTCTTGGCGTGGTTGAAGTAAATCAAGTAGCTATACTTGGTGGAACATTTTGGCAACAACTTGTAAATATGAATAAACCAATGGTACATCCTAATATGGACATACGCATTAACCCTCATGTCATTGAAGGTATAAGTCAAGCCGAAGGCATCTCTTTTTTCTCAGGCATGGTAATGCGGTGGTTTAGAGACACCTTTTGTGAGAGTGAGATTCAAGAAGCACAAAGAAGAGGTATAGACCCCTACTCTCTTTTAGAAGAATTAGCCTCAAATGTACCAGCAGGTTCAAACGGAATACTCCCAATCTTCTCAGATACTATGAAGTACGGGAAATGGTACCACGCTGCCCCCTCATTTTTAAATCTTTCCCTTGAAACTACTAACAAAGCCGCTATGTTTAGGTCCTTGGAAGAAAATGCGGCCATTGTCTCCATGTTAAACCTAGAGTCTATCTTTGAATTCACAGGAGTTCAAACAGACAGTATCACCTTTGCCGGTGGAGCATCAAAAGGGGCCTTATGGTCACAAATACTTGCCGACGTCACCCAAAAAGAGATAAGAATTCCTAAGGTCAATGAGGCAACAGCTCTAGGTGGTGCCTTTGCTTGTGGTGTAGCTACGGGAGAATATAACTCAATAACTGAGGCGTCTAAGGCCCTCATAAAGTGGGAAAAGACGTATATTCCAAATACTCAAAATAAAGAGCTATACCAAGACCTAGCTTCTAACTGGAAAGAGGCATATTCTTCATCATTAAACCTTGTAGACAATAATATCACCACTTCTATGTGGAAGGCACCGGGACTTTAGTTATAATTCTATACTATATAAAATTTTCCATCCAATCAACTAAGGATATTTATGACAATAACAAAAAGTGTAACCTTTATAGCCAAACCAGATGGCATTGAAAAAATGAAAGAATTATTAACTGCTATGGTAAAGCCTTCAAAGGCAGAAGATGGTTGTTTGTTTTATGAGATAGTTCAATACGAGAACCAAAGAGAACGATTTATGGCAGTTGAGACATGGAGAGATGAGAAAGCTCTTGATGGACATAAGGCATCTGAGCATTACAAGATATACAAATCATCATATGAACCTTTTTGCGAGGATAAATATACAGATGAATTAGAAGTTTTAGGCTAATTGATTAAGACTAGAAGATAGAGATAAATAGATTATCTTAAAAATAATCTATTTAGGTGTTTATTTCTTTTTAGCTACTGTTTTCTTGACCGTAGTTTTCTTAACTACTTTTTTAGGAGCCGCTTTTTTAATTACTTTTTTTGCTGATTTTTTTGCAACAGATTTCTTTGCTACTTTTTTCTTTAAAATCTTTTTGATAGCTTTTTTAATCGCTTTTTTACCTGTCGATTTTTTTGCTACTTTTTTAACAATCTTTTTGACTGCTTTTTTCTTTAGTACTTTGGCCATGTGTTATCCTTGAAAAAATTTTTAGAGAGTCTATCCCCGAATCTATTATAAAGAGACTTATCTTAATACTATATAAACAAAGTCATTTATTACATTTAGACAACATTTCCATTACAATATAACAAAATTAACTGATTAAGACTTCTTATGTCCGTGGCCTGTACCACCTGTTCTTTGCACTAACTCTTCCATAAATTTCCCACCTATATTATAAGCCTCACCAAAACCATAAGTAGCTTCACCATAATCCGTAGAAAGTTCATACAAATTAAAATCACTCATTCCCATTAGCATAGACACCATGTCTTCTGAAAACTTAGTTTTAAAAATATTCATAACAGAGATGAACTTTTCATCTTCTGTATTTATCATTTTTGAAGAGCATTGTAAAGAGATGCGTTTTCTTGCAAAGATTTGTTCTGCTTGAGCTTCATCTTCTATAAACATTAAAGAAGCTTTTGGTGTTTTTTGAAGATTAATAGCATGTTTGGCTACATTTGAGATAAAAATATATGTTCTATGGTTGGTATACACAAAAGGAGCATAAGAAGAAAAAGGATTGCCCTTTTCATCAAGTGAACCTATCACTACTGATTGAAAATCTTTTATAAAATCTAACATTTATTTCCTTTACGCAGTTTCGCTTGTTCAAGTTCCCAATATTCCATTTCAAATATATCTGATGGCTTAAGACTTTTCCATCCACCTAGGTTTTGAGCTAGTGTCATTGCATTAATAGTGTGAGACACAATATCAAAGATAATACCTGCTTCTTTTTCATCTTTTCCAAAGGCTACAAACCCAACATCTTTTATAATCGCGTACCTAGGTGCTAAATCAAGCATAATTTCATCTTTTGCAAAAGTCTTGAAATATTTCTTATATCTTGAAGTAAAAGAGTTTAGTCCTTCTTGTATATTATCATTAATAATCGCGGGAAAAGGCTTGGTTCTAATCACATGTTCAGGAGTTAGGGGACCATTTTTAAAAATATCTTCTAGGTTCGTAAAGTTTGAAAATTCCGCAGATTGTATGGATGAGCCAAACTTCATAACGAT
>NZ_JAEMVE010000217.1 GCF_029216045.1 Sulfurimonas sp. MAG313 | reverse complement strand
AATTCTAAAGACTTAAAGCTTAAATTTTTACAATATTCACTAATCTTATCTTTTTGATCATACCCCATCTCACACGCGAGTATACGAACACCTCTATCAAAGGCTTCGTCAATAAGACGTCTCAATATCTCATCACCAATATTTCCTGCATACAGAGCATTTTGTGGCTCATAGGACAGGTTTTCATCTAAGACAATGCCATCTTCTATGTACGGTGGATTTGAGACTAATATATCTATTTTTGTGTCGATCCCATTAAGAAGGTCAGTTTCTAAGATTTGTATGCGCTTACTCATCCCCTTAATAGAAATATTCATCTTAGCAATTCTCAGTGCATTTGCGGATATATCCGTAGCTAAAAATTGTGCTTTTTTTAAATGTTGAGCAAGTACAATGGAAATCACACCCGAACCCACTCCTACTTCTACTATAGACTCAGTACTTTGTACCTCTACTTTTTCTAAAAGCTTTTGAATTAACAGTTCTGTTTCAGGTCGAGGGATTAATGCCCCCTGTGCTATATAAAACTCTTGAGAATAAAATGACACATTAGAAGTGATGTACTCTATAGGTTCATGCTCGCAGCGCCGTGCAAACATGCGGTGTAAATCCGGAGCAAGACATTCTTCTTCCCCATGGGTCATAAGATATAAACGGTCTTTATTTATAGCTGAGCTTAAAAGAATCTCTGCCTCTCGTCTGGGTCGTTGAGCCACACGTTTTAAGGTCATTTCACCTATATCTAACCAATCGTTTATTGTGTAATTGGACATTCACCCTTCCTTGCATCTAAGGTTTCGTCTTCAATATTCATACCTAATTCTTTTAATCTTTCCATCACAGGAGGATGCGTGTAATGAAAAAAGATGTATAAGGGATGTGACAATGGAAAACTTTTATTTTCAGTCACTAGTTTTATAAGAGCAGAGGCTAGGTTTTCACCCCCACCAAGTTGTGCTCCTGTTTTATCTGCTTCATATTCATTATGTCGACTTACTACTCCCATAATAGGCATCATAACAAAACCAAGCACGGGCATAAAAAGTAAAAAAAGAACCATTAATATCCCCGGTTTAGCCCCTACTCCAAGTTCTAAAAATAGGTCTTCACTTAAGTTGCCAAAAATAGCAAACATCACAAATAAAAGGACTCCCATAAGCCCCATGTTTTTTATAAATATCTCCATGGGCAAAGTGACCGAGTTCATGTCCTAAAACAGCAAGAAGTTCTTTAGCTGTTAATTTTTCAATAAGCGTATCAAAAAGCACCACACGTTTGGTCTTACCTATCCCACCAAAATAAGCATTTAAGCGTGAATCACGTTTAGAAGCATCTGAGATAAAGATACCTGAACTTACAAAGCCTGTCTTATCCATCATCTCTTCAATACTACTTTTAAGTTCTCCATCTTCAAGAGGGCTAACCTTATCAAAGAACAAGGCACGGATGGTTGGAAAAAACATATTAATAAGCATAATCACACCAAAAATAAAAAGAAAGCTATACAACCACCACATATCAAAGTTCAAAATGATAGACCCTACTCCCCAGATAACAAGTCCACCAAGGCTAAGTGATAAAAAGGTTGAAATAAGTGTATCTTTAATATATAAGCCAATAGTGGACTTATTGAAACCATATTTTTCATCTAAAACAAACTTTTGATACAGGTCAAAAGGCAGACTTATAAAAGAGTTAATAACAATAAATCCAAGTACAAAACCTATCATATGAACAGTAGCAGATAAAGAAAGAAATTCCGCATTTAACCAAGAAATTCCAAATCCCATCCAAAACATAAACATAACAAATTCTATAATACTTGTTACTAAAGATAGTCTATGCTTAGAGATAGCATATTCACCTGCTTGAACAAACTCACTCTCGCCTAAAAGAACAGGTTTGCCTTTTTTAGCCTGAGACAAATACCCTATTTGCATGACTGTGACATAAATATTTATAAATATATAAACCGTATAAATTCCAATTGCTATGCTTAACACATAAATCCTTTAAATAATAATACGCGAATTTTACCATTTTTTCAGAAGATAAGGCTTATAAAAACCTCAACCAAAGTTATGCTTTGATTTCTTGCTCATTTGCAACAAGTTCTTCTAATTTTTTTCGACTATAGATATAGGTAACTAAGGCTGAAAAAACGACTATAGCTGCGATACCTAACCAAATCCAAATCAGGCCAAGACCAAGATAGCTAAAAATGCTTAGTACTATTATAGGGGCGACAATCTGTCTAAAAATGGAAATATAAAAAATAAAGCCAGGCTTTTTTATTCCTTGGAGCATAGCTAGGTGCACAAAGATAACAATAAAGGCAAATTGTATAAAAGCTTCCACCCTTATGTAAACAGAACCTTCCTGTATGACTTGCATATCTTGAGTAAAAAGCCCCATTAGGCTTTCAGCACCCACCAACAATAAAACAAGCCCAATAAAAGAAAGAATACCTCCATACCACAAGGAGATATTTAAGGTCTCATAAATTCGTT
>NZ_JAEMVE010000216.1 GCF_029216045.1 Sulfurimonas sp. MAG313 | reverse complement strand
GTTTTTCGTATTTTGATATAGCCTCAGAGATAAGACGTTTCTTTTCTGCATTATCAAGGGTGATGATAACAGCGCCGGCTTCGTCTGCATGTAAGGCTTGTAAAATACTTGCCTTAGACATGTCCCCATAATAAATCTCTTTTCCTTGAGCCAATCCTTCTTTTACATGCTTCAAAGAATTATCTATGATAATATACTCAACCCCCGTAGTTTCAAGTTCTTTAACAACAAACTTACCTATCGTCGAGTACCCACATACAATGACATGGTTTTTATGGGTTTGTACCTTTTGCATATCGTATTCATGAATATTTTCAGGGAAAAGTTTAGACACTATCCATTCAATGCGTGTCATTAAAAATGGAGTTATTATCATCGAAAGAACGACAACTAAGATTAAGATATTCATTAAGGTGTGGTCTATTAAGTTAGCATTACTAGCAAGGGCAAAAATTGCAAAAGAAAATTCTCCCACTTGAGAAAGAGAAAGCGCCGTTTTCATGGCATTTCTTGGCTTCGAACTCAGCTTCATCACAAAATAAATTATAATAGTTTTAAGTAAAAGTATTCCTGCTAATATCCCCACAATTAACACCATATGGTGAACAAAGTACATAATGTCTATTTTTAGCCCCACCGTTAAAAAGAAGGTTCCTAATAAAAGGTCTTTAAAGGGGGCAATATCTGATTCAACCTTATGATGATATCTTGTTTCAGCAATAATCATCCCCGCTATAAAAGCGCCAAGGGAGTAAGTAAAACCTGCCTCATGCGCTAATAAAGATGCACCCATCACAATCACTAAAACAGAGCCCATAAATAGCTCATCTAACTGGGTATTCGCTGAGAAATGAAGTAACCACGTCATCAATTTTTTACCTACTACAAATAAAAGGCCTATGAGTAAAATAGCTGAGATAAGCGTTTGTACAACGATATGAACCACATCAATATCATTTTCGGACATAAAACCAATAAGTAATAAGATAGGAATAACTGCTATGTCTTGAAAAATCAATATTCCCATAGCTCTATGCCCATACGTTGTATGAATTTCTTTGGAGCTTTTAAGATACGTTAGAACTACGGCCGTTGAAGACAAGGCTAAAGATAAGGCAATGATAATGGAGCTTTGATAATTGAGTCCAATTATCCAGTGAGAGATAATAAAAAATAATAAGGCAGAAATACTCACCTGCGCCGCGCCATTAACAAAAACAATCTGCTTCATTGTATTTAAGCGGGCTAAGGGGATTTCTAAGCCAATGGTAAACATTAAAAAGACAATTCCAAATTCCCCAATAAGATCAAGTGTTTCCGAGTTTACATGTCGTACATCAAAAGCATACGCCATAGCTGTACCCGTTAATATATAACCAATAATTTGAGAAATTCCAAAACGCTTTAAAAATATATTTAAAATTGTTGAAATGCCTAAGGCCGCTACAACATAAAGAAGGGCTGTTTCCATAAAATTTTACCTTTGATTCACGTCCCAATATTTAGAACACAGAAGCTATTCATCTGCAATATAAGAAAAGAAGTTTATTCAGGCGTTGTTAAATAAAAAGCGCCTCTACAGTCTAATACATTATTATAGCTTGCTTAAGGCACTTTGTCTAGTTCTTTTAGTATTTAAAATAAAGCTTTTTAAGCTATAATTCGCCATTAATTGCAAACAAATATAAGGGTAATTTATGACAAAGTATATTTTCGTTACCGGTGGGGTTTTATCGTCTCTTGGAAAAGGTATTACAGCAGCATCTGTAGGTACACTTCTTAAGCATTCAGGTAAAAAAGTTGGTATGCTAAAAATTGATCCTTATATCAATGTTGATCCAGGAACTATGTCTCCACTTGAGCATGGTGAGGTTTTTGTTACTAAAGATGGTGCAGAAACGGACCTTGATATCGGAAACTATGAACGTTTTCTTGATGACTCATTTTTAAAATCTTCTAACTTTACAACAGGTCAGGTGTATTCTTCTGTAATTGAGAGAGAACGAGCAGGCGGATATCTTGGACAAACCATTCAAGTCGTTCCTCATATTGTAGGCGAGATTGTAAAGCGCATTAAAGAAGCAGGTGAAGGCCATGATATTCTTGTGGTTGAGCTGGGAGGAACAGTAGGAGATATTGAAGGCCTTCCTTTTATGGAAGCCATTCGTACTATGAAACATGATGACGAGGTTCCTGGAACTTTTTTCATACATGTGACACTTATTCCTTATATCAAAGCAGCCGGTGAGCATAAGTCTAAGCCGACTCAACACTCCGTTCAAGAGCTTCGTCGTATTGGTATCACTCCTCAGATGATTATTACTAGAACAGAAGATACACTTCCTAAATCATTTAAGAAAAAACTAGCCGTTGCCTGTGATGTAACACAAGACTGTGTTATTGAAGCCCTAGACGCTGCAACTATTTATGCAGTTCCTATCGCCTTCAAACAACAAAATATTTTAGGCCCAATTGCTAAGGCATTAGACCTGGGAGAGCTTGAACCTGCTATGGAAGTATGGGATGACTTGGTTAAAAAAATTGTTCAACCAAGTGCCCGTGTTACCATCGGTTTTGTTGGTAAATACTTAGAACTAAAAGAGTCATATAAGTCTTTAATTGAAGCGCTCATCCATTGTGGTGCTCATCTTGATACTAGAGTTGAGATTTGTTGGGTTGATTCTGAAGACATTGAGGCAAAAGGCGCAGAATCACTTCTTGCTGATTGTGACGCGGTTCTTGTTGCCGGTGGTTTTGGTAACCGTGGGGTTGAAGGTAAGATACAAGCTATTGAATATGCTAGAGTTCAAAAGCTTCCTTATTTAGGAATTTGTTTAGGAATGCAATTAAGCCTTGTTGAATATGCTAGAAATGTTCTTGGACTTGAAGATGCAAACTCTATAGAGTTTAATCCTGAAACGACAAATCCTCTTATTTATCTTATTGATAACTTTATCAATCAATCTGGGGCAAAAGAAATTAGAACGCATAAGTCACCTATGGGTGGAACCCTAAGACTTGGGGAATATCCTTGTGATACTAAGGCAAAGTCTCACTTAAGAGAAGCCTATGGTGAAAAAGTAATTCATGAGCGTCACCGTCATCGTTATGAGGCAAACCCTGCTTATAGAGAGCAATTAGAAAAGGCCGGTATGATTGTTACTGGTGAGTCTAATGGACTGATTGAAGCGGTTGAAATTAAAGACCATCCTTGGTTCTTAGGGGTTCAGTTTCACCCTGAATTCACGTCTCGTTTAACAACACCTAATGCGGCTATATTATCTTTTGTTAAAGCAGCAGCTTCTGCAGCAGCAACAGATGGCTAAACTTTCTAAAATCCGTTTACATGAAATCCTTTCTCAAAGGTTTTCAACGGGATTCAAAAAACTCTCTGATATTCCAAACCCTGCTCTTTTACATGATGGCCTTAAAGCCGCTAAACGAATAGCCCACGCCATACAAAATAATGAAAAGATTTATATCGTCGGAGATTATGATGTAGATGGTGTTACCTCTACCGCCTTAATGATTGAATTTTTCAAGGCTATAGGCTACCCAATTGAAGCTACTATACCTAATCGTTTTACCGATGGATATGGGGTATCTGAAAAAATTATTGATAGAATAGAAGCAGACTTAGTCATTACCGTTGATAATGGTATTAATGCCTTTGGCGCGGCAATTGCTTGTAAAAAAAGAGGCATAGACCTCATCATTACAGACCATCACACCCCCTCCTCAAGTCTTCCTGATGCTTACGCAATTGTGGACCCTAAACTAGATAATTGTGACTATCCTTTTAAAGAAATATGTGGGGCTCAAGTTGCGTGGTTATTAATGGGTCTTATCAAAAAAGAGATAGGTTCTTCTGTAAACCTTTCACAGTTTATGGACCTACTCTGCTTGGCAATTATTGCTGATGTTATGCCCCTTCAAGATATCAATAGAACCTTAGTAATTAAAGGTTTAAACATGATGTCAACCTCTTTGAGACCCTGCATGGTCATCATTCGAGACATGTTAGCTAAAAAAGTTCTAAGTGCTGAAGATATAGCCTTTCAAATTGCTCCTAGAGTAAATTCAGCTGGACGAATGGAAGACGCGAGTATCGCCTTAGAATTTTTAACCGCAGATACTGAAGGCAAGGCTTATAAACAATACGAGCTTCTAAATCAACTCAATAATATCCGTAAAAGCACAGAGGCTGAAGCAACTGAAAATGCTATGCAACAAGTACATCCTGATGATCATATCCTTGTAGTAGCGGCTGAGGGTTGGCATGAGGGTGTCGTAGGAATTGTAGCCTCGCGCTTAGTTCAAAGATTTGGAAAACCAGCCATTGTTTTATCTATAGCTCAAGACAATGCAAAAGGGTCTGCAAGAAGTATTGGAAATATTAGTATTTATGAGCTTATTAAAGAAAATGAAGGCTTTTTAGAAAAGTTTGGCGGGCACAAAATGGCGGCAGGACTTGGACTAAAAAAAGAAAATATTTCAGCCTTTAAAAAAGCTATTAATGAAACAGCGCAGTCCATTCCCCCTGAAGACTATATCCCCCAAGAAGAGATATTAGGAGAGATAGAAAGTTCGGCTATTGATTTTGACTTACTTAATCTTTTAGATGAGTTTGAACCTTATGGAGAAGCTAATCCTAGACCAAGGTTTTTAGCCTCAAATGCTCAAGTTGTCTCTATAAAAAAACTGGGCAAAGACAAAGAACATGCAAAAATTGAGCTTAGACTTAATGCTAATGATTCCCAAACGTATGATCTTATGTACTTTCGTTGTGAAGAAGAGTTAAAAACTGGCCAAGAAATTTCATGTTCATATACCCTTAATAAAAATGTCTTTAATGGACGGACCTCTATACAGTTGATGTTGGACAGACTCATTATCTAAGAGTTTGAGCTTTTTATCTAATTTATTATGTTATATTATCTTATTACGCCACTAATAGAGGAAGCAACATGAAAACAGAGCCAAACCTTGCACCCCTTATCAATAAAATATATCCCAGACAAGACACTTTAGTAAAAGAAGGTGTTTCTCGCCGTCATGCACTTAAACTAATGGGACTTTCTCCCATTGCAGCTTCTGTTATTGCAAGTTCTACAGCAACTGAGGCGAAGGCTTCTAATGCTAAGGGTAAGATTGTAATTCTAGGAGGAGGCGCAGGGGGCATTATGGCTATGGCCCATCTTCGTAAACGTCTTTCTAATCCTGATATTACCATTGTTGCGCCTAATGAAGTTCATATTTACCAACCTGGCCAAATCTTTATAGCTTCAGGTGTTTATGACCCTGAAGATATCAAACTTGATAATAATGACTTTATTCCTGATGATGTTAAATGGATTAAAGATGAGGCGAAGAGTATTGACGCCGATACCAATACAATCACACTTAGAAGTGGTGAAAAATTATCCTATGACTTTTTAGTAGTCGCTACAGGTATGCAATACCATTACGAAAAGATTAAGGGCTTGAGCATTGATGATATAGGCAAAAATGGCATCTCCTCTGTATATTTAAATGACCTTGAAAAAGGGACGTATGAGGGGGGTGAAATTACTTGGAAATGGTTTAACGAGCTTAAAGAAGCAGTCCAAGATGGAAAAAAACCTAAGGCACTGTTTACTCAACCCGATACCCCAATTAAATGTGGTGGCGCCCCTCAAAAAATACTTTACCTTGCAGCTGACTATCTAAGACAAGAGGGATTAAGCACGCAATGTACCTTTTGCACCAATACAAGTTCACTCTTTAGCCTGCCTAACGTCGCAAAAGAATTAAGCAAAACTCAAAAAATGTATGACGATATGTCGACTAAGTTTAACCATGTGCTTATTAAAGTTGATGTGCCAAATAAAACAGCTACCTTTGCCCACGCATATCAAGAACAAGGGGAGTGGGATGAAGACTTTGAAATGTATGAGACAACAGATCATTATGAAGAAGTTACACTTGAATATGACTTCTTACATGTGGTTCCACCTATGGGGCCTGTGGACGCAGTTAGAGATTCAAGTCTAGGCTGGCAAAAAGGAACCGCAAAAGGTTGGCTGGAAGTAGACCGATATACCCTTCAGCATAGACGTTATAAAAATGTCTTTGGTATTGGTGATATTTGTGGGTTACCTATGGGGAAAACCGGAGGTTCTGCTCGTCATCACGCACCAATAGTTGCCAAGAACCTTATTTCTCAAATGCAAGATAACGAGATAAAAGAAAAATTTGATGGGTATACTGTCTGTCCTCTTAAAACTCAGTATGGAAAAATAATTATGGCAGAGTTTGGTTATGATGGTCCCCTTCCATCTCTCCCTTTTTGGAAAGATGTCTCGGTGCCTAGGTCCGCTTGGTGGATTTTTGATGTGTATATGCTTAAACCTATGTATCAACATCTCATGATGCGTGGATTAATGTAAGTTTAGTAGATTAAGGACTTTAAATGCGAAAAACCTGTATTCCTTGTCACTCAAAAAAACCTCAATTGTCTAAAATAGAAATTTCTGAGCTTTTAGAAGAAATCCCTGAATATGAACTATTTGAGATTGAAGGAATACCACGTATTTCTAAAATCTATACCTTTAAAAATTTCAAAGAAGCTCTTGCTTTTACAAATACACTTGGAGCTATAGCCGAAGAAGAAAATCATCATCCTGAGATTATCTTAGAGTGGGGTAAGGCGAGGGTGTCTTGGTGGTCTAATTCCATTAAAGGGCTTGATAATAATGATTTTGTTATGGCCTATAAGACAGAAAGGATTTAATACCCTATCATTTCACCTTCTATATAATGAATAGCTTCTTTTAGGGCTTCAATAGCCGTCTTTTCTTTTAAATTTTCAGAAGCAATCTTTCTTAAGCGTTCTAGGTAAAAGTTTAATTTTTCTTCTTCAGTCATGGGGGGGGCCTTTGGCTTTTATTTATCTTATAAGTGCAATGATTAGAAATCTTATCGTTTTTTAACCAACATAAGACCATCACCTATACTTAACATCGAAGCATCTACTCGTGAATCAGACATTATTTTCTTGTTTAAAACCCTAATAGCTAGAGTGTCTACATCTCTAATCTTCTCATTTGCTACCGCGCCTCCCCAAAATATATTATCTATCATTAGCAAGCCCTTAGGTTTAAGCAAGCGTAAACATTCTTCATAATACACATCATAATTTTCTTTATCTGCATCTATGAAGGCTAAGTCAAAACCCTCATTTTCCAGACCTCTTAAACTCTCTTCAGCCTTATCTAATTTTAAATTTATTTGTGTGTCTATCCCCGCTTTTTTCCAATGTCTCAGCGCTATATCTGTCCATTCTTTAGACATATCGCACCCTACTGCACAGCCTTCTTTTCCCATAGCTTCTACCACACTCAACATACTATACCCTGTAAAAACTCCTATTTCTAAATAAGACTTAGCGTTCACTAGTTTGGCTATAAATCCCATAAAAGCACCTTGTTCAGGTGCAATTTGCATCTTTCCCATTTCTAAGTTTTTTGTTTCATCCCTAAGATTTTGTTTTATTAGGCTTTCATCTACCCCAACCTTAAGAATATATTCCAATAAGTTATCATTAATATCCAGTGTCTTGTTACTCACTATAGCTCCCTTATTTAAGTGCATACATATTATCGTATTATTACCTCCCACATTTTTAACATCTTAATTTTATATTCTTTTATAAGAAATTTATAATGACAAGGCGTTATTTATGCCCCTTTACAAAAAAGAAATAAAAAAAGAATGTGATAGACATAATGAAATCTCATCTTGGGCTGAACTTAATTTTTATTTGCAAAGTACCTTATACAAAAAAGAAAATTTTATTTTTTATACCTTAGATGAAAAGCTAGATGAAGTAGGGTATACAGGAAAGGATATAAGGGAATTAAAAGCATATGAATATAAAAAGCTTTTTGAAAAGGAATCCTTCTTTTCTTATTCAAGTACAGGAAAACGAATTGTGGCCTTTGCACTTAAATTAAATGGACTAAATAAAGAAAAATTTAAGGACATTGAAAACAGTATCACTTACGCCTATAGACTTATAAAAAAAGAGTATCCTCAAAGTGTACTATTGGAAAAAAGTTATGAGCATTGCCTATATATCTTAGCTGTTTTTAAACCGTAATATCTATACTCTTTAAAGGGGAATCTAAAGCCTTCGCGAAGTCTTGGAAGAAGGCGACCTCATCTGTTTTCAAGTTGTCTAATCTGGATAAAATCATCTTTTTTATAGCATCATCACTTAAAACCCCATCAAAATTCCCAAAGTACTGACTTACAACAAGACGTTCACTCTGTGAATCAAATCCATTTAAAGACGAGAAAGAGGCTGCCTTACCTATACTATTTAAAGTTTCTTCTAAGCCCTTTTTTCTAGACTGAGACATTCCTGAACTTAGTGTATCAAAGGCTATTTGTGCTTTTTCGCTGAAATTTTTCAAATACGTGTCTAAGGTATTTTCAACTTTTTTTTCTTGCGCAGGTGGAGTCGCTTTCTTTTCCTGTGGCTGTGAATATAAAAAAGAATTATTATTGTTAATATACATACTCTTGATACAGCAAATTTTATTCCAATAGCATAATATTATTAAAAATTATGATACTATATTAAATTACCACGTATAAAGGGGGCCTTGTGTTTGCTAGTGCTACATTGAACTTTGATGATAAAATTGTTTACCTTCAAGTTCTTGAGGGCAATACCATAGCCATTGCTGATAAAAATCAAAACTTCTATCTTATTAATGGTACAAGCATGGAACAAGAACTGCATCTTACACTCAAGCACTCCTACACGCATCCTGAAAAAAAGAATATTAGTTTTAGCCCTGATGGAAAGTATTTAGCCTACAGCGAGAAAGAGCAATCTGTTGTTCGAGTTATTGATATAAAGGCCCAAAAGCTTCATCACTCTTTTCCTACTCAACTTAATATTATTGAAACCCTTTGCTTTGATCCAAGTTCTTCTTATATCGTTGCAGGTTCCCTTACTGGTAGAGTATTTTTATGGAACCTCTTTTCTACAGGGCAGGTTTCAAGGCTCAGCTCCTTTCCTGAATACTCTGCAAGTTTAGTAAGGTCAAAAATAAATTATGTTTCTGCTGCATGCTTTTCCTCTTCAGGAGAATTAGTCGCAACTGCGGGGTATGGAGGGAGCATAGTCATTACTAATATACATAATGAGGTTTCTCCAAAACGCATTACCCCCAATCGCATCCGTATTAATACCTTATGTTTTTTGAATGATTCTTTTTTATGTTCTGGAAATATCGAAGGTGGGCTCGATATAATTAATCTGCGCAAGGCACAAGTACATAAACATTACCAAACAAGCCTAGGAGATATCAATACCATGTGTTTGTCAAATTCAGGTCGCTATCTTTTTATAGCAGGCCATGGTCATCAAATAAGTCTTCTTGATTTAGAAGATGAAAAAATAATTGAAAATGAATACCTGAGACTTCCTTCAAAGATAACTAATATCACCATGACACAAGAAGACTCATTAATTGTAGCCTGTGAAAATGGTAATATTCATTTTTTCACGCTTTGTCCTGAAGAGCTTCTACAGTTACACCTCAACACCTCTTCCTATCCAAAATGCTTTAAGCTTCTTCAAGAATTTCCTCTTCTTTTGGAGTCACCTCTTATTAATGAGCTTAATGAAGCTTGGCAGGAAACACTTGATGATGCTATTTATCAAGTACAAGAAGCCGAATTTAAAAAGGCCGAAGCCCTTCTAAATAAATTCGCTAACATCCCTTCTAAAACACGTATTATTAATGAGTTTCAAGGGCTCATTACTCATTATGCTCGCTTTAAAACAGCCGTATCGCATGAAAATTTTGCCATGGCCTACAGTATGGCGGATCATGTTCCCTTACTTCAAAAAACACAGGCCTATCAAAATATGGAAGATCTTTGGGATAAGGTGTTTTTAAAGGCACAGGCCTATGTTATAAGAGAAAAAACACATATGCTCTTTAAGTTATTAGAACCTTTTTCTCGTGTGACTTCTAAACTATGTTTCATACAAGTTCTTTTACATCAACCCGAAATGTTTTTAGAATTTATGCACCATATAAACGATCATTCTTATGAAAAAATATTTTCTATTACACGGCAGTTTCCATGTTTAGAACAAATTTCTTCTTATCAGCAGGTGATCGAATCAAGTAATGACTTGTTTATTAAATTCACGCAACATATTTACTCAGGTGATTATGAACTTGCGGAACTTGAATATGAGTCTTTACAATATATATCTTATCTAAAAGAAGACCTTAGAACCCTTACGAAGCTTCTTACATTAGCAAAAAAACTTGAGATATTTTATCAAGACAACAATCTTCTTGAAGCCTTTACCTTAATAGATGAGCATCCTGAATTACAAGGGCTAACCCTTACTACGCAAATCGAAAAGATTTGGAATAGTAAAATGAAAGAAGCCGAGAGAGCGGCTCTTCTTGGCCATACTAAAAAAATTAAGTTAATCTTATCTGATCTTATCACACTTCATTCTCGTGCTCAAAAAGTAGGTATGCTCCTACGTCTAAGCTACATCACTCAAATGAAATTTCTAGTGATTAAAGAGCATTTTACACTTATTAAAGCAGCTGTACAAAGATACATCTCACTCTTTGGTTTTGATACTGAATTAAATAACCTTTTATTAAAACTTCAAAAAAGCAAGAATGTACATATTGAGTTAAATGCAGAACAAGAACACCGCAGGCCTAGAGGCCTATGGTTAGTTCAAACTAAAGGAAAGGTCCCTGATAGCATCATACCTAAACAAAGGCAGCTTCATGACACCCTTTAAGACCTTAGATTTAAAACATATCATTGTCGCTATGGAAGAAGTGCATGGAGACAGTTTGGCTCTTGCAGATAACGAACATAGGTTTAGAATTATTTCAAATGAAAATTATGAAAATAAATTTGCTCTAAAACTAGCTAATGCTAAAACAGATAAATCCAACCATAATATAGACTTTTCAAAAGATGGCAAGCTTTTAGCCTTTACTGAAATAAATAAGCCAGTTATTCGCATCATTGATACGGGAGCTAAAAAGGTTCTACACAGCTTTTTAAAACATGAAGACGATATAGAGTCCCTTCAATTTTCTCCTAATGGAAAATACCTTGCTAGTGGAGGTATAGATGGAAAAGTCTTTTTATGGAGTATAAAAAGAGGAGGTTTTATCTCAAGGTTTCCTTCCCATCCTGATTATGTAGCCTTTTTGAAATTTTCACCTAATAGTGACTATCTTATCTCTTGTGGATTTGAAGGAGCCATGTTATGTACCAATATCAACACCAGAGCTAAGCCTAAAAAGTATAAACAACATAAATCACGCGTTACGGCTCTTTGTTTTGCTTCCAACCATGTGATAATTACAGGTTCTAAGGAAGGTGAAATTGTAGTAATGAACTATTTAAGTGGTGAAATACTTGCTCGCTTTATGACCCCTCATGGAGAAACGCGAGGACTGGTCTGTGATGGGAAAGTCATTTATGTTAGTGGCACTCAAACCGCCATTGCTATTTATTCTTTAGAAACCTTTGAGCCTATTGCAACCCATTATATCGCGGCACCAGGTGTCCCTTCATGTTTAGACTTTAATGCAGACAAGTCGCATTTAATTGTAGGATGTTTAAATGGAAAATTGGCGTATTATAATCTTGAGAATGAAGATGAATTACGTGATGCTATTTCTCTAAAAGATTATAAAAATGCGTATGAAATCATTCAAACTAATCCTTTATTAGAATTTTGTGATGCAAAAAAATCCTTTGATAACACGTGGAAAAAAACCTACGATAGTGCTTTTTCTTTGTTTGTGAAAAAGGAAAATTCCAAGGCAACGGCTCTTTTAGAAAGCTTTAGAGGAATACCTGGTATTACAACTCAAATACAAGCCCTTGTACGTGATTTTGCCTCCTATGAACGATTTACTCAACTCATTGCAAACAAGAAGCTCTCAGCGGCTTACTCAATGGTAGAACAATTTCCATCCTTAGAAAAAACCCCTCTTTTTATAAAGATAGAAACCTTATGGGAGAACTCTTTTGAAAAAGCAAAAAAACATATGTTAAGTAAAAATGATGCCGGAACAGCTAAGCTTATACTTGATAGTTTTTCTTCTGTTGGGAAAAAGAGCCCTCTTATTCAAACTCTTTTGTATGATACTGATGTTTTTAGAGATTTAATGCAAGGATTGAAAGATAAAGATTTTAAAAAACTTCTCACTATCATAGCTCAACATAAGCATCTTCAAGAAACAATAGAATACAAAAAGGCTATGCAACTTGCGGAAAAGGTTTTTGATGAAGCTAAGAAAAAGCTCAAAGAAAAAGACTTTGAAACCGTGCATACCTTTGCTACGCTTATATTAAATGTCCCGCACCTGCACGATAAGGCTGAAGTACTTGATAATTATGCCTTATGTGCCCAAGAGTTCATGCAGGCTTATGAAGCAAAAGACTATCATAGAGCGTATACTTTAATAGATGAACACCCTTTTTTAATTGAACTTTCAGAGGCTCAAGAACTTGAACAAAATTGGGAAGACTTAGTTGATAAAGCCGAGGAGTATGCCTACAATGCAAAGGTAAAAGAGCTCAAAGAAAGCTTTGCAGACTTTTTCACCTTGTCTAGTCGGGCCAATAAGGTAGGGATCTTACTTAAAACCGCTTATCTTGTTCAAATAAAAAAATATGCTTCAAGCTCAAAACTCTCAAACGCAGATGTTATACGGGCAATAAAATTATATATCACCCTTCTCTCATATGACCCTGAAATCGAAGTTATCATTAAAAAACTACAAAAACTACGTTCACTTGAGCTTGACTTAGGTGAAGATGAGATGGAAATAAAAGATGATGATGTATGGTTAAAACATACAAATGGAAACATCCCTTTTATGATATTTAAACCAGCCTAAGCTATAGTTTAAGCGAAACTGCCCATATAAGCTACAAATTGGGTTATAATACAAACACTATAAGGATACATAATGAAAAAACTATTTATCGCAGTACTAATACTTACACTAGTCAATACCATCGCTTTTGCTGCAAAAACACTTACTGAAAAAAATATATCAAAAATGCTTGACCAAGTTATCATTGCTAAAGAACATAAAAATATAAAATCCATGAGAAAACATTTTCTATCACGTACCTCTATTAACCTAACGCATCAAGATATAGATGTTGCAAAAACATACCGCTTCACTTTTAATGAATACAAACGTCATTTAAGTAAGAAATGGAAACAGGTGCAAAGTAACCTAATTAAAGTAACCGATAGAAAGTTTAATATTGACAAAAATGGAAAGTCTGCCTTAGTTAAGACAACACTTACTCAAACTATAGAAATCGAGGGCATTAAAATGCAAACCACCGTTTATGAGACAACTGCTATCAGTCTTATTAAGGGAAAGATTTATATAAATTATTATAGTGCTAGAAAAATGTTAAACACTTCAGTTAAAGTAAACTAGAAGGTTCATCTAAAAACCTCTAGCTGCAATACCCTTGTTGACTGCATCATCTATATCTAAGCCATATCTAGGATTTTTTATACGGAGCTTTTGATCTAAAGAGATAATTAAATTTTTATCGGCCTGAGGATTTTTACATAAATTAATAATCAAGGTAAGGTAGCGTTTGTAATCAGGATGAGGCAGGTCTCCTAATTTAGCATGTATTTTTCCATGATGTCTTATGAGTTGTTCTATCGCTTCAACTAAGTCTGTTTTAGAACTGTTTTTATTTCCTAAAATGGCAGCAATCTCTTCAAAACTTAAGACCTCATTTTTACGTATCTCTAATTTTTTTGTAGACCTAGTAATGGGTACATTTTTTTGTACTTTTTCATCTGGATAGACAATATAAGATAAAAGAAGTGGAATGAGTATAAGCAATAAGATAATTAAGATTATAATTAAGGTAGACGTAGACATTCTTTATCCTAGTTTTGTTATAAAATATTATAGCACAAGGATGCCTCTAAATTAGATAATCTAAAGAAGAAAAGAAGTCTTATCGACTTCATATATTTGTTTCATTATAGGACACCTCTAAAAACCCTATCCTCACTCAGCGATACAAGAAGTTTGCTATTATGAGGAGGATGTGTGTAGGAACTATTTTACAAGAGCTTCAATCACATTAAACGATTAAGAGTGAATTTCTTGTATCGCCCTTTGGGAGGTTTTTAGAGGTGCCCTATAGCTTAACTTATTTTTGAGTCTTCTTTAAAGACCTTGCCTAGAAACCATAAAGAAGGACAAAAGTCGAAAATTGCCCAAACATATATTAGACCAATCATACCAATTAATAATATACTTGCAATCATTGTTTCTTGATAATTAAATAAAAATAAAACTGCCACTAAAATGGTACCCATCATCATTCTTTGAATTCTTTCGCTTAACATAGTTATCCTTTTTTTTAATATTGATATTATAAAGGAGTTGACGTTAAAAAATCGTTGCTTATATAAAATATAAGTATTAGAAAGGTCTTAATGAGAGACTCTTGAACTCTATTTATTATTACGCCACTAACTAAACAGTCAAAGAAAGCCACCCGTAGGGAAGCGATTAGAGGCACGACTTTAGCACCTAAATACTTTTGAAGCTATTCATAGCTCCTTCAAGTCTTTATGCACTAAATCCATACCTCTAATCACTTTTCTTTATTTGACTGTTTAGTTAGTGGCGTAATAGCTTATACGGTGAGTTAGGTCAACAGAAAAGAGGAAATTTGTTTTAAATACGGGGTTGTAGGTGTCCTTGTCTCTTAAAAGGAAAGACTTATGTCTTATTATTTACGCTAAGCCTTTACTGGTACTTGCGGTACAAAGCTATGGTTTCGTTCAGCACAAAGCCCAGCTGTGGACTTTATTACTGCTGAACTCACATTACAAAGACAGTTGGAACGATAAGAGGATATTTCTTCATTTTTCTGTAAATATGTTTACGCACAACTTGGCGTAAGTCATTTTCTAAGGCTCTTTGGTTTTCAATTAGGCCTGGCTTGAGATTTAATAAGAAGTGCTCAAGAACATCTTCCATCTCTTTAGCAAAAGCTTTATCATTTTTATCTGCTACTAAACCAAATGATGTCACTCTTGGCTTAGAGATAAGAGATGAATCTCCTTCATTAACCTGAGCAACGATCATAACAATACCCTCACCTGCAAGCTTTTGTCTGTCAATAACGATATCGTCTGCAATTTGGTGATTATTTTGGTTGTCAATATAGGTCTTACCAGAACGAACCTTCTTAACTTTTCTCATGTATTTAGGGCTAACTTCAATCGTTTCACCATCACCCATGATTAAGATATTACGTTCTGGAACACCACATTGCATACCTGTATCTCTGTGCTTCATAGTATGATTATATTCACCATGAATTGGTAAGAAGAACTTAGGATTAGTAAGTCTAAGCATTAATTTCTGTTCTTCTTGAGCGGCGTGACCTGAAACGTGGATATGAGTATCTCTTGATTGCTCAATTTTTGCACCTGCTCTTTGAAGGTGGTTAAGCATACCTGAGATAGACGCTTCATTTCCTGGAATAGCCCGTGACGAAAGAACAATGGTATCGGTAGGTTTGATCTTAATATGTCTGTGTTCCCCCGTTGCCATTCTAAATAAAGCTGAAGAAGGCTCTCCTTGAGAACCCGTGGTAATAATCATTACCTTCTTATCTTCCATACGTGTCACATCATCAGCATCTACAAAAATACCCTTGTTAAAACGTATATAGTCATAAGCAAGAGCTACTTCAAGGTTTCTTTCCATAGAGCGACCAATTACACAAATCTTTCTATCATACTTAAGCGCGTAAGCAATAGCTTGTTGTAGGCGGTGAATATTTGAGCTAAAAGTAGATAGGATAACACGACCCTCTGCCTTAGCAAACAATTTATCAAGTCCTGGACCAACTGTTAATTCAGATGGAGTCATACCTGGGTTATAAGAGTTTGTTGAATCTGAAAGAAGACATAAAACACCTTTTTCACCATAATGAGCAAGACGGTGTAAGTCAGCAGGATATCCATCAATAGGCGTATGATCTATCTTGAAGTCACCTGTATGAATTACAGTACCCGCTTCCGTTGTAATTGCAAGAGATGAAGAATCAATGATAGAGTGAGTCATATGCATCCACTCAATTTCAAAGTCATTTCCAATCTTATAGGCCTTACGTTTTTCGACAGGACGGAAAAATGATTTGTGCTGCTTAATATGGTGTTCATCAAACTTGTTTGCAATCATTGCTAATGGAAAGGCTGTTCCATATAATGGAAATTGGAATTCTTTGTAAAAATACGGAGTTGCACCAATATGATCTTCATGGGCGTGGGTAATGATTACTGCAACAATCTTGTCCTTGATTTCACGAATATATGAAAAATCAGGAACTAAGATATCAACACCATGCATATCTTCATCAGGAAAACTCATTCCAATATCTACAAGAATAGCCTCATTTTCAGTCTCAATAACCGTGATATTTCCACCAATTTCATTTAGACCACCAAGCGGTGTGATACGTACCTTAGCCTTAGTGTTAAGGTCTAGTTTATGATGAGGGTTAAGACGCTTTTTGTGCATCTCTTGATTTTGAACCACGCACTCTTTTAAAAGCTTATCTGCTGGAACATTTCCAGGGTTAAAACCTCTTTTATAACGGTTTTTATTTCCACCACTTTTACTTCCGCTATTACGGCTTCCACCTTGACGGCTTTGAGTTCCAGAACTAGGGCCCTTTAAAGGTTGAGCAACTCTGTGCCCTCCTTTGTTATCGCCTTCAGCCTTATTTCCATCTACTTCTTTATCATGAACATTTCCGTCTACATCATTATCTTTCGCGTGACGGTTCCCACTATTCGTGTTGCTCGCATTATTACGACGGCTTCTATTATTGTTATTACGTGGTTTATTAGTTGTTTCATCTTGAGGACGACTCTGTGTCGCGCTTGTGTTTTGTTCTTCCATTGCCAAACTCCTTAGTTTTCGGAGTGTCTAAACTTTTGTTAGACACTTATAGAGTTGGTGATAATTAGCCGTTGTTGTTTGATGTGGACGAATTGTGGGAGACAAACTCATTGCCTCTAAAGCATTAGAAACTTCTGCCTTGTCATATACAGCTGAAAGATTTTTGAGCAGAGTTTTGCGAGGCTGAGTAAAGGCAACGCGTAACATATCTTCTAATCCTGTATTTTCTAAAGTACGACTTGTTTTCTTTACAATCTTTAAGACCGCTGAATGAATCTTCGGTGGAGGATTGAAAGCCTCAGGTGGTACTTCAATAACAATGCGAGCATGTCCTACTGTCTGTGTGATGACAGCAAGAGAGCCAAAGTCTTTGTCGCCAGGTTGAGCAGAAAATTTTTCTGCGACCTCGCGCTGAACCATAACGAGTAAAGATTGACAATGAGGGTCGGCTAATGCTTTTAAAATGATTTTCGTCGCGATATAATAAGGCAAGTTTGCCACTAAATCGTAATTACTGTCTAATAAATTAACCTTCCAGGTATCTAAAACATCGCCGCAGCGAAGGTCTAGTGTTCCGGTATTCATCTCTTCTTTAAACTCTTCGTTAAGGAGCTTACACAAATCGGTGTCCACTTCAAAAGCAATAACGCTTTTGACGTTTACTAAATGTTTAGTCAAATCACCTAAGCCAGGCCCAATTTCTGCAATGAGATTTTCATTATGGGGCATCGCTTCGACAATTCTTCTGACAACACTTTCATCAATAAGAAAGTTCTGTCCAAACTTCTTTTTAGCAACTACATCTTTTTTCATATAAGGCGTAGGATATCTAAAAACTGCTTAGATAAGCATTTATTGTGTCTTAGTTTATCGATTTTGCCTTAAACCAAGCTCATAAAATTATTATTTTTAATATTTAATATTTATTTTGATACATTTGCGTCTTTTTTACGGCCTAAATAAAGACAATTTTTTTTCTTTTTTATAAAAAATAAATCTGTTCTATAATCATTATGTTCTTCATTATAGTAAATTGTATATAAGTGTTCCGCCTCATAAGAATCATTCATCTGATCTTTAACAATAACTTGGCTCAGGGAGGTGATTTCAAAAGTTAATGTTCTATTTAAATCATAAATAACAATAGTAGAGGTATTTGGCATATACAACTGATCTGAAGTAAAAAAATCTTTGGGATAGGATTCACACGCATATTTTAAAATATTTCCATACGAACTCACTATAGTTCTTAAATTAAATTTCTCATAAAACTCCATAGGCCAAATGGGACTTGGTGGTATTACACCCGGTTTTTTATCCGAACAAGCACTCAGTAACAAAAGTAAAATACCCCATAAAATATGTTTCATAAAAAGAGTATAACCAATCTATCTTCGAGCGTATATACTCTTAGTCAAAATAATTTTCTGATTTTCTTGTAGGCGCTTGAAACATCTTAAGCTTTCAGACTAGCTACTAGTCTTCAATAAACAAAAGATATTTTTCATCCTTTAAAGACTCCCCAAATCCTATTAATGCACAATCAAGACGCTGATCTTCTTTTGCATAAGAGATGCAGATTTCGTACATCATGGCCTCATTGCTTAAGGCATTTAAGCTGTCTAAAAAGTCTCCTACCTTGATGGCCTCATCCTTTCCTAAGAAAAGAAATAACTTTTTTTGCTCAATATCAAGTTTAAAAGAGCAGAGTTCACTTTGCCAAGAAGGGATAAATTCAGACTTGTCATTTTCTTTCAAGCCCATCACGCTTAAAGAAAAGTTTGTATCATTATTGATAGCCGCGTGGATATCTTCTATTAAATCTATTATTACTTTCATAAAGGAATTATACCTTTTCTTGTAAAATTTATTAAAAAGAAATTTGATGAATACCTCAGCCTATTTAAAACGATTACACTTAGATATCAATCTTAATAATGATTATAAGACCTTAAAAACCTTGCATAGAGCACAAGCCTTTAGCATTCCCTTTGAAAACTTTAATGTTCAGTTAAAACGCCCTATTCCCTTAGATAAAGAAAGTCTTTTTCAAAAGCTTATTGTTGAACAAAAAGGCGGTTATTGTTATGAACTTAATATTTTGTTTTATTTTTTACTTCAAGAACTTGGATTTGAGACCACACTCTTAATCGGTCGTCCTCTTTATGGGTACAAGAATGCTATACGCCCAAAAACACATATGGTTTTAAAGGTACACATAGAAGGTATAAGCTATTTGTGTGATTTAGGTTTTGGAGGAAGAGGACTAATAGAACCCCTTGAGCTTGTGTATGAAAAAGAAAATGAACAGTTTGGAGATATCTTTAAACTCATACCCCATACAGAAGGATATGAATTACAATGCAAGATTGAAGACCATTGGGTACCTTTATATTCTTTTGATTTAAATGCTCAAAACCTTATAGACTATGAACTTGCAAACTTTTTTAATAGACATTCTGAGGACTCACGTTTCACTCAACAAATAATCTGCGCTATGCCAACGCCTGAAGGACGTATATTGTTATTAGACAAAGAGTTTAAATCGTCTCATGGACGTACAGAAATCACTTCTAATGAGCAATATAATAGTATTCTTAAAGACAATTTTGGAATTTTTCAAAATCTAGCAGAGGCTTTATTTACGAGTAAGAATTTTTAGAGGTGTCCTTAAGAGATAAAGTCTTATAATACGTTTAGAAATTACTAAAAACTGTATACTTAGCACATACAAAGTTATTAACTATTTCAATTACTAATTTACCTTAGGCAAAACGATGAAACAACTTTTTTTACTTTTTTTACTTAGCTTATTTTTACATGCGAACAGTTACCCTAAACTTTTCTCATCATTAGGAACACCTTTGTATAAGGCAGATGCTGTTTTTGAAAAATTTGTAGACTTCCCTCAAGTAAGAAGTAAGGCCGAAGCTTATCATGTACATGTATATGACTTACTAGTACTTGCCAATAAGGTAGAAAAAGCTAAAAAACCTAATAAAGCAGATAAACAAGCCTATATTAGTGGTCTAAGAATTTTACAAAAAGAACATAATGAAATAATACGCGCTATTAATGCCTATCTTATGAAAAGTATTGAGGCGGATGATTATCATGAATTTATAAGAATTGTCACTACAGGAGGAAGTCCTCTTTTAGAAAATAAAATAATTTTAAATCGTTCTATGGCGTATTACGTGAAGTTTAGAACACGAGGCAAAATCAATTTACTTGAAATATATTTTGAAACCCTAGAGTCTGATGAGGCACTTATGGCCTATGTTCAAGATCAAATGCCAAAGGTGCATTGGGTAAAAGATAGTTTTAAACTTCCTGGAAGTACTCAATCACTTGTACTTTCAAAAAATGAAAAATATGCTTATGTGGCCAATACCAGTCATTGTTTTAAAACACTCAGTATTAAAAACTTTTCACAAATATCAAAGCTTGCAAGCTTTGATTTCTTAGGGGATGGATGCAACCTTGTTGATGTTAAAATATCCGCCTCAGGTCAATACCTTTTTCTAAGTGATACTAAAAATGGATTTACTATTCTTGATGTAAGCCAAGCAAAGTTTCCATTACAAAAAGATGAATATACAAAAATTCATCCTATTACTTCTGTAACAACACAAGACGCAGTTACCAGTTTTATTGTTAGAAAAAACAAGGGCCTACTTATCTTAGATATTTATAATAAAGATGAGTTTAGATTTTTATCCAACTACAACAAGGGACTAGAGATAAAAGACCTTGTCTTAGATGAAAATCGTTCAAGACTCTATCTTGCTCACACATTTGGAATTAGTGTCTTAGACATATCTACCCTTGCAAATCCTAGAGAGGTATACAGCCTTCCTATCACCAATGGAGCTACGAGCATTGTCTTATCTCCTGATAAAACATTAGCCTATATTGCTTCGGGTGAAGATGGCGTACATGTGCTTAGACTATCCAATACAAATAAAATCACACGTGTGTCCACCTGTCTTACCCCTAAATTTGCATCCAGTTTAAGTCTGTCAAAAGATGGAAAAAAGCTCTTTGTTTCTGCCTTAGAGGATGGGGTCTACCTTTTAGATACTCAAGACGTAAAAGAGCTTAAGCACATAGGTACCTATAAATCTAAAAACAAAGATTCCAGAGCAACAACAACAAGCTTAAATACAAATGAAGACACCTTATATATCTCTTTTTCTAAGGCAGGCATTGCAAAAGTAAAGCTTTAAGGGCAGCTAAAAAGCTTTACTACCCATCATTATGATGTACTTGAATTTAAATTAATATTGGAAGATTATGGACTATTTCGCAAAACGTATTATCCCTTGTTTAGATGTTAAAGATGGACGTGTTGTTAAGGGCGTTAATTTTGTTGGGCTCAAAGATGCAGGAGACCCTGTTGAAGTGGCTAAACGTTATAATGACGAGGGAGCAGATGAACTTTGCTTCTTAGATATCACTGCTTCTTCAGATAACAGAGAAACGATTGTAGAAATCGTTGAAAAAGTTGCTAAAGAGGTTTTTATCCCCCTTACCGTTGGTGGTGGAATTCGTCGCCTTGAAGATATTTACAAACTTTTAAATGTTGGTTGTGATAAGGTTAGTCTAAACTCCGCCGCCATCAAACGTCCTGACTTTATTAACGAAGGGGCCAAACGTTTTGGCTCTCAATGCATCGTTGTGGCCATAGATGTCAAAAAAACAGGGAACCAGTATAATGTGTACCTCAATGGTGGACGAGTAGATACAGGTATTAATGCCGTAGAATGGGCCAAGGAAGTCGTAGATAGAGGGGCTGGAGAAATCCTTTTAACGTCTATGGATTCGGATGGAACTAAGGCTGGTTTTGAAATTCCCATCACAAAACAAATAGCTCAATTAGTTAATGTTCCCATCATCGCTTCAGGTGGAGCAGGAACGATGCAACATTTTAAAGAAGTCTTTAACGAAGGTGCTGACGCAGGACTAGCTGCTTCAATATTTCATTATAAAGAGATAGATATCATGGATTTAAAACGTTATTTGCATGATGAAAATATACCCGTTCGTTTGTAGCTTTATACTTGGCACCTTAGTGCCCCCATACCCCACGCAGAGCTTGCGTTATAAAAGGATTTTAGATGATTATATGTGCAGGAAATAACGAAAGCTTTGGCTTTGCTACGGCTATGGGTGTTGGTCTTATTGAAATGTCTATGAACCTCACACGACTTTGTATGTTTGACAAGCCTGAATTTTTACTTTTTGTAGGAACAGCAGGTTCCTATGGACATAAAAATATTTTTGATATTGTTGAATCTAAAACCGCTTCTAACATAGAACTTTCTTTCTTGTCTAATCAATCTTACACTCCCCTTGATAATGTTGTCACAACCAACACAGAGGAAACAAAAGATATTGTCGTCAATTCTTCTAACTACATATCTACCGATATAGAACTTACTAAAAACTTTTTAAAGTTTGGAGTAGGGATTGAAAATATGGAGTTTTTTGCCTTTTTAAGAGTAGCTCAAGAGTTTAATATCCCCGCTGGTGGAGTTTTTTGCATAACAAATTTTACCAATAAAGATGCCCATGAAGACTTTATGAAAAACCATGCCCAGGCGAAAATACTTTTGTCAGAGCACGTACGTCTTCGCATTAAAGAACTAACTTCTAAATAAGCACTTTAGAAATTAAATATGTACTATTGCTTGCAACTTAATTTTAAAATAATAGCGTTTCCTAAACATATCTATGGAAGAATGATAATAGACTACTTGAGAAGGCGGTTATTATGAATTATTTATTTAACGAAGATGAAAACACGATTCTTGAAGAAGAAGTACAAGAAGAATTTTGGCATATACTGAGTGTAGATGATGAACCTTCTATCCATCAAATCACTAAGCTTGTTCTCTCAGGTTTTTCTTTTGAAAACAAAAAAATTAAATTTTCTACTGCTGATTCTGCCCAAGAAGCTATAAGCTACCTCAAAAAACATAAAGATGTTGCCCTCGTTTTACTTGATATTGTTATGGAAAGGGATGATTCAGGTTTTGATGTGGCCAATTTTTTAAGAGAAGATGAAAAAAATCATACAACACGCATTATCATTCGAACAGGGCAACCAGGGAATTTTCCTGAGCATAAGATCTTAGAAGAGTTTGATGTTGACGGCTTTGCAGAAAAAACCGAACTCAGTACTGAAAAGCTCCATACTATTATATATTCTGCCCTTCGGTCTTACAGAGATATATCCAAGTTAACTAAGTGTAAAACTAAACTAGAAAGTTTATTAGAATCTATGTCACGACTAAGCACATCAGAATCTTTCGAACAACTCCATTATAGACTCAAAGAAGAGTCTCAAACACTTGTGATAAAAACACATAATATTTCTTTGGCCCTTAGAGATGAAAAAGGAGAAATAAGCTTTTTATTTTCAGACAAAATTGCAGACAGCTCTTTATATAAGGAAATTGAAGAAAGTTCTCGCTCAAAACAAACTATTTTAAATAATGTACACTCTATTTCCTATCATAAATTAAAAGACGGAAAAACATTGCACCTTTGTATAGAACCTGATGAAGAACTTTGTAATGCCGGTAAAAAGATTTTAGCCTCCTTAGCGGATGCTGTCTATTTAATTTATCTTAACTTAGTGCACAGTAAATTTTCTTAAGCGTATTCTTAATTAAAATTACTAACATTTACTGATATAATTTCATATGCAAAATGAACCAAATAAAATTTCTTTACAAAACAAACCTACACTCTTAGACTATACGCTAGATGAACTTGGACAGCTTATAAAGCCCTCTTTTCGTGCCAAACAAGTTTATGGTTGGATCTATCATAAATATGCTTCTGACTTTAGCTCCATGCAAAACATCCCAAAGACCTTACGCGCTGAGTTAGATGAAAAATATATCTTAATGCCTCTGAGCACCGTTCAAAAAGAACATTCGCAAGATGGAACTATCAAATACCTTTTTGCCCTACCTGATGGTAAAACCGTAGAAGCCGTCTTGCTCTTAATGAAGCCAGAAGAACTTGGAGAAGATGGAGAAATCACTTCTGAGGCCAAATATACCGTTTGTGTATCAACACAGGTGGGATGTAAGGTTGGCTGTACCTTTTGTTTAACTGCAAAGGGTGGCTTTACTAGAGATTTAACTCCAGGAGAAATTGTAGCTCAAGTCTTAGCTATAAAGATAGACAATAATATCCCTGCAGCTAAGCGCTTGAATATAGTCTACATGGGGATGGGCGAACCTCTAGATAATTTAGACAATCTTGCTACCGCTATTAAAATCTTTAAAGAAGAAAATGGTCTTGCTATAGGGGGGAAACGTCAAACCGTTTCAACCTCAGGACTGAGCAATAAGATAGATAAATTAGGGCAAATGGACTTAGGTGTTCATATAGCTATATCCCTTCACGCCGTTGATGATGAGCTTAGAAGTGAACTCATACCTATGAATAAAGCACATAATATTAATTCTATTATAGAGGCCGTTAAACGCTTTCCCATAGATACCAGAAAACGTGTTATGTTTGAATACCTTGTCATCAAAGACAAAAATGATGACTTAGGCTCGGCTAAGAAGCTAGTCGGTCTTCTTTCAGATATCAAGGCTAAAGTGAACCTTATCTTCTTTAATCCCTATCCAGGAAGCCCTTATGAACGTCCTAGCGTTAAGTCAATGGTAAGTTTTCAAGAGTATCTCATTAACCATGGTCTCTTATGTACTATTCGTCAGTCTAAGGGAATAGATATTTCTGCTGCTTGCGGACAACTCAAAGAAAAAGAGAAAGAAGGTGACAGCGATGACTGGAGTTGATCTTTTTCAAATTATATTTTTAAGCATAGTCGTTATTGTAGGGGTAGGTGGGATGATACTAGTCATTCGTAAAGATTAGGATCCTTAAGCTAAGTAATAGAATAAATTAAAATTTAGCCTTGTTCAAATGTTGTCTGGCTTCGTCCATTTTCTTTAGACTGATACAAGGCTTTATCTGCTCTGTCATATATCTCAAACTTTGATATACCATGCTCACACAAACTTGTAAAGACACCTATAGAAACGCTCACCTTATTAAAGTTAGCATTAAACTTATGTTCAATATTTTCCTTGGCTAATGCTTCATGTATTTGTCCACTTAACTGTAATAAAAAACCAACGGTTGTATCATAAAGTAAAATGGCAAACTCTTCTCCCCCTATTCTAAAAACATAATCATCTGTTCGAGGAAGTTGCTCTTCTAAGATTTTTGCTACTTTTATAAGTGTTACATCGCCTTTTTGATGTCCATAATTATCATTATAAGGTTTAAAGTTATCAATATCTATCATGAAAAAACTAATTGCCTTATTTTCAGAAATAGAACGTGCATGAAAATGCTCAAATATAGTATCAAAATGTCGACGATTATAAATGTTTGTTAAAGGGTCTGTAATAGCTGTAGTTTTACGTATATCATTAACTTGTTTGCGAATAAGATGCGCTTGAACTCTAGCAACAAGTTCTTCGCCCTTAAAAGGCTTCGCAATATAATCAGTGGCCCCATTCTCAAAACTTACTTGCAAGGTCTTTATATCATTATTAACAGTAACCATGATAATGGGGATATCTTCATATAACATATTTCCAGAAATTTCTTTACAGACCTCAGTTCCACTAATACCTGATAGAACATAACTTAAAAGAATAAGGTCAATTCTTTGTTTATCTAAATGAACATAAGAACTTTCTACATCTGTGGCAAAATAAATATTTTTAAAGCCCTTGTTTTTTAAAATAGCCTTTAATAATAAGCTGCTGTTGGCAGAATTATCAATGATTAACAAGTTCATAGAATGTATCTTAATATCCCTAGTCATAGAAGTCCTCGTGTTCAAATTGACATTATTTTAGCACTCAGCTAAGATATTGTTGCTTAAACTCAGTAATTACTTCTTATCCAGTACTTCTTCTATGTATAATATAACAGAATGTAGCGTAAAATCATCATATTCATTTCTCCAAGATGGCATATTCGCCTCAGCCGAACCCCAAAATTTTCCTCCATATTTTGTATATACAATTTGTTGTTCTCTATTTAAAAGCGTCTTACTTAAGTCTGCCGGATAAAGAGAAGAGTTCTTCAACTTGCTCAAAGGACCATGCCCTTTTGCATCTATCCCATGACACATCACACAACTTTCTAAATAAACTTTTTTTCCAATTCTCAACATCTCTGATGTCTTACTTGTATTATTACGCCACTAACTAAACAGTCAAATAAAGAAAAGAGATTAGAGGTATGGATTTAGTGCATAAAGACTTGAAGGAGCTATGAATAGCTTCAAAAGTATTTAGGTGCTAAAGTCGTGCCTCTAATCGCTTCCCTGCGGGT
>NZ_JAEMVE010000215.1 GCF_029216045.1 Sulfurimonas sp. MAG313 | reverse complement strand
TTTTCAAAGCCAGACCCTAATTAAGGGACATGCCTTCCATTATTCAAGTGTCACTCAGGCACCTAAGGGAGATGTTGGGTTGTATAAGTCTTCACAAAAGATGATGAAAGATGGAGGATGGAAGAAAGGAAATGTCTTAGGCACTTATTTACATACTATGTGGAGGGTATAGTTTTTTTTGTAATCACAGTTTTTATCTAATAATCAAACACTCATTTAAAGTTTTTTCATCTTCCCACCCCAAACTTTTTAGTTCGGGTACTTCTAAAAATTCATCTACATATCCAAGACAAAGATAAGCAATAAGTTTGGTGTTCTTTGGAGCCTTAATAAGCTTAAGTATCTTGTTTTCTTCTAGTATGCTTACCCATCCAAGACCAATATTTAAGGCTCTAGCCATAAGCCACATATTTTGAATGGCACAAACAACACTATACTCCCCCATCTTAGACTGAGAGGTCATTCCCAAGATTTTTTCTTGAGGTTCTTTATATAAGACAGCAAGGTTCACTGGGGCTTCTTTAATACCCTCAAGTTTCAAGTCTTTATATAAGGTCTTGTCCTTGAAAATTTTTCTTGCCTTGTTGTTTTCTTCTTCAAAGTTTTGAAATACAGAGTTTTTAATCTTTGCATCTTGAATTAGAATAAATTTCCAAGGCTGTGAATAACCGACAGAAGGAGCTGTTAAACCAGCTTGAAGAATTTTGAGGATTTTTTCTTCTTCAACTTCTTTGTTGAGAAACCTATTTCCCCGTACATCTCGCCTGTTTTTCATAATATTTAAAAGGGTAGTTGTATCTTCTATATTAAATTGCATATGAAATAGTATCTTAATCCATATTAGATATAATCTCTTAAAAATTAAACGGACTTATTATTGTGAATTTTGAAACCCTTGAACCCCCTATTAATATTGGTGATGAGATATCACTAAAATCTTTTGAAATGATTCATGCTGAAGCTATTGAATACGAAGGATTTGCCCGTTTTGATGAGAATGAAAAAGCCCTTGTAGAAAGACTTATTCACACAACTACTTGTTTTGACCAGGTCATAGACAATATCTTTTTTACGGATAATGCTATGCCTAAGCTTAAAGAGTTACTTGAACGTAAGGCTAAGCTTATTGTTGATACGAATATGATTCGCTCGGGTCTGAGTAAATTTTATCTTGATAAGTATGAAAATGAGGTCATTTGTTACGTGAATGAACCTGAGGTTTTTGAGATGGCTAAGGTCAACAAGACAACGCGTTCTTATGCCGCCGTTCAACTTGCCATAGAAAAATTTAAAGATGAACCCTTGGTACTTGCTTGTGGAAATGCACCTACCTATATTTATGCAGCTATTAATGCCCTTATCAAACACAAGGTAAATATGGATAATGTAGTCTTACTTTTATTTCCTGTTGGCTTTGTAAATGTTGTTGAATCAAAGGTATACGGTAAAAAGTTTATGGAACATTTTAATTGTGAGGGTGTAATCTTAGAAGGGCGATACGGAGCTTCTACTATGGTCGTTGCCTCTCTTCATGCCGCCTACAGATTGATTAAAGATTATGATACAGAATATGGAAAATATAATGGCAAGTAGCCTTGTAAATTCACATGCTAGTTCTCAGTATGGCTCTAACCCTGTCAAAAAGGATGAGGTTCGTCTAAATGAGATGGGCTCAGAAGTTGTAGAGGGCTATACTTGTAAACCAAAAGATTATGATCCTAACCGCGCTATCATGCATTATAAAACGCTTTTACTTTTATGTGATGATGAACGATGTGGAAAGGCTGGAAAGATTGATAAGGCTTCTAATTTAAGGGAAATAATCAAAGAGATGGGTCTTAATAAGGGTGAAAACCGTATTAAAATCTCAAGAACAGGCTGTTATGGAGCGTGTAGATTTAGACAGGTATGTCAGGTGACTGAAAATACTCAGGCTAATGGAAATGAAAAAAACAATGCCTTATGGTTAAAAAATACACACCGATTTACAGATGATCAGTGGAGAAATATCTTTATGCTTTTAAGCGAAGATAAAATCTTAGTTGAAGAAATTAATGAAGACAATTTTATTCCTATGAAAGTGTATAAATAGGCAAAAATGGCAGAAGAACTTCGAAGCGGATATACAACAGGTACTCATGCAACGGCTATCTTTTTAGCTTCTTTATATGAATATTTTCAAGATCTTAATATAGACACTCTTGAGGTCGTTCTTCCCAAAGGTGATATCGCAAAAATTGAAGTGCAAAAAGAGAAAACAGGCCATTTTTTTACCTTTAAGACAGATAATGATGACTTAGACGTAACTAAGGGTTGTAAGATAAGTTTAGAGCTACTAAATACAGTTCCACATGGTCTTAAAGAACAAATCCCTTCTTTAATAGAAATCAAGGGAACTGAGGTTCATGTATATGCGGGAGAGGGAATAGGAGTAGCTACGAAGAAGGGTCTAAAGATTGATCCCGGTTATCCTGCTATTAATCCTACTCCCTTAGAAATGATGCGTTCTAATGCCCAAGGTATTGTTTCTGAATCAAGACAGATTTTACATGCAGTCTTTAGTGTAGAAAATGGAGAAGAGATAGCTAAAGAAACAGCTAATGCCAAGGTGGGTGTAATAGGTGGTATCTCAATCTTAGGTACTAGAGGCATAGTTAAACCCGTTTCTGCCAGTGCTTATATAGATAGTGTAGAAACAGAGATAGATGTGGCAGCGGCGCAAAACCTTGAGTACATTATATTTACCCTTGGAAATACGGCGCATGATTATGCTTTAGCACGTTATGATGAAACAAATGTGGTAGAGATTGCTAACTTTGTTTATGAGGCTTCTGCGAGATTGAAAAGGCACGATTTTAAAAAGATGGTTTTTGTATGTTCAACAGGAAAAATGTGTAAGGTGGCTCAGGGATGTAAAAATACCCATAACCGTTTTGGCTCGATAGACTTTACAGAGGTAAGACAATGGCTGCAAGAAGACTTAGCTTATGATTTGGGAAAAGAAGAATATGTAACCCTAAAAGCAGTCTTGCAAAGTCTAAGCCCTGAAATAATACAAGATTTTATAAAAATATTAGGGTATAAGTCTGCCTTGATGTATCAAAAATGGTTTAAAGAACTTGAACTGGGCACAAAACACTTAGAGATTATTACGCTTCATGGTAAAAATGACATAAAAGAGGAATTAACATGGTAACAATAGCCGGATCTGGAATGGGCGCATATAATTTTGACAAGGTAGATGTAGATTTTTCCAAGTTTGATTTGATCTTTTGTGATCAGAACTTTACAACCGATATTAAAAACGTTGTAAAGGGAAGCTTCAAGGTAGTAAAAGAAGCTATCTTGGAAAACCTAAATAAAGATATTTTATATATAGTCAGTGGTTCTCCTACCTTTTTCTCAGGTGCCATTTTGATTTTAAATGTTTTGAAAAAAGAAAATATTCCTTTTAAATTAATAGATAACACCTCTTCTTTAAATTATATGCTTGCACATGAGGGTGTATCTCTTGTGAAAACAGGGATAGTGACTCTTCACGGAAAAGTGGAGTGAACTTAGAAGAGTTTTTAATCAAAGACTATACCTTCATCATCTGTGATGAACACACCCCTTCTATTATAAAAGAAGCAACAAAGTACTTTAAAGAGGGTGATTTTGAGATTACTCTAGGAGAGCAGTTTGGTTATGAGGATGAGAAGTTTTCTAATCCTACCTTAGATGAGATGATAGAAAACCCTCCTAAAATGCCGTATTCGCTTTTAGTAAAACGTAATTTTAAGACCCTTCCTAATATCTCTACTGAAGACAGTATAGAACATGAAAATGGGATGATTACCAAGTCTTATAAAAGACATGTGAGTCTTCAAAACCTTGAACTTCAAGCTAATCAATTAATGTGGGATGTAGGGGCTGGAAGCGGCTCTGTAAGTATAGATGGATATAAACGTTATAAGATACGCTCTATTATGTTTGAAAAAAATGTGAAACGCGCGAAGATGATTGAAACCTCTTTAAGCATGCATAAGATTGTAGATACAAAGCTTTATATTGGTGAGGCAAGTGAAGACTATAAAACAGAAACAAGCACACCTGAAAGAATCTTTGTAGGTGGTGGTGGAGCTAAGGTTATTTGTGAGCTTGATTACTTATATGAACGTTTGGCTGAGGGTGGAATTATGGTGGCAAATTTTGTTACCTTAGAGCATTTGAGCACAGCGATACAGACCCTAAAATCTGCTAATATTGACTTCGATATTAAAAGCATTTCTTTGACAACGTATAAGATGAAATTACAGATGCCTGAACCCGAAAGAGTTATGCATCAGATTATTGTTAAAAAGGAAAATAATGGTTAAGTTTGTAGGAGCCGGTCCGGGGGATCCTGACCTTATCACAGTAAAGGGGCAAAAGGCTCTTCATGAGGCTGATGTTGTTTTATACACAGGTTCTTTAGTACCTAAAGAATTATTAACCTGGTGTAAGGATGGCTGCATCATAGAGAACTCTGCTGATATGGATTATGAAGATATCTTTACCTTTATTAAAGAGCATGGACACAAAAAGTTTGTACGCCTTCATACAGGAGACTCTTCTATCTTTTCTACAACTGCCAAGCAGGTAGAATTTTTAAGAGAAGAAAACATAGATTTTGAAGTTATTCCAGGTGTTACTGCGGCCTTCGCTGCAGCTGCTTCTGTGGGTATAGAATATACTATTCCAGGAGTTTCACAAACCCTTATTATTTCAAGAGTTGAAGGTAGAACACCTAATCCTGAAAATCTAAGACAATTACTTTCGAACAAGAACAGCTCTTTTGCCTTTTATCTTTCTATTACCTTGATTAAAAAATTAAGAGAAACAGCTTATGAACTAGGGTATTCAAAAGATACACCTTGTTGGGTAGTTGAAAAGGCTAGTTGGCCTGAAGAGATGAGCTATAAGGGAACTATTGATGATATTCAAGATCAGGTTTCACATATTAAAGGGGTTGCCTTAATCCTATTTGGAGATTATCTTCACCAAAATGCAACCGTTGAATCGCATTTATATGCTAAAACATATAAAAAAGAGGGCGAAAAAACCTCTAAAGCATTATAAAATTTAAATAAAGAGAAAAAATGAAAATAGCAATAGCAACGATTAACGACCCGAGTTTAGCGGCGGCAAAAAAGCTGCTTCCACATTTAAGTACCCATGAATGCCATGTTTTTAATAAGTCTGAAGAAGGCATACAAGATGGAACTG
The DNA here is from genome assembly GCF_029216045.1 of Sulfurimonas sp. MAG313. Lineage (GTDB taxonomy): Bacteria > Campylobacterota > Campylobacteria > Campylobacterales > Sulfurimonadaceae. Next base: position 19,730 of record NZ_JAEMVE010000215.1, on the reverse strand, counting down.
AGTATTTTAAATATGTAAAAGTAGATGATATTATGGCACCTGCTTGGGCAAACTATGACGCGATTATCTTTATTATTGCTACAGGAGCAGTAATTAGAAAGATTGCTCCTTATCTAAAGGACAAGGCGACAGATCCTGCTGTTCTTATTATGACACTTGACTTAAAACGTATTATTCCTCTTCTTTCAGGACATTTAGGTGGGGCAAACGAACTTGCATTAGACCTGTCTAAAAAGATAGACGGATGTGTGAATTTTGTAACGACTGCTTCAGATCAGATTAATGTTTTGGCCTTTGATATGTTTGCTAAGAAAAGCGGTTTTAAAATCTCTCATCTTAAGTCTTTAGCGGTAGTGTCAAATGCCATTATCAATAAAAAGCAAGTTCAAGTCATTACCTATCCTTGTATGGTAGATGCTGTTAAGACCTTTGAAGGATATAAGGAAGAGAACTTTATCTTTATTCAGCCGGATGACCTTGAATCTATAGATGACAGTATTCCTACTGTATATATCACGCCTCAAAAGATTGCTAACACAGACTTACAGCTTCATCCTCAAGAAGTAGTTCTTGGATTAGGTATGAACAGAGATACATCAGCCAAAGAGATAGCCCTTGCGGTTAAGCGTTTTTGTTATGAGCATGGTTTAGACATAGAGCAGATAAGCTCGTTTGCGAGCTTTACAGCTAAGGCAGATGAAGTTGGTCTTTTAGAATACGCAAAAGACATGAACAAAGAAATCAAGTTCTTTGATGAAGAAGCTATAAATGCTCTTGAGCAGGAATTTTCACCTTCACAAGCAACGAAGTTCTTTAATATCAAGGGTGTATCAGAACCAGCATCTTTATTAGCAAGTAAAAACAAGACTTTATTTTTAAGTAAAAGAATCTATGGTGGCGTAACTATCGCTGCCTCATTTTAAGGACATATAATATGGGTAAATTAACTTTAGTTTCAACAGGCGCGGGTGGTACAAGATATTTAACACAAGAAGCAATGGCAGCAATGCGTGAGGCTGACCTGATTGTTGGTTACACAAAGTATGCTAAAGATCTTAAAGAGTTTATTGGTGATAAAGAGCTTTTTACTACGGGTATGACTAAAGAAATTGAACGTGTTACTCACGCGGTTGATGAGGCTAGAAAGGGACGTAATGTTGCTTTAATCTCAAATGGTGATGCAAATGTATATGCTATGGGTTCTTTAGTAGTTGAGCTTTTAGATGTGAATGATGACTGGGATAAGATAGAATATAAGTCACTTCCAGGTATCTCTTCTATCTTGGCCTTAGCCTCAGAAGTAGGGGCCCCCCTTTCACAAGACTTTTGTCTAATCTCTCTTTCAGACAGACTAACTGATTCTGACCTTATTCAAAAAAGAATAGCTCTTGCTTTAGAGGCAGACTTTGTTATTTCTATTTATAACCCTAAGAGTAAAAGTCGTTTAGAGCCGTACAGACTCATGCTAGAAAAGCTAAAAGCACTAGAGCCAAGCCGTCCTGTTGTTGTGGCTAGAGATCTTGGACGCGAGGCTAAGATGATTAAGACGATTACTGTAAAAGATCTTATAGACGCTGGAACGGCTAATGAAGATGTAAATATGTCTACGACTATCTTAATAGGAAACTCAACGACTAAGTTGACTAAAGATGGAAGAGTATTAACACCTAGAGGTTACTTAAATAAGTATGACCTAAGTGGTAAGAAAAAAGAAGAATGGAGAGCTGAGACTAAGTAGTCTAAGCCTCTCTTTTAGCAAATTTCAAAAATAGGGTCATATATTTTTTGACCTTGTCTATCTTTGTAGGATAAATATTTTCATTGGTAAGATACATATTCTCAAAGGTATAAAAATCACCCTCTCCTAAACTTTGCGTATCCATTCCAATCTTAGGTCGCATCAAAATTTCTGTTGTCTCGACCTTACCTCTTGGATTAATAGGTTTAATCACTAACTGTTCATCTCCTAGACACAGAGCCTTTTGAACTCTTGCAGAAGCCGCAGAAAAAGAAGTCACTCCCGCGATGACCTCACAAGTCTCATGTAGAACAGAATCTTTTTCTTTAATGATGTCTAAAAGATAATAAATACTTGAATAAATGGCAGCGTCACCTAGGGTTACAAAACATACAGACCCAAAGTCTTTAGAAGCCTTGATAACAATATTTGCCTCATTAATCCAGTCTTGCTCATTAAAGCGCATAGGCGAATATACAGGAATAATCTTTTTTTCAACTCCAAGATGAGACAGGGCTTCACAAACTATTTTAAAACTTATCGATTTTGTAAAACTGTTGTCTTCACTCTTAGTAGGGACACAGATAGCGTCACAATTTTTAAAGGCGTTTAGTGCTTTTAGGGTTAGAAGTTCAACATCTCCCGGCCCTAAAGAGACCATATATAGTTTCTGATTCATAAGTGCAATTTTAACACAAAAGAAGCTCCTTAGTATAAAAAATACAGAAATATAAAAGCTTTTTAAGAGTAATCTATTGTACAAAGGATGCAACATGGATATAGATTATGGACCATTAACAGGATTAATAGGAACGTTCAAGGGGGAAAAGGGCTTAGATATAGCTCCTGATCCAGATGGAACAGAAAAAAATGCGTATTATGAAACTATTGTTTTTACTCCAGCGGGTGATGTGACTAATGCAGAAGAACAAACTCTTGTGGCCTTACATTATCATCAAATAGTGAGTAGAAAGTCAAATAATGAAGTTTTTCATGACCAAACTGGGTATTGGATGTGGGATCAGAGTAAGGATGAAATATTTCAATCTATTGCTATTCCTCGGGTTGTATGCGTATTAGCAAATGGAGAGGCGCAGACTGAGTCTAATGGGGATATTGTTATAAATGTTTCGACTGATGTAGATGGAGTACTTCAAAGTCCTTTTATGCATAAGAAAGCTAAAACAACCTCTTTTAAGCAGACTTTTACACTAAAAGGAGATACCCTGCACTATCACGAAACAACTATGGTTGATATATACGGAAATAATTTTGAGCATACCGATACTAATACTCTTGTAAAAATTTCTTAAAAAGGCATCTATAACGTGTGGTATTCACGTGCCACAATATATCATATTCTTTAGATATAATGTATAAAATAGACCTTGAATACTATCTAGTCTCTTGACACGATAAAAATTTATATTGGAATAAAAATAAATGAAAAAGATATTTCAGTATCAACTGTACCATCTTCTTTTAGCGCTCGTATTTATAATAGCCGTGGCTTGGGTTTTCACTCAAGATAGTGATATATCACTAGGTAGGTATTATGGAGTGAATAGTGCAATATGGTTTTGGATAGGCATAGTCATACCTATTTTTCATCAGCTTTATGTGACTATAACATGGAGGCTAGAGCTTTATAAGCAAAGTTTGACTCGTTTGTTTGGTGAGAGAAGAGCCTTTGTTTTATACGCCATAGGTTTTGCAATTTTGTTTTCTTCAAGGTTTCTTGTTGTTATAGTTTTATCCCTTAGTAATGCTCATACTTTAGCAATTGAGCCTATGTTTGCTTATGTGATGGCAGGTCTTATAACACCCTTTGTGGTGTATTTGTTTTATTCCGTAAAGAAATATTTTACTATAGAAAGAGCCTTTGGAATTGATCATTTCGATAAAAATTATAATGTGCCTTATGTCAAAGGTGGGATATTTAAATATACGGATAATGCTATGTATATAGTTGGTTTATTAATCCTTTTTATTCCGGGTTTAGTTTTATTGTCCAAGGCCGCACTTATAGTTGCCTTGTTTAACTATCTTTATATTTGGGTGCATTTTTATTGCACTGAAGAACCCGATATGAAAGAAATTTATGGAAATACACCAAAGGATATAAATGGTATTTGAAAGGTTAATAGGAATGCAGATTTTAGATGAAGAACTTTACAGTAAGCATAGAGCCCAGATACTTCCCTTACTGCAAGAGCATGGCGGAGTCAAAATAAAAGAGAAATATTTCACCCCTTCAGTAGGGATTGTAACAGCAATTGTTCTGTACGAGAAGATATGACGTCTGAAGTAAAAGATATTTTTGACAGCTATCCCAAAGAGATGAAAGATAAACTTTTAGAGCTTCGCCAACTTATCTTAGAGGTAGGTGAAGAGTCAGATGAGATAAGTACCTTAGATGAAACTTTAAAATGGGAAGAACTAAGCTATCTTTGTAAAACTGGCTCGACAATAAGGCTGGCTTGGCATAAAAAAACGCCTGATCAGTATGCGATGTATTTTAACTGTAAAACCAAACTCATTGCAACCTTTAGAGAGCTTTTTTCTGACACTTTAAACTTTGAGGGAAATAGAGCCATCGTTTTTACCTTAAAAGATAAGATTCCAGTCACGACCTTAAAATATTGCATTTTACTTGCTCTTTCTTATCATAAAAGAAAACATCTTTGCATGTTGGATACCTAATGAAATTATTTTACCTATTATTACTTGTGTTGAGTTTTACTGGATGCGCAAAAAATACCCATACTCTAGAAGTTACGGCAACAGCGTACACATCATCAAGGGGTGAAACAGATTCCACCCCTTCAATCGCTGCTTGGGGAGATAAACTAAGACCTGGAATGAAGTCTATAGCCGTTTCAAGAGACCTACTAAAAAGAGGACTACAACACAATGCAAAGCTCACCATAGAAGGTTTAACAGGTGAATATACAGTCTTAGACAAGATGAATAAACGTTGGACAAAAAAGATAGATATATACATGGGCAAAGATAGAAAAAAAGCCTTGGAATGGGGAAAAAGAAAGGTGATTATTCATTGGAAGAGCACAGACTGAGATGAATGGTGCCCCTTTAGTCTGTGAATAGGGTTAACACGAGAGGGTTGACTTAATTAGACTTCTTAAAGATTATATCAATATCTGATGGGATCAGTGTTTCTAGACAAATTGTAGATAGCTATAAAAGGGTACGTATGATGTTTATCTTAATCAAAATGAAAAAATGATTTGTGTTATTCAGGGACGTGCGTATATTTTTAGAAAATAGCTTTGCTATAATTCTAAGATGAATGATTTACCTATTAATGAGGTCTTAGCTGATGTTAGGACCAAACTTTCTTCTTTTAATCGCTTAGTTCTTCAAGCCCCTCCTGGAGCTGGAAAAACTACGGCGCTTCCACTTTCTCTTTTGGATGAACCTTGGTTAGAAGGTAAACTCATCATTATGCTTGAACCAAGACGTTTAGCGGTTCGTTCAAGCGCGGCAAGAATGGCAGAACTTTTAGGTGAAAAAGTTGGTGAAACAATAGGGTACCAGATAAAAATGGACTCCCTTAAAAGTGCTAAAACAAAGATACTTATAGTGACTGAGGGTATTTTAACTCGTAAACTTCAAGCAGACCCTTCCTTAGAGGATGTGGCTCTTGTTATCTTTGATGAGTTTCATGAACGCTCTATTCATGCGGATTTATCTTTGGCTCTTTGTTTAGAGTCCCAGTTACTTTTACGAGAAGATTTAAAGATATTGGTGATGTCTGCCACCCTAAATACCTCGGCTATTTCTAAACTCTTAGATAAGGCACCTCTTATTGAAAGTAAGGGACGTTCTTTTCCTATTGAGAGTATTTATCTTGATGCTAAAACTACTGTGCCTACCAAAAAAGAACTTCCTACTTTTATTTTTAATTTGCTTTTACAAATCTTAAAAAATGAAGAAGGTAATATCCTTGTTTTTCTTCCAGGAGTAGGTGAAATAAAAAAACTAGAAGCTAAATTACAAGAAGCAAAGGTTCTAAACACTTTAGTATGTGGCTTATTTGGAACTCTAAGTAAACAAGAACAAGACAGAGCAATACAAGCCCCACCTATTGGAAAAAGAAAGGTTGTTTTAAGTACTAACATAGCACAAACATCTCTAACCATTGAGGGTATTAAGATAGTTATAGATTCAGGGCTTCAAAACACCTCCGTTTTTAATTCAAGTTCAGGAATAAACCGTTTACTAAGCTCTTTTATATCACAAGACTCCGCAACTCAAAGAGCAGGAAGAGCAGGACGCACATCTGCTGGAAAAGCCTATCATCTTTGGCATAAGGGAAAGATACTTGAAAAGCATGATATGGCAGAGATTTTATCGGCGGATCTAACGCAACTTTTATTAGAATTGTGTGCTTGGGGAAATGAAGATGTGCACGAACTTCAATGGATGGACTTACCACCTGTTCATGCACTCACTCATGCTAAAGAACTTTTACAAAAGCTAGGTGCCCTAGATAAAAAATCTAGAATAACACCCTATGGAAAACAGATGATGGGTTTTGGTTTACATCCACGACTTTCTCATATGATGATAAAGGCTAAGACTCTTAAGCTATCGTATGAAGCCTCTTTGCTTTGTGTCTTAATCAGTGAAAAAGATATTTATACCTCTTCTTTTAGGTCTTCTGATATGAGAGAGAGGATGTCTCTTTTGCATGAGGTTAACCAAGGAAAAAATGTGGCTCACGTCAATATGAGACATTGTAAAACTATCTTAAAGAGTGCGAAACGTTTAGAAGCAAAGATATCAAATAATATCAATTTAGAAATGACAGGTGTTTTACTTGCCCTAGCTTATCCTGAGCGAATATCACGTATTCGCTCCCAAAAAAATGAGAACTATCTTCTTGCTAATGGAAAAGGGGCTTTTCTTTCAAAAGAAGATGAGCTTTTTAATGAAGAATACCTTGTGGTTAGTGACTTAGATGGAAAGGCGACATCAGCGCTTATTTATAAGGCAGCGAGTCTTTCAAAGACACAGATACAAGAGTATTTATCTGAGCTAGTAGAAGAAAAAGAAGTTTTAAGATGGAACAAGGAAGAAAACCGAGTAGAAGCTAGAAAAATAAAGGCCTTAGGTTCTGTAATCTTAGAAGAAAAAACAATGAAAACTCCTCTAGGGGACGAAGCATCTTTAGTAATTATAGAGGCTATTAAAGAAGAAGGGTTGAGTGTTTTGACTTGGAGCGCAAAGGCATCTTCTTTAAAAGATAGAATAAACTTTGTGAATTTTCATATTAAAGATAAGTTTATTGACCTAAATGAAGAATACCTCTTAGAAACAATGTCAGAATGGCTACTTCCTTACCTAGAAGGAAAAAATTCTTTTAAATCACTTCAAAATTTAGATGTATATACCATTTTATCTGCCTTACTTTCTTGGGAAGAGATGCAAGAATTAGACACACTCGCCCCCTCAAAATTATGTGTAGCAAGTGGCTCAAATATTTATATAGATTATGAAGATGTAAACAAACCCATCTTGGCCGTAAGACTTCAAGAGATGTTTGGAACGCAAAGCACGCCTACGGTTTTAAATGGGAAAATAAAACTAATGATACACCTACTCTCCCCTGCAAGAAAGCCCATGCAAATAACCCAAGACCTAGAAAGTTTCTGGAAAAACACTTATGAAGATGTAAAAAAAGACCTAAGAGGAAAATACAAAAGACATTACTGGCCAGACAACCCATTAACCGCCATAGCCACAAGCAAAACAAAAAATGGATGTGAGCGGCGTCAGCAAACTAGCGAAGGCCTCAGCAGTAACTACCTAAGAGAATAAAACTTGGGTAGATACCCTTTTTACGCAGTATAAATCAACTTTTCATCAATCTTTGAACCATTGATCTCTACATATCTCATAGGGTACATATCAAGGTCAAGAGGTCGGATAAAGCCTCTTGTTACAATGGCCTTTGTCCCATTGATTTTTGTGACGGAATCAATATGTTTATGGCCCGAGAGTGTTAATATAAGGTTTGAATACGTAAAGAGTCTTTTTTGAACCGCATCTGTGTTGTTAAGAACATATTTATGAATGTCTTTTGCCTCGGTACCTTTCCAATAGTTTGTATAAGGATGATGGTTAAGGACAATAGTAGGCGCGCCCTTTTCTAAGACCTTTTGTGCAAAAGCTAAGGTTTCATCAGTATAAACCCCATTATTAGCATGTTCAACACAGCTATCAAGACCTAAAATATTATAACCTTTTGTGCTTAGCAACCAATCTTTACCATGTACATGTATCTTATTGGCATCAAAAAACATAGTTTTAAAATCATCAAGATTTTGACTATCATCTTGGGGTTTAGGAGAGGATTCTTTATTTCCTCTAACAAGATATGAAGGACAATGCAGACCATCAATGATTTTTTTAAAACGTAAGGCGTCAGTATTACCAGGGGCGTTGTTATTAAAATTATCACCGCCAAATAAAACAAAATCAAGGTCTTTATACTCGGCATTGATAAATGTTACCATAAGTTCCATAGCTTCAACGCTGTCTTGATCCTCTAAATCCATATGCGAATCAGTAATATGAATAAACTTTAAACTATTTTTATCTTCAGACTCATGTGTATTGGCCAATAATGGCGCAGCTGTCATAGCCATAGCACTTTTGATAAAGCCTCTTCTTGATATCTTTGGCATATATTAATCCTTTATTGACGTGATTTTATCTAAAAATGTATTATTTTATTTAATTATTGTATATATACCCAATTATTTACTGAGCTTTCGTACCTAGAGATATAGATAAATCACCTATGAGAACAGGTACACTGAGTTTTAGTTGTTCACAAAAATAAGGGTCATATTCTAAATTTTATCTTTTTTGATGGGTACACTATCGCTATGGTTATTAGGATAGAACAAAGTATTATGGCTTATAAAAGCTAAAAATAATAATGCTAGGAAGTCCAAAGAAGTCGCGTAAAAATTCCGCTACAAAAGGAAAGTATAGATATTTATAACTGAGCTTTCGCACCTCATAATATAGTAGAAGAGCCCACCACTACGGAGTAAAATTAGATAAAGACATAATCCTTGACAACGAATAGTCAATATTTTTAATCCCCTGAAGCATGGGCCTTAAATAATGAAAAAAGGCTTGTCAAGAGATATATGAAACATTTGATAAACCCCATGCCCACTATGGTTTTAAGCACTTTACTAGATGCGAAAGCTCAGATTTATAAGCTCATAAAAGCTTATAGTAGGTAATATATAAAACTTAAGCTAAGGATGACACATGAATAAAAATATTTCACTTCTTGCAAAACGAATATTTATAGGGCTTTGGCTCTTAGTTATTGGATATATCATTTATACACTAGGAAGCGGTTTTATTGCATCAGCATCATTAACTACTATAAATATTATTTCTAGCATACTGTTTATTATCATAGGCGTACCGCTTTTAACGGTTGGTTCCATAGGAATGACCTCTCCTAGTAAAAGTGAAGGACTCGTACTTGTCTCTCTTTTGATTTATCTTTATCCCATTATTTACATTATAGGACTGATTGGTTCTTTTATCCATAGTGGCAACGCTACACCAGAAGTTGCTGAGATGGCCCGTAATTACGCACTAGCAAGTATTGCTTACCTTGCTGTCTTGCTGATAACGATATGGCTTATAAAGACACTTTATAATCTTTCAAGTGCCTTTTTAGACATCTTTACCTCTCTTCCCTCAATTATACAAAGAAAAAAGTAGCCTAAAGTTTCCATTTTCTTTATTTTTTATCAATAAAAAACTATATGCTATATTCTTCTTATAAAGGTGAACGATATGCAAGAACTTCCTCTTATTAGTATTGAACAAAGCATTAATACCTATAAAAGCTTGCATGAACCTATGCCAAGTTTTGGGATGGATATTTATGCAGATGATTTTGATCCTCATGGTTTGGTGATTTTGCAGAACAATGGCAAGGGAAGTACGGGCGTGCCTATTCGCTGTAATCATTATGTGCTTGTCTTGACACTTAAGGGTGGTTCTATTCGTCATATTAATCAGTATGAATATAGAGTTGGGGCTCACGCAATTCAGCTTTTGGTGCCTGGGGTTATCCACTCTTTCGAAGATACTCAAGATAACTCTGATTTTTTTGTCTTACTTTTTGATAGAGAGTTTTTGACAGAAGAGTTTGAAGAACTTTTTACTTTTCATCAAGACCATCCTCAATATGTTGACCTAGAGGGTTTGGCTTTTGCGAAGATACTATCCTTATTTGAGCAGATAAACTTAGAGTATAAAAATAAAGAGGAGGGGTATTTTGACCTTTCTCGTTCTCTTTTAACTCAGCTCTTATATCTTCTAAAGCGTGGAAAGTTGGCTAAGCCAAGAGAAGTTATACAAAATCGCTCTGAGCAAATCACTTCTAATTTTCTTTGTTTGATAGAACAGCATTTTCAAAAGATTAAAACCGTTCAAGGCTACGCAGACATCTTAGAGTTAAGCCCCAAACATTTAAGCGAAACCATTAAAGAAGCCTTAGATAAGACGGCCTTGTATTTTATCCATCAACGTCTTATCAAAGAGATACAGTTTTTACTTGTGTACAGTGACCTCAGTATAAAGAAAATTTCCTCAGGTCTTAATTTTGAAAATAGTTCGCAAATGGGAAGGTTTTTTAAACGGTATGAAGAAATAAGCCCAAGAAATTACCAGTTAAGGCATAAAAAACTGGTTTAATCCGTGTTTATGCATACTTATACGCGTTTTTACTCTTTCTTTGGAGGATAAATACTTGTTACACTTAGACATAATAAAAAGGATATGACATGAAAAAAGTTTTTTTAGGTGTTCAAATCATTACAGGTTTGATGTTGGTGGTCTTTGGGTCCAATAAGTTTTTGAGTTTTATTGATATGGCTGCACCTACTGCGGAGATGGGCGCTTATCTTGGAGCACTTGGAGCAACAGGTTTCTTGTTTCCATTAATAGCGATTATAGAAATAGTGGCAGGATTGGCATTTATTAGTAATAAATATGTTTCTTTGCTGGTGCTTTTTATTACACCTGTAATGTTGAATGCTTTTTTAGCGCATCTGTTCTTAGACCCCGCGGGTATTGGTGGTTCGGCCTTTATTATGTTAGCGTTGCTAAGTATCATTGTGAATCATAAAGACCGTTACTCTGAGATTTTTAAGGCTTGATGATGAAGAAGATAGCCATTATTGTTTCATCAGTTCAAAAAAATATGGAGTTAGCTCGTAAACTCGAAACAGAGGCAAAAGAGCAGGGTGCGCAAGTTGAGTTTATTAACTTAGTTGAACTTGCCTTGCCTATGTATACCTCTGTGCTTGAAGATGAAAAAGGTATTCCTTCTGAGGTGCACGAACTTACACAAAGGTTAATAGATTGTGATTCTTATATTATGGTAGCACCTGAATATAACGGAAGCCTACCTCCTGTTTTAAGCAACGCGATTGCCTGGGTGTCACGAACAGGAGATAATTTTAGAGCCGTGTTTAATCAAAAATTTGTAGCTCTTGCTAGTCATAGTGGTGGCGGTGGTGCTAAGCTTATGGAATCTATGCGAATTATGTTTGTTTATTTAGGTGCAAATGTTCTTTCAAGAGAGATTATAAATAATTACACCAAAGAATATAACCCAAAAACAGCCAAGAGTGTGGTTGAAGAATTATTGAGATATTAAGGATATATCATGTCTATACTGAAACATTTAAAAAAAGATGAACAAGAATTAATGCCTCTTTTTAATGGGGCATTTATAGAAAACAAACCCATTCCTTTCCCAAACTTTGAGGGAACTACAGCGTATTCAAATATTTTTTATTGGGCGCATTTAGAGGCTAAAGAAACATCAGAATTTCCTTTGCATCCTCATGAAGGATTTGAGATTATGACCTTTGTGTTTAAGGGTTCTTTGGAACATTTCGATACAGCAACAAAGGTGTGGACCCCTATGAATGAAGGAGGCCTTCAAGTTATTCAAGCAGGTTCAGGCGTTCAACATGCTGAGCGCATTGTTAAAGGAACACGACTTTTTCAGATTTGGTTTGATCCTGATTTTTCTAAGTCCCTTTTAAAAGAGGCGGCATATAAGGATTATCCTAAAGAGTCTTTTAAAATCCAAAAACAAGAAGGCAGAGAAGAGATACACTACATAGATGCTTCTTCTGCTGTACTTTATGAAACACAAGGCCTTGAAATCTCTAAGACCTCTTATCTTCTTGGAGAATATTCCCATAAAAGAGATAAGGATTTTATGTATTCTTATTATCTCTTAGAAGGAAAAATGATGTTAAATGGCGTCTCAGTTGAAAAAGATAGTTTTTTAGTAGAAGAAGATGTGGAAAATACCAAAATTGAAGTACTTGATAAGGCCGAACTGTTTATGATTAAGACACCAAAGAAAGTTGATTATAAACGTTTTATACAAAGGTACTAGAGTGCAAAAATATTTAGAAGAAACAAAGATTATAAACTATGCTAACACAGAAGTAAAGGCCTTAGCTAGTAGTTTAGCTAAGGAGTGCAAAACAGATACGCAGATTGCAAAAAAATGTTTTGAATATGTACGAGATGAGATACATCATACCGGCGATAATAAAGACGATAGAACCACTTGCATAGCCAGTGATGTATTAAAATATAAGACAGGTTGGTGTTATTCAAAGATACATCTTTTAGCGGCACTTCTTAGAGCCAACAAGATACCTGCAGGCTTTTGTTATCAAAGACTTTCTTGTTCTGAGTATAAAAAAGGTGTTTATTGTTTACATGGTTTAAATGCCGTGTATCTTAAAGACTATGGCTGGTACAAGATAGATGCTAGAGGAAATAAAAAGGGAGTTGATGCTCAGTTTAATCCCCCGTATGAAAAGCTTGCCTTTGAGCTTGGTAAACATGAATATGATTTACCTGAAATATACGATAAACCTCTTGAAATAGTGGTTCAGGCTCTTGAAAAACATACGACCTATGAAGAGATGGTGGATAATTTTCCAGACATAAAAGTTATTGAGTCTTAATCTTCTTTAGGTGGTTTAGTTAAAATTTTCCCTTACAATGATAGAAATTATTTGAAATATGTATAGATTTTTTGGCGGCTGCCCTAAAATGTTATAATGAACAAAAAGGGTTTGCATGAAAATTTTATGTGTTGTTATTTTTCCTATCTTGTTTTTTCTTGGCTGTGACAGTATAGGTTTTGGAGGGTCTTATCCTTCTATCTATAGTAAACATGTACCTGAATGTGGTTGCGATGGGGTAATGTATATCATTTATAACCCCAACCAAAGCATGCAAAAAGTAACCCTTGTTAGAACGCGTATAAGTGGAACCTCACCAGCGAAAAGAAAAACTATCAAAATGTTACTTCAGCCAAAGGTAGAAAAGAAGTTAGGGTGTTCGGAGATTAACTTATATATTACAGGACGATCGCAATACTGCGACACCCATCAAAGCTTTTATGTTAAAAAATACAAAGAACTTAAAAGAAAATAAGTATGTTTACTTTTATACTATATAGTTAGAGTAGTTTAAAAGGATGCCTATGGTTTTTTCTAAAATAAGTACCTTCTTTTTCTTTATTAGTTTTGCTCTATTTTTATCAGGGTGTTCTTCTGAGGAGAATTCATCGGTCATACCATCACAAAAAGTCGATACAAATATTAGCCAAGATACTAATGAGACAATACCAAAGCCTGTGGAACTTGTCTTTGCTAGTAAGATAGCCTTAGGAAAAGCCTTGTTTCATGATAGGTCTTTATCTTTAACCCGCAAGCAGTCTTGTGCCTCGTGTCATGACCCCTTACATGCCTTTATAGACAATAATGATAATGGGGTGAACTCGGCCGTTTCATTAGGTGATGATGGGCTTAGTTTAGGGGATAGAAATGCACCAACTCTTACTTATGCCGCTTATATTCCCTCTTTTTTTCTAGATAAAAATAACACCTATGTAGGTGGTCAATTTTTTGATGGCCGTGCGAGTGATTTAGAACAACAAGCTAAGGCACCTTTTTTGAATAATCTTGAGATGCAAATGCCCAATATTGTAAGTGTAGTACAAAGGGTTAAAGAGAATCAAGATTATGTCTTAGCCATGAAAAAGTTTTTTGATGTGAATATTTTTGATGAAGATGAGCTGGCTTTTTCTGCGGTAGCTAATGCGATTGCAGAATTTGAAAGGCTCCCTTCTTTTGCTAGCTTTGATAGTAAGGTTGATCTGTATACACCTGAAAACGAAGGACTTAGTGCTCAAGAACTTCAAGGTCAAGACCTGTTTGTAAAGTTAGACTGTGTTAGTTGCCATTTAGATCTTGAGACAGATATATCTCGCCCCTTATTTACAAATTTTGAATATGAAAACTTAGGGGTTCCCATAAATCAAGAAGTACGCGCTTTAAATAAAAAGTCCAACGTTTTTATAGATCATGGGCTTTTGGATAATCCTAATATTACAGACCCGCTTCAAGATGGACGTTTTAAAGTTCCTACCTTACGTAACATTGCAGTGACGGGTCCCTATATGCATAATGGGGTCTTTAAAGAACTTAAAACTGTCATACACTTTTATAACACGCGAGATGTTGAAGGGGCTATCAATCCAGAGACACAGGCTCCTTGGGCTAAGGCTGAGGTGAATACTACTATGCTAAGAGATTTACGTATAGGAAGCCTTGATATGACAAACAGCGAAGAAGATGCCTTAGTAGCTTATTTGAGAGCGCTTACGGATGAAAGATATACAAACCTTCTACCGTAGTTCTTTCCCAAAGACTTTAAACAACAAGATAAGCCTAGGAAGTAGTAGTAAGTCAGCTAAAAGTGCTACAAGCATAGCTACTACGGTTAATAAACCAAAATAGATGGTAGGCACAAAGGGAGACATGGTAAGGACAAGGAAACCTATAATGATGGAAGCAGAAGTATACGACATAGCAAAACCAATACTAGCATGAGAACGTTCTAAGGACAGTAGATAGTTTTTACTAAGATGAAATTCTTTTTTGAAGCGGTGCAAATAATGTATGGTATTATCCACGGCTATTCCTATACTAATAGAAGCAATAGTAATGGTCATCATATCAAGAGGAATATTTAACCAACCCATTAAGCCAAAGACTACCGAGATAGGTACTAAGTTTGCAATCATGGCAATAAAGGCTGTTTTCACAGAAGAAAAGATGAACCAAAACATGATAAATAAGAGGCTTATCATAGACCCAAGACTTAAAATTTGAGATGAAAAGAGACTTTGTAGCATATTGTTATACAGAACCATTGCACCTGAAAGGTGGATGTTTTCTTTTGGGATATCTAGCTGGGTATGAAGATCATTTTTAATCTTTTTTAATAAGGCATCCCTGTGTAAGTTAGGATCTGAGTCTATGATACGTACGTAAAAACGAGCTTGATTGTTTTCAAGACTTAAATAAGGTTTAACTATAAGGTTTGAAAACTCATCTGGAAGTTCTTTATAAAGTAAGGCTAGGGCAAAACTGTCTAAGTCTTTTCCGTTGTTAAGAGTTTTCCCTAATTCTAACATGGTTCCAAAAGACAGGGTTTTTCCTATCTCCGGAGTGTTTTTAAGATAGGAATGAACATCTCGAATACACTCCATTTTATCGGAAGTAAACCAGTAATAATCTTGACCCTTTGCTTCTTCAAATTCTTCTTCAAATTCATCAAAAAAATCATCTTCATCTTCATTCTGATTGACTGGCGGTGCACTTTTTGGGATATGTTCTTCTTGCGGAAAATCAATAGTAATATCTAAAGGAGTTGTCCCCCCTAGTTTTTTATCAATAATGGCCATCCCCTTATAAATCTCAGTTGAAGATTTAAAATAAGAGATAAAACTGTTTTCTACCCGTAAATACTGGGTTCCAAAAAGACTAAAAACAAGAATTATAAAGGTGCTAAGAAAGATAAGTTTTGACTTGTTCTTAGCCGTGTTTACCATCATTCCAGTGAAAGGACAAGAAGAGCTTTTAGGATTATTGCAAAGTATAGGTTTTAGTAAAATCAAAAAAGAAGGAAAAAGCGTATACGAGATAATAAAAGAGATGATTAAACCAGCACTCATCATCCAGCCAAGATTAATAACAGGCAAGATACCCGAAAGCATTAAAGAAATAAAGCCTGCAATAGTTGTAATTACAGCATAAAAGGTTGGTTTTGACATAGTTAAAACGGTGTGTAAAACAAGACGTTTTTGACTTTGAGAAGGAAATCTTTTAGCAAGTTCTTCATATCGTACAATGAGGTGCATGATGATGGAAGTGGTCAAGATAAGTTGCAAGGAAATATAGTTAGAAGATATAACGGTCACTTCAAAGTTAAACAAACCTAAAAAACCTATGGAGGCGATTAAGGAGGCAAATAGAGTGATAAGCGATAATATAACCCAAATAAATTCTCTAAAAATAAGAGAAAAAATGATAATTAAAAGAAAAAGAACAATAAGGCCATAGGTTTTTAAGTCTTGTTTGACAAAACTGATAAGGTCATCCGAAATCATATTGATTCCACCTAAAAACATTTGTCCTTGGTCTTGATATTTTTGCATAATTGAGCGGATAGAAAGGATGTTTTGATGTTGAACCTTACGTGCCTTATCTCTGTATGAAAAGAAAATATCTTGAGCCGTCTTATAGGCGGCTTTGTCTTCTTGGCCTGCATTATCAGCCTCTGCTTTTTCTCGGCTTGCATTTCGGTTGTCAAGTAAGGTGTTGTAGCGGGTGTCTTTAACAAGGTTGATTAAGATTGTTGTAGTTTTAAAATCTTCACTAACAATGTTTTTAGTATATAAAGGGTTACTTAAAAGCTCTTTTTTTGCCAATTCTAGGTCAATGATTCCGTCTTCTATGCTAGGGACATGAGAGGCCAAGTCCTTAATGGGTAAAGGAGGACTTTGAACAAGGGGAACATTTCGCACGGAAGTGATGGACTCAACAAGGGGGAGTTCTAATAACTCATCACTTAAATATTTAATATTTTTTAGTGTATCGGGATGTAAAATTGACTTATTAGGGGTGTAAGCAATCACTAAAAATTCAGAGCTACGGTACCGTTTTGCAATGAGCCTAGTATACGAAAGGGCCTTATCATTTTCAAGCAAGAGAGTTTCTGGTGAGGCATCCACCTTGAGGCTAAGTGCATGAAAACCTAGAAAGGAGATGAGCAGAAAAAGAAAACTAAGAACCATTCTAGGATGAACAAAAATAATATTTTTATAAAACTTTTTCAACATCGTATTTATTCTTTTGAGTCTTTTTCTTGAAGTCGTTGTAAAAGTTCATCAAAACTATGATCTTTTAAATAACTTTGATATTGAACACGGTAACTTTGTAAAAAACTTACGCCTACAATGGAGATATCATAAATTAACCATGTCTTTTTCTTGGTTTGGTAAAACTTGTAAATAAGTTTTTTAGTGTCACTTCCACTGGCCAAAAGAGCGGTTACTTGAATACGTTTTTTCTTCACAAGAACTGCGTCTTTAATCTTCACTTCTGCGTCCGCAAAAATATCTAGCTTATTAAGATAAGAAGCCTTTACTCGAGAAATAAAAAGTTTCGAGAAGGTTTTTTTTTTGTTCTTTAGTAAGGGACTTCCATGTGTTCTTGTGAAGAGACAATCGAGCCATCAACTTAAAATCAAAAAGAGGATTGACCTCGGCCATTATCTTTTCTTGGCGTATTTTTTTATCATTATTTTTATCGTTCATAATGAGGAAAAAAATTTCAGTTTTATTGACCATTAATGCTTTTATATATTCTTCATCTGTTTGTGCATATAGGGTTTGAGACAGGGTCAAACTCAGTAATAGTATATATTTAAATAAATGTTTCAAATGTATTATTCCTTGATAAGTTGATTTCTATACTGCTCGTAAGCATTACGTAAATAAGGGTATAAGTCTATGGCATCTCCAGTAAGGGCACGGTAGGCTCCAGGAGTTAATGAATATTCATTTAAATCATCATAGCCAATTATTATAACAGATTGCCAATAAGGTTGCACTGTGTTATAAAAACGTCCATTTACATAATATAAAGGATCTACAAAACCATCTACAAAGGTTCCTGTTAAATCACGCAAATTTCTCTGACCAAAAAAAGGCAAAACAATAGGAAAACCACTTCCTACACCATAATACCCAAGTGTTTGTCCGAAGTCTTCTTTTTTCATGGGTATATCAAACCAAGCATCAGCAGGGTCAAATAAACCAAGCAACCCAATAGTTGAATTAATCAAAAAACGCATCGTTTCGGTTCCGCTATCCATAATTTCAAGTTGTAAAATATTGTTCATAAGGCTCACCGGGTAATACAGATTATTAAAAAAGTGGTTCACACTTTTTCTTCCAACCTCAGGAACCACATAGGCATAACCCTCAGCAGCATGATCCACAAAGTTCAGCATTAAAGAATCATTAACTCCCGTCATCCAGCGGTTGTACCCATTAAGGGGATCAAAAACTTCTTGTATTTCTTTACTTGCAAAATCCTCTAAGTCAGTATCAAACTCATCATCAAAATCTTCGCTTTCATCTTCTTCAAAAAAGTCTTCTGAAGAATCCGCTTCTTCTAGTGTAATTTGCACTTCTTTTGGTTGAACTAGCTCTTGAGATATTTGAATTCCATTTGAACGAGCACATAAAGATAAGGATAGAAAGAGTAGGAAAAAAAGATAGCGCAAATATCAGGCCTTATAAAAAAATTGTGATATATATTATCTTTTTTTTACTTACAGAAAACAAATGAAATATTTTAAGGTGGTTTTTATGAACAAAAATTTAGTTAAGAACAATTTTGTTGAATGTGTGTTTTAAATCAGTTTAGCGGGGGGATGCTAAAACTGAATCTTTAGTTGAAGGTGTCTTCTCAACTTCTTCATTGTAGGCTCTGAGTGTGAGGCCTTTGTGAAATCAAATATAAGGGATTATTTAGAACAGTCTATAATTGCCTTAGTTTTTTCTTCAACTACTTGAGTGACAGCTAATAATTCTTTAGCATGTGAGGATTCTTGCATTAAAGATACAGGACTTATCATTCCAATTTTAGTAATCCCTTTATCGGTATATACAGAGATGCGACAGGGCAAGAGCATATTCATATCCATATCCTTACTTAGGACCTCTTTGGCAAGCTTTGGATTGCAAATCTCGTAAATTTTACAGGCTTCACCTAATACAAGACCTTTTTTTGACATAGTTTCTTCTAGGTTGTGAATATGAAGTACTCCAAAACCATATTCTGCAATATTGCTTTCTAAGTCTTTGCATAAGGTCTCTATAGTTTTTGAACTTTCTATTATATATTGCATGTCACACCTTTTTGATAAGGATTATATCATACGTATATGCGATGCTCAGGAAAGGTTCAGAATAAATTAATAAATTTAATACTATAGTTATAAAGTAAATGAATGTTAAATATAATAACAAAGGGAGAATTAGATGAATAGATATGTAATAAGTATAGTATTAAGTGCTTTTCTGTCTTCTACATTTTTAGTTGCAGATGATAGTGCAGATTTAAAAACACTTCAAGCAGATGTCGCGGCTATGAAGGCACAGCTTGAAGGAAATGCAAAAACAGGTTTTCAACTGGCTGGTTATGCTTCTTTTGATTGGCGTGATCCTCAAGATGGTAGTAATGAGTTTACTGGAGTAAAATTTGCACCAATCTTTCATGCTCAATATGGAAGTATCTTTCAATTTGAAGGTGAGCTAGAATTTACAACAACAAGTGAAGGTGATGTCGATACGGAACTTGAATACGCGGCAGGAACACTTTTTTTAAACGATTATATGGGACTACAAATTGGAATGATAAGTCCTGTATCTTTAATGCAAGAATCCTCACATGCTAAAGAATTATTAGCTGTCACTCAAGTAGTTGAAGAAAAAACTAAGGCAATTATAGACTGTTCTAAATAA
>NZ_JAEMVE010000214.1 GCF_029216045.1 Sulfurimonas sp. MAG313 | reverse complement strand
TCAAATACTACCTCTTTTTCATCTTCAAATGCTTGTAATTCAGCTTCTTTCATAGGGCCTATATCTTTATTGGTAACAATAACAATAAAAAGAACCAACATGGTGATAATGGCGTAAAAGTTCAAGGGGATAGCATACACTAATAAGGCTAGTTTTTCACCTTCAATTACCTCCTGAGATATTTGAACCCCTATTAAGCCTAACAATAAAGCCCCCCCAACCATTAAAAGGAAACAATGAACATACAGGAGAAGAAGTACAATCACAAAGATAAGCGAGCTTCGCCTTAGATATTTTATATTTATGAGCTAAAGGTTTAGTTAAAGTGCCTACGACTAAAGCAGTGATAGAAGACTCTAAGAAAATTAAAATACCTATGAAGTATCCCATCATCAAAGTGTCTCTTTTATTTTTAATCCGTTTTTTACTCACATATCTAATAAAAGACTCAATACCTCCAGAAGCTGTAATTAATTGGATTATGGAGCCTACCATCACTACAAAAAATAAAGTTTTTATTTTCCAATCTTCTTGAAACTGGGACAAGAGTCTTTCTATACTTACGGGAATGAGTTCAATAAAAGAACCCCCTAATAAAATCAACTCTCCCAAGATAATGCCAGAAAGAAGGGATACAAAAACTTGCCTTGTAACCAAGGCCATAAAGATAGCTAAAACAGGAGGGAGTAAAGAAAGTGCAGATAAGTCTTCGATATTATAATTCTGCTACGTAAGAGGTGATACCAGCGCGACCAAATTCTTCTAAATAATAATCGCTTTTTTTTTCTTCTTTTTTTCTAAAGCCCATCTTTTCATACGCCATTTGTGTTTCAATAGAGCCAATCTCAATATCCGTTTGCGCCTTTCTAAACCCTTTTAAACGTGCCGTTAGCAGTACCTTTTTCACTAAGGCTTTAAGTACACCTAATCCTCTGAAACTTTCTTTTGTTATCATAAAGTTTAAAAATATTGTATTTTTTCCAAGCTCAGGTTCACACATTAAATAAGCAGAAATTCGTTCCTTATAATCGCCCTCACATCCCATACTACTAAGCGCTTCGCTCATACTTTCCCATGATAGTTTATACCCATCATACCCGCAAAGTGCACCCGCTTGTTTTCCATCCACTTCGGCAATAAGGAAGTTACTATAATGACAAATTGTTTTCACATCATTACTGACTAAGTTTTCTAAACTCTTGTTAATATTTTTTGATGGGGCAAAAATTAAATCAAAAAGACCATGTTTTTTTCCGGCTCTACTAGACTCTAAAATGGCCCATGAAATAAACTCTGCATCTTCGACCTTGGCTGTACGAATATTCATAATTACTTTCCTAAGAAGTTAAGTTAGGTTTATGGTATTATAGTTATCTTTAAATCAAACTAAGAAACTAACATTACTATGAAAAACATTTTTATATTCTTTTTATTTGCTCCATTGTTTGCAGATATAACTATTCCAAATACCACCAAACAGCTTCTAGTGGTGCATACTGTAGACTTTAATCGCTCTAAAGCCATAATGCAAGCCTATGAATATAAAAGTACACAATGGATGAAAGTTTTTGAACCCATAAGCGTTAATCTTGGAAAAAATGGACTTGCCTGGGGAAGAGGTAAACTTTCACTTCAAAAACACAAAGGCTCAGTTTTGAAAAAAGAGGGTGATAACAAAGCTCCAGCAGGTCTTTTTAGTCTGGATCTCTTTTTTGCTTATGAAGAACAAGATTTACGCTTATGGGTTCAAAAACTTTCATCCATTGTGTACTTTTATATTCATAGGCTTGAATTATGGCTTTAGAGCGATTAAAGTC
>NZ_JAEMVE010000213.1 GCF_029216045.1 Sulfurimonas sp. MAG313 | reverse complement strand
GGATCCGCTCAAACAGATCCCAAACTCATGGAAAGTTTTGCGGAAGATGTACTTTTGTTATATCTAGTAGGAATCAAGCCCGTTATTGTTCATGGTGGTGGTAAGAAAATCACGGACATGCTGGATAGACTTAACATAGAAACAAAATTTATAGATGGACAACGTGTTACGACCCCTGAAGTGATGCGCATTGTTGAGATGATTTTAAGTGGTGAGATTAACAGTGGTATTGTTTCACTTTTAAATGCTCACAGTGCTAAGGCTATAGGTGTGAGTGGAAAAGATGCACACTTTATTTTAGCAGAACCCAAAGAACATGCTAAATGGGGTTTAACAGGAACTATAACAGAGGTGAAAGCCGAGGTTATTCATAATCTTATAAATGAAAAGTTTGTCCCTGTTATTGCGCCTATCGCTGCGGGCAAGGAAATAGGACATCCTGGCTATAACATTAATGCTGATTTTGCAGCCTCACAAGTAGCGAAGGCCATTGGTGCTAATAAGGTGATATTTTTAACAGACACTCCGGGCGTACTTAATGCGGATAAAAAACTTTTATCCACTCTAAGTAAGGCAGAAGTAGAAGCTTTAAAAAAGGATGGTACTATTAATGGTGGAATGGTGCCTAAGGTGGATGCCTGTTTAGAAGCTATTGAAGGCGGTGTTTCAAAGGCCCATATTATTGATGGTCGATTAGAACATTCTATGTTACTTGAACTCTTTACCTCTGAGGGTATTGGAACGCAGATTACACTTTAAATGTTAGTTGTCTCATGCACGGTTCCTAGTCTTGATGTGGCTCAGGCTATCTCTCGTATCTTAGTAATGGAGAAATTATGTGCCTGTGTTAATCAAGTGCCTAGTATTAGTTCATATTACATGTACGAAGGAGAATTTTGTGAGGATGAAGAACTTTTATTACTCATTAAAACTTCTGAAGAAAAGTACATAGCCTTAGAAAAACGCTTAAAAGAACTCCATCCTTATGACGTGCCTGAAATTATTGCTTCCGCTATTACTCATAGCTCATCTGAATACCTTTCTTGGATGCAAGAAGTTTTGAAATAAAACGTCTATATATCGTGTGAAAATCTGTGTCTTATTTGTTAATTGAGGTGTATATAAAAAAAATAAGGCATAATATATATACTATTTGCTAAGTATTGGTTTTTTTAGAGTATTTTAAGAAGACCAGACATGAAAGAAGATACATGAAAAAGATATATACACTTGTTGCCTTAATGATTTTTATCGCAGGATGTGCAGATAAAGAACCAGAATTTACGCTTGACCCCGTTTTAGAAGCTCCTGAAATCACATTGTTTAAACAGTCTTTACCTATTGAACACGCTGTATTAGAAAAAGCCTATAAAAAGATAAGTCCTGAGGTGGCTCTTTCTAACTTAGAAGACTTACAAGGTAAAAGTTTTGATGAAGAATTTGTTTTTGATGCGCAAAACCTTCCTTTTGTTGAATACCATTTTGATAAACCTTATATAATTAAGAAAGTGCATCTTTTAAACAGTGGTTTTATTATTGCTGGAGATAGCAGTAGTTCACATATTAAGAAATTTGAAATTGTTTTTTTTAATACAAATAAATCTTTAATATACTCATCTGAACTTGATACAGATGATAAAGAGATTGAAGCCTTGCATAATGTTGTTGCTACGGGTTTTATTCTAAAAACTCACAGTGTATATGTTCCAGACGGCACAAGCGCTTATGAAGTAAAAGCGGCCTTTGATACACGCATAGAAGTGGAAGTTATTGATGTTAATCATATATATGACATTATCGCACCTGTACTGTCTCACCGTGAATCTTCAAACTCTAATGAAGAACTTCTTAAAACAATTGCTCTTTTAAATACAGAACTTTTTAAACGTTTAAAGGCTATGCGCAAGGATTTTAAACTACCAAAAAATTCAGTACTTTATCTGCCTGATGACGCGGATATGGATTATGCGGTGTCTCATACTCAAGAAATTTATCAAACAGGCAAGTACAAAACAATTGATGGAGAGTATAAAATACATATTTTTAATGAAAAAGCAGAATTTGATGCAAAAGGAAATATTCGGGTTAATAAACATGAGATTAAAATAAATAAGTCTAATAGAAATCTTAAAACAACAACCCAATTACCAGATCACGAAGACTTTATTGATTTTAGTGAAGGTTTATAAATGAAGACTCTTCAAGCTCCTAAAATGGGCTTTTACTTTATGGTTAGTCTTATTATTGCAAAGCTTATTTATCTTGTGTTTGAGTCGTATTATAATGGTTTTGTTATTGATGTCGTGACGTCCACTCATGTGGATCAGGATTTATTGTCCACCTTAGAAAATTTTGGAAATAGAATCTCTTCTGTTGGAATCACTCTTTTACTTATTCCCTTGTTTTACGTAGTAGTAAAAAAGTTTTTTGAGTTTCATAAAGGTGTTATGGTCATTGTTATGATTCTTCTGACTGTTACAACTTATTTTGCAATTCATAAGGGTTTAAACAAGGCTGTTTTTGAAATCGTTAAGCAAAATAAAGATAAACGTTATGAATCGTATTATATTGAACTCTTTAAATATGGAATGTTAACGGGAAAATTAGGATATTCATCTTTTATACCTAAAGAAAATCTCGATAATTTATCCATTTATGACAAGGTGATGATTTCTAATCTTTTTCTTCTGACTCAAATTGATAAAGACCTAATTAAAAAGTTTGTTTCTCGTGGTAAAGAGAGCTTTTTTGATATTTATATTCATAAATATTTTCAAGAAGATTATAATGAAGCACGTTATAGATTTGAGGATATGGCCTTAAGGATTCAAGAAGACTGGGATTTATATAGTGATGGAATTACAAATGTTAATAAAAAGTTTTCAAAGATAGATTCAAAAGAACAACTCAATCAAAAATATAAAAAGTTTACTAAAAACTTAAAGCGTGAATATACAAAATACCGTATTAATGTACGCCAATATACAAATGTTTTAAATGCAAACTTAGCCCAATCGGGTGAACTAAATAGAGAACTCATTAGCTATTTTGTTAAAGATGGCTCCATTATGGGCAAGACTGAATATGAAAATATAATGCAAAAGTATTTTGGCCATGATATCAATCCTAGACGTTGGTGTGAAAGTAAAATATGTCCTGCTACACGTAGGGTTGCTAAGGTTATAGAAGAAGAAACGCAGTCTAAATGGAACAAAGAACACGATAAACTCCCATTAAATCTAACCCAAAAACAATTTTTTAAACACCCTAGCGTGCGAAAAAAAGTAGTCTTACAGTTGAGAGAAGAGGGCATTAATGTTCGACGAAATTTTGATTATTCTAAAAAGCAATATATAGCGGGCTACATGAAAACAGTAGATGCTCATTTCCAAAAACAAAAAAACAAGCTTCAAAAAGATTTTGCAAACAAGACAGGTATTAGAAATGTTAAACTCGGTCTGTCATTTAACCAGTTTGCTCATCAGTATAGAAAAGAAATAATGTTGCAATATAAAGAAAAAAAATATGGAAAAATCATGTACCAAATGATTTTAGAAGGGGACTTGACAGGTTTTTATGACCGTTTGTATAAGCCGATGCTTAGAGGAAAATATTATGACCAAGCATTTCCTGAAGAAAAAGATTTTGATATTAAGTTAGCTGAATATGGAGATACCGCAATTAAAATGTTGTACATCCCACCTTTTGCAATTTTTATGTCTTTAGTGGCTGGTTTATTAAACATAGTATCCGTACTTGTTTTAATTTTGTTTCTTGTCTTTCATAAAGACGCTTCACTTAAAATGTTTTTTGCGAAGCTTTTTGCTAAGGTGTTTATTTTTGCTCTTTTAGTCTATATTCCTTTTAGTATAGGCAAAAATAAAGAGATTTTAGCTACGTATCCAGTACTTGAAACCTTTAAAGGTTCGGCCTATGATCCGTATATGAAAACACTTAATTGGTTGTTAATAGTTGAGGCTATGAACTATAATGGCATGTACTCTTTAATTATGCAATCGGGTTTTATTACAACGGTAGAAGACGATTATAAGACGAAACAACAGATGTATTCTATAACGAGAGAACTCACAGGTCTTAACAAAAGTGCAAAAGAAAAGTATTTAGACCGCTAATTATTAAAGAAGCCTTTGGGCTTCTTACCTCCTTTACGCTATACTTCCAAAAAGAGATGTTGAACATTTCTTAATACACCTTATGGATATCAAATGAATTTTATTGAAACACGTGGAAATGATGGTAAACGTCCTTATAATGTAAGTTTTTCTCAAGCAATTTTAAACCCAATCGCCTCATTTGGAGGTCTGTATGTTCCTTTGAAACTTCCAGACTTAGGCGAAGTGTTTTTAGCAAAACATCTTACGTCAAGCTATAAAAAAATGGCCTTAGATATGCTTTTATGTTTTGATATTGATATTGATAAAGATGTTTTATATGAAGCCTTAGATTTATATGACAAGTTTGATGATGCTTCTAATCCTGTGCCCGTTGTTAAAGTGCAAGATAACCTTTATGTAAGTGAACTGTATCATGGGCCAACTCGCGCTTTTAAAGATATGGCCTTACAACCCTTTGGTGTGGTTCTTTCCTCTATCGCTCAAAAAAGAAATCAAAACTATTTAATCTTAGCGGCAACGAGTGGCGATACTGGTCCAGCAGCACTAGAAACCTTTAAAAATCGTGATAATGTTCAAGTGGCATGTTTGTATCCTGAGGGTGGAACTTCTGATGTGCAAAGACTTCAGATGGTGACAGAAGATGCAAAAAACCTAAAGGTGATTGGTATTAAAGGAGACTTTGATGACGCACAAAATGCTCTTAAAAGCCTTTTGGATTCAGAAACTTTTAAGGCGAAACTAAAAGAAGATAATATCTCTTTATCTGCAGCAAATTCTGTAAACTTTGGTCGTATTATCTTTCAAATTATTTATCATATTCATTCGTATCTTGAGTTGGTTCGCCAAGGTGAATTAAATATGGGTGAAAAGGTGTATTTAAATGTGCCTAGTGGAAACTTTGGTAATGCCTTAGGTGGGTACTACGCAATGAAAATGGGACTTCCTGTGGAAAAAATCATTATTGCTTCTAATGAAAATAATGTACTGACCCGTCTTATAAATGATGGAAAATATGATTTAAGAAAGACGTCTGTTACTTCTACTACATCACCTGCTATGGATATTTTAAAATCATCTAATGTGGAACGTATCTTATTTGATATGTTTGGTTCCTCACGTACAAAAGAGTTAATGACTCATTTACAAGAAAACAATAGTTATGCCTTAAGTAAAGACGAACTTTATACCCTACAAAGTGTTTTCTCTGCTGATTTTTGTAAGGGAGATGAAGGTAAAAAGTATATAAAAGAAGCCTTTTCTACGGGTTATCTTATGGACCCCCATACCGCGACATGTTTTAAGGCGAATGAAACCTGCGCGCTAAAAAATATTAAAACAATTGCTTACTCAACAGCTGAATGGACAAAGTTTTCTCCAACCATTGCAAATGCCTTAACTGGCGAAGTTGATGCTCATGATATAGATGCATTAAAATCTATTTCAAAAGAAGCGAATGTGTCTATTCCTTCTATGATAAATGAGCTTTTTGATAAAGAAATAACTCAAGGCAGTATCATTGAAAAAGAAGACATCGAAAAAGAAATTCTTTCTTTTGTATAAGTAAAAGGTTTAACCTTTTTACTTATCTAATGCATTCTTATTACTTCAACCTCCCATAAAGCCAAAATATTCTACAATTAGATACGAACATCTAAGGACAAATATGTCATTTTCACACTTTAATTTATCTTCAGCCATCCAACACAAAATCAAACTTAAAAACTTTACAAAACCAACACCTATCCAAGAAAAGGTCATTCCTTTAGTCTTAGATAAAAAAGACGTGATGGCTAAGGCTCAAACAGGAAGTGGAAAGTCTGCTAGCTTTATTTTACCACTGGTTCAGATGATTGCCCATGCTCAATATGAGGGTAAGGCTAAGATCAGAGCCTTGGTTTTAACACCTACACGGGAGCTTACTCAACAAGTAGCAGAGGATTTTGAGTATTTTGCTCCCAATAGAGTTAAGGTAGTTAGTGTGATTGGTGGGGAACAGCTTGGGGCTCAGATGTTGGCCATTCAAAAAGGTTGTGATATTGTTGTGGCCACTTCAGGTAGATTACTTGAGATTATTAGAAAGGGACAGATTAACCTTACTCAGGTGCAATATTTTGTTCTAGATGAAGCCGATAAAATGTTAGGACTTGGTTTTGAAGAAGAATTAAAGGCTCTTTTAAAAGATATGCCCTCTGTTCGACAAAACCTTTTATTTTCAGCAACCTATCCTAAAAAAGTAGTAGAGCTAAGTGCAAAAATTACCTCTAACTATATAGAAGTTAGCATAGAGTCTGAAGAAGCTACGGTACAAAATATCCATCAACGTGTTATTGAGGTGCATAAAGACAATAGAGGGCCTTTACTTAGATATTTAATAGAAAAAGAAGCGTATGAACAGGTTCTAGTTTTTATGTCGGGAAAACGCGCGGCTGATAATATTGCCATGAAGTTTAGAAAGTATGGTTTTAAGGCAGAAGCTTTTCATGGGGACTTGTGTCAAGATGAACGTAATTTCACCCTTAAAACGTATAAAGAAAAAAAGATTAAGGTCTTGTTTGCAACCGATATCGCTGCACGTGGTTCTAGCTCAGTCATATGTTCACGTATATCTTCTGAACTTAAATCTTGAATAAACAAAAGCCTTTCACGTATATTTTTATCTTGAGAAATTAACTTCTTTGCAAGTTCAGCGTACATATTTTGAAGACGTGAATCTACAAAATATTCATTTTTATCTTTAATTTTGATATCTATTTTATATGATTTTAATTTTTTTGTTGTACTTTTACTAATGGATTTTTTTTCTTCCATTAGGGACAATAAACTGTCTTGATTTACATACAAGAAACCAAGCAATGCTACAGTAAATAAAGTCCCTATACTTTTTATAACCTTCATCTAACAATCCTTAAATATTTTTAAGATACTTCTATCAACCCTACATCACATAGAAGCACCTATATTGCAAAAAGTATTATAAACAAGATAAGTTAATGAAGGTTATACAGTTTTATTTTGAATCTTTTGCAGCGGCTTCTCGTAATTTATCTTTTTTACTTTTACCCTTACCTTTTTTAGGAGCTGGGCCTTTTATTTTCTTTGGCGCCACTTCTATAAGTTCAAAACCTTGAATTTGTTCTCTTACTAGTTTAATATTTGAGCGTTTTTCAATAAGTTTAAAATGTTCCATGCTTTCATTATCAACAAAAGAGATAGCAATACCGCTCTTCCCTGCTCTTCCCGTTCGTCCAATACGGTGAATATAGTCACTAGCAGAGCGAGGAAGGTCAAAGTTAATCACACAAGAAATATTTTCAATATCCAAACCACGTGCAGCGATATCGGTTGCAAACAAGACCTTAATCTTTTTTTCTTTATACGTTTTAAGGGTGAAATTACGTTCATCTTGACACAAGTCCCCATG
>NZ_JAEMVE010000212.1 GCF_029216045.1 Sulfurimonas sp. MAG313 | reverse complement strand
GACCCGAAAATGTTTCCTGAACAAGACGGTTCTTCTGTGTTTGGAAATATTCCCTTTCCTTATGTGGAAGGTCTTAGAATTGATGAGGCGATGAATCCCTTGACGCTGTTAAGTGTAGGACTTTATGGTAAGACACTGCCTTCTTTAAAAGGTACGAGAGTTCAAATCCAATCCATGGCACCACCATAGACCATCCCTCCACACAGCGAAATCTATAGGTTCTTTCTTCAAGAGGATATTCAGATAAAATCTTTGCCATATCTATAATCATAGGTTTTTCAACCTCACCTGTAATCTCTATAGTCCAAGGCTCGGGCCTTAAGGTATGCGCCAATTTAGCAGGACCATCTTTGGAAAGTGAAAATTCGTAAAAATTGTTATAGGTGGTGATTTTGTCATAATCTGTTGATTCGAGACTTGCAAAGCCTTTGTTTTTAATAAAGTTCAAAGACTTGCCTGGATAATTGGAAGAAGCCTCTAAAGAAAAAGGCATCATGGCACCGGCACCAGCCACTGCCGCAATTTTCATAAGGCTTCTTCTTTCATTATAAATCTTTTCATCTGTAATGTGGTTTTCATTCATAGCCCAAGGCTTAACTTTTAAAATATTCATAAATATATCCTTCGTATTATACTAAAAGACAAAGTACTTTATTACTTTTATGAAGTACCATGCATACTCTAATTATACTCCTAATTTGTGTATCTCTTGTGTACTTTTTTTACCAAAATAGTCCTAAATTATAAGTCTATATTCACCAAGAGATATTACTTTATCTTATTTTTACTGCATTCAGCATTATCAAAGTAATAAGCATCTAATATTTTAAAATATTTTCTTTCAAGGACACCCATGAAATTCCTCCTTTTATTACTTAGTACTTTATCCATTCTTATGGCTGATAATGGCTTTATCCTAGTTGAGGACTTAAATAAGCAAATAACACAAACTAATCTTGTCCTATTAGATGTAGGTTCAAATGAAGACTATACTAAGGGGCATATTCAAAATGCTCAATCAACAAATATTGGAAAATGGCGACATAAAGTTAAAGAGTACATGTTAATGAACTCAGCTAATAAGCTCCAAAGCTTGATGCAAAGTTATGGTATTAATGATGATTCAAAAGTTATAATTTATGAGCATAATAAGAAAAAAGGTCTTCTTAAGTCTAGTTATATCGCTTTAGCCATGGCCAGAGTTGGATTTACAAATGTATATATCTTAGACGGAGGTATAAGTGAATGGAGCTATAACGAGTACAAGCTAACACAAGGAATAAGCAAGGTATCCCAAGGAAATTTCCATATAACAAGCAATGACTCTTTGCTTGTAGACATAGACTATGTAAAAGAAAAAATCGGCAAGGTACCTATGGTAGAAGCACGTTCTGAAAAATTCTATTTTGGAACACTTAACAGTAAGGGTGTTGAAAGGCTTGGTCATATCAAAGGAGCTATGAGTAATGCATGGAAAAATAGTTTTGAAGAAGATGGCTTACTCTCTGAAAAAACAAAACTAGATGAGATTTTTTATGCAGGACTGGAATTAAAACAAGACAAAGAAGTAATACTATATTGTACTGGAGGACTTGAAGCATCTATGAACTGGTATGTCCTCAATAGAGTTATGCATTTTAAAAATCTAAAGGTTTATGATGCGTCATTACGCCAATGGGGAAACCTTAATGACACTCCAATGGTGAAATATAAATGGGAAGTTTTTAGATAAAAATGTTCGTTAAAATTTTATCCCCTATAGCCTTAATTGTTTTTTTAACACTTATTGCTATTTTAATGTTATCCGACAATGGAACTACATTGGTCTGGACCCTTATTATTCCTGTTGTACCCTTATTTATTATCGTTGCGGGATATCATCAATGGCGAGATATATGTCCTCTTGCTTTTTTTGCAAAGCTTACTCAGTATATTCAATTAGCATCATTTAAAAAACATAAAATATCCCCATGGTTTGAGACTAATATGTATCTCGTTCAGTTTAGTGCACTTCTTATGGCCTTTACCTTTAGACTCTATTTTCTTAATAACTCGAACCAATTACTTGGCCTATTTTTTATTTTGGTTATTGTACTAGCCTTCTTAAGTGGTCTCTTTTTTACAGGTAAAACATGGTGTAATTTTTTATGCCCCGTTTCTCTTGTTGAGCGAGTATATACCTTATCTTCGCATAAAACGAAACTCAACTCAGCTTGTAGCTCATGTAGTGCATGTAAAAGTAACTGTCCTGATTTAGGAATGGAAGCAAGTTATTGGAAAGAAGTACAAACACACAAGAAAAAAATTGCTATTTATTCCTTTCCTGGTCTTGTTTTTGGTTTTTATGCTTATTATTATTTACAAACAGGCTCTTGGGATTATTATTTTTCTGGAGATTGGCTGGTCAGTCATTTAACTCTAGGGCAACACCTCTTATCTGCAGGATTTTTCTTCTTTGAGAGTATTCCTTTGTTAATTGCAGCTCCGTTAACGCTTCTATTATTTTCCTTATTTAGCTTTATTTTGTTTGTTTGGCTTGAGAAAGTCTTACATAAAATCCCTATGAATACTTTCGAGCAGGCCTTGTCTAGTTTACCTTTAGACAAAAAAGAAAAAGCAGAAACTATTAGCCATATTGTCAATGTACTCATCGCATTCTTTGCCTTTAACAGCTTTTATATTTTTGCTGGAGCCCCAAGTTATTCTCACTACCCTGTTACTTATGCAATTTTCCATTTTATGCTGATCGCTTTTTCGTCTACCATTTTATACAAGGAAATTTTTCGTAATCCAGAATACATGCGCCAAGAAACAGCCGCAAGAAGAATTATAAAAAACTGGACAGGGGAAAAGCTTCCATCCAAAAATTTAAAACAAATATATTATACCTACGAGAGTAAAAGGCAAGACCATGAAGTTCATCTTGAAATATATAAAGAAACTATAGAGGAGCTTTTTTTTAATGGTATCTTATCAAAAGAAAATATACACACAGTGCAAAGGTTTCAAAAGAAATTCAATATTAGTCAGGGAGAACATGAACATGTAGTTGCTTCTTTAAAGCGTTCTTGTACCGATCTAAGTCAAGATCCCCTAAATTTAAGTAGTGAAAAGCTCTATCAATTACAACATTATCAAGCTGATTTATCTAGACTAATCACAAATAATCCAAAAGGTCTTGATAAACATATTCATAAGCTTCAAGATAAATTTAATATTGAGGACGAAGAACATAGCTATATTTTTAATAAAATTATAAATCATGACAACCAAGTACATGAGCAAGTGAATAAACTTGTCAATAAAATAATTAGTTATAGCTGTATAGCTCAACCTTCTTCTTTTGAAAACAGCACGTGGTTTAAATATATGTACTTTGTTTTAGATGAAAATCGTATCTACATTATGCAAGAGTTAAAGGTTCTTTTATCCCTACTTTTCAACAAAGATGAAGCAAAAAAAATATTACAGACCTTACATTCTAACGAATCCTATAACAGACCTCTCTTACAAGAGTATATAGAAATTAAGCATCCAGAAATTGTTAAAACATTTTTACATCTTTTTGATTTAAATCAAAAAAATAAAGATAATTTTACGAAAGAAGAGCTAGAACGAACACTCAAGCAACTTTTATGCTCTTCACAAAGTCAAATAATTGCCTGCGCTATATATGTTATATCCCAAGAATTTCATGATAATATTTCTATTTTTAATCTTGAAAAATTCTTAGGACATGAGTCTTCTTTAGTAAATGAAATCAGTCTAAAAACACTAAATAATACAGAGACAATGACTCAAATAGAAAAAGAAGCGTACTTACAAAATGTGCCGCTTTTTTCGCGTATCAAATCTTTTGATATATCGAAACTAGCTTCTACAATGCATGAAGTACGATTTAAAAAAGGTGAAACCCTAGTAAGTCAGAACCAAGAAGGAGATTCACTATTTGTTCTTGTTCAAGGGCAAGCCATTGTAAGCATCTTAGAAAATACATTCGAAAAAGAAGTTTCTCTTATTAATGAAGGAAATTATATTGGAGAAATATCTATACTTTCTAGACTTCCACGTACAGCTACAGTAAGAGCTAAAACCTCTTTAATTACCTTAGAGCTATCGGGAGATTCTTTAAGATCTTTTATTATTGAATTTCCTTTAGTGAGTCTTCAACTTATGCAAGAAATAACTAAAAGATTAATTGAATTAAAGTCCTAATTTAAATGACTATCTTCATTATAGGCTTATATTAGATATAATCGCGTTACTATAAGAAAATACATTAGGACAAATACATTGCATAAAAACATTACCTTCACTGAAGAAATTCCCGTTAAAAAGCTCCATATCGTTTCACTTGGTTGTACTAAGAACCTTGTTGATACAGAAGTAATGATGGGAAAACTTCGTGACTTTGAGATGACCGATTCATCCGATGAAGCGGATGTTATTATTGTAAACACCTGTGGCTTTATAGACGCGGCTAAAGAAGAAAGTATCAATACGGTCTTAGACTTACACGCTCAAAGAAAAGAAGATTCCCTTCTTGTTATGGCAGGATGTTTAAGTGAACGGTATAAAGAAGACCTTCAAAAAGACATGAAAGAAGTAGATATTTTCACGGGAGTGGGTGATTATGACCAAATTGACATGCTCCTTGCAGCGAAACAAAGCCGTTTTTCTGAGACAACTTACTTAATAGGAAATGAAGAACGTGTAATTACGGGTTCTTCGTATCATGCGTATATTAAATTCTCTGAAGGCTGTAATCAGACCTGTTCATTTTGCGCCATTCCTTCATTTAAGGGAAAACTAAATTCTCGTGATTTAGATATGGTTGCCTTAGAAGTGGAGTCTTTAGTGCGTCAAGGCTATTATGATTTTTCTTTTATCTCTCAAGATTCAAGCTCGTATTTAAGAGATAAAAATGTTAAAGATGGTCTTATTCACCTTATTAAGAGAATAGAGCTGATTGAAGGCATACGTTCAGCTAGACTTCTTTATCTTTACCCAACGACGGCGAGTTTAAAACTTCTTAGTGAGATAAATAAATCGCCTATTTTTCATAACTATTTTGATATGCCCATTCAACATATTTCAGACAAGATGCTTAAATTAATGAAACGTGGTTTTGGTAAAGACAAGACTATAGAGCAATTAGAATATATGAAATCTTTACCTAATGCTTTTTTACGTACCTCTTTCATTGTTGGACATCCCCAAGAGACCCAAGATGATTTTGAAGAGATGTGTGAATTTGCACGTACTTTTGGTTTTGATAGAATTTCTACCTTCGCCTATTCAGATGAAGAAGGCACTTCAGCCTTTGATTTAGAAGGTAAAAATTCACAAGATGTGATAGATGAACGCGCTGAAATAATGGGTGAAATTGCAAAAGAAGTCATGTCTAAAAGTTTAGAAAAACGTGTTGGAAAAACTGTTGATATTGTTATTGACGGAGAAAGTGATGAACATGAGTATCTTCTTTCTGCGCGTGAACTTGGTTGGACACCTGAGATTGATGGTGAAATTTATGTAAATGATAATGAACTAGGTGAAGATGTCACCTTAGAATTTGGAAAAGTATATCAAGCACGCATCACTGATAAAGTAGGTGATATTCTTACCGCTACCGTTATCTCTTAGGCTCTTTTTTGAGTCTTCTTCCTTTAGAATCGCTGCATTACCTTAAAGACAAGAAACCTCTTCTAGCCTTTTCAGGTGGAGCAGATTCAACTGCTCTTTTCTTTTTACTTCTAAAAGCTGATATCTCTTTTGATATAGCTATAGTGCATTATGGCTTACGTCAACAAGCAGATGAAGAAGTTCACTATGCCCAAGACCTTGCTAAAAAGTATGCCCTGCAATGCCATCTGTTAAAGGCCTCTGATATACAACAAAATTTTGAATATGAAGCAAGACGTATTAGATACGACTTCTTTGAAGACCTCATCCAAAAACACAGCTATACCCACTTACTTACAGCCCACCATTTGCAAGACCGCTTAGAATGGATGTTGATGCAGTTTACTAAGGGTGCAGGTTCAGCTGAACTTGTAGGCATGAAACAAAAAGAACAACGCAGTAACTACACCCTCTTTCGCCCTCTTATAAACAGCTCAAAAGAAGAGATACTTTCTTTTTTAAAAAACAATCATATACAGTGGTTTCATGATGAATCTAATGATGATTTATCGTATAAACGAAACTATTTTCGCCATAAGATAGTTAATGAACTTATCAAAGATAATGTTGAAGGCATCAAGCAAAGTTTTAAATATTTAGAAGAAGATGTATCCACTCTTATTAAAGAAGTACAGGTAAAAGAGTCTGAGGACTTATCTTTGTTTATTAGTACAAGAGATAAACGAAGTGATATTTTTCATATCGATAAAATATTAAAATCTAAGGGATATATTCTCACCTCAGCGCAAAGACAAGAATTAAAAGAAAAGGATGAGATTATCGCTGGACGAAAATTTTTGATCGTCTTTAATCAGGGTATCTATTATATTTCACCTTACATCTTAGAGACTATGGATAAAGACTTTAAAGAAGAATGTAGACTTCTCGCTATACCCTCTAAGCTCAGACCTTATCTTTTTAAACATCCTATGGCTTTTATACTTTATACCAAGTTTATGGCTTGCTCTATTTAAACCTATTCTTTACTATCACTTTTTGAGCTTATATAGACATGCATGGTAAAAGAAGACTTTATTAGGTTAGCATCTCTTTTAAAATCAATAGGAAAATTAATAGCAATGATATTATCGCTTTTATTCACCCCATCTAAAAAGTCATAAAACCCTTGAGGCGATTGAATTAAAGAAGAAGTATTAACCTCATAAACTGCAAAGTTTTCATCCCTAGCATGTGGAGTTAGTTCAGACAAACTAAAGCTTTCAAAATATTTCTCATTCATCTGCACAAAGCGTTCAGGATTGAAAATATTCTTATACGCTTTTAAGATATGTCTGTGGTCTTTTTGTAAGCCTTTAAAGTGTTTAAAAACCTTATCATATTCTTCTTGGATACTGTTGGTTTGATACGAAATTTTTTTACTTTCTAATCGAGCAAGTCGGTAATCTTTTCCACTTGGAATTAAAAAGGCAAAGGCAAATAAAAATACAAAAAATAAAAATACAACAGCCAACGTTACTATATAAATCATTTGTCTTGAGATATGGATTTTCACTGAATTGGCCTGTCAAGATAATTTGTTGATACAAAACTATACCAACCATTAGGCATGGCATAATAAGAAGTGTAAGAGCGATGAAAGATAGAGCGAAGTGGTGCTTGAAGTAAAAATTCATACACCTCTTTACTTGGTGTTATCCCATATAAAACTAATTCATTTTCTTTTAACAAAGCATGAGATAAGGTTATTTTTTCTGGGACAAGATCAAACAGATTATGAATACTCTCTTTTAAGACTGTATTTTCAGTATAAATCCCTTCTGAATGTAAATCTTGCATTTTTATAGAAGCTATTTGCGTATGCATAGAAACAATATTGTTCCTAAGCGTCTCACCTTTTGTTAGTTTTTCTTCGATATGACTGTCGTACATCATAGTCTTAATTTTTAAAAAAGAATACGTAACTAATAACATCCCTAAGGTGATACTAAAAAAGAAAAATAGAAGTTTAAACTCAGAACTGATGATATTTTTTGCTCGAGGTTTTATAAAACTATACTGCATATTGTGCCTCTTTTACAGCCATCTTGATAAGCTCTTTTTCTAAGTCTATAGTACGTTTATAAACGCTTACGAAGAGTTCTTCTTCAAGAAACTTCACTAAGTCTAATCCACTTGCACATGCATCAGCAATATACGTTTCTTCTACAAATTTATTATTATATTTTTTCATCATTATAAAACTCTTGCAAGGCAGCTTGAATAATTTGGAAATGTTTATAATCCCCTGAAAAACTGTCTATCTTTGTTTCGTATTTTGTTTTGGCTTGGGCTAAGGCTACTTCACTCTCTTCAACAGCTTCATTTAAAGACTCTTCAAAGTCTTCAAGCTCATCTAAGTCGTCTAAATCATCCAAGTCATCAAGATCGTCTAAATTATCCAAATCGTCTAAGGCATCCAAGTCGTCTAAGGCATCCAAGTCATCCAGATTAATAGAAAGATCCTCATCATCAAGCTCTAAACTGTCGTGTCCTGAGCCACTATCAAGATCAGCGTTCATTTCCTTATCGGATGTCTCTTTAGTACTATAATGATTCCCAAAAAGCAAGTCCCCTTCACCAAATATACATAAACTCAAATAATCATCTTGAATTAATACAAACAGTGACGCAGGTCCTTCAACCTTATCTGAAAAGAAGTTAGACAAAATAAAAAATGGTGAAAAGATAAAATCTAAGCCATTCGTGCTAAATCGTCTTTGTAAGGCATTCAATTCAGATTTTTGCGCGTACACCATCCATTTATTATCATTACAAATACTTACACATGAATCCAA
Organism: Sulfurimonas sp. MAG313; assembly: GCF_029216045.1. GTDB lineage: Bacteria > Campylobacterota > Campylobacteria > Campylobacterales > Sulfurimonadaceae. Next base: position 5,636 of record NZ_JAEMVE010000212.1, on the reverse strand, counting down.
ATTAGCAAAGCCATCTGCTTGATGCATAGAGCATGTAGGGATAGCACCTTGAGTAAGAGTGTCATTTAAAATACTAAGATAATGGAAGGGGGATTCATCCATATACATACGAATGAAATTATTCGCTTCTAGGCTAGGATTCCCTTGTGTTATTTCAAAATTTCTTGATAACTCTTTTTGAAGTTTATTTCCCTTAAACATTTGTATACAGACTTTCATATTAGAACTCTGCACAACTATGCCAATAAAAACCTGCTGATATATATTTTTAAGTAGACCAGACAGTTTCATTTTTCTCCTAACGCTAAGGGGTGCGCCGCTTGATAATTTTTCATTTTGATAGAACTACTTAGTTTTGTATATATCTGAGTCGTTGCCATAGATGAATGTCCCAATAGTTCACTAACATCGGCAATACGTGCATCATTGTTTAATAAACTCGTTGCATATGAATGTCTTAACATATGAGGTGTTGCATGTATCCCTATTTTTTTGAACAATTTTGTTAACTTATATCTTAGAGTATTTTCGCTTAATTTAGCTCCATTTTTTTCAAAAAGAAAGTGAGTTGGTGATTTTTTATTCTTATACTTCTGAATTAACTCACTTGTAATTTTCAATAAGGGGATTTGTCTTTGTTTATTTCCTTTTCCTCGTACAATAATCCATTCATTTTCTATCTTATCTAGCTCAACAGAAGAAAGTTCACTAATACGCAAACCGAGGGTATACAACATAACTACTATGAGTTCCTCATCTTCATCAGCTTGAGACAGAGCTTGCATTATATGTGTATGAGAAAGAGGTTTAGGAAGAGTTTTAGGCACCTTTATAGAGCTATCGCCTTTTAAAGAAAGCTTTTCACCTCGTTCTTGCATAAACTTCACAAAACTCCTAAGGGCGGATAGTTTTTTTGAAATAGTTTTAGCATTTAAAGAGGCGATTTTCAAACGATAAGGATTTAAATTTAAAATATTTTCTTCATAAATTATACTCTTAAAAGCTTCATCAATGACTAAGGCGTAGGTCTTAACGGTTAGGTCAGAATATCCACGTATATCACTTAGATAATCTAAAAAAGGGAGTTTATAAGACTTCAGCAAGGTTTTCATTTAACTTCTTAAACCTTTTATAGTTTTCTCGGGCCTCTTTAACTAGGTCTTTATCTATTAAAATAGTAGGTTGCATTTTATTATGTTTATCTATCATAATGTCACACATCATCTTGATACGAATTTGCTCAGGTCTAGATATTTTTTCTTGATTCGCGTAGCTCGCTATTTTTTCAAGATACTTTTGCGATTCTTCATTATAGTGCACATATCGTAAGGCGTATTGTGACTGCACCATAACCGATCTAGCCATTCGGTTATAAGGTTCCATTTCATAGGCTTCTGAAGAAAGGTCATAGGCCTTCTCATAATCCGACATTGAATAATAAAACTTAGATTCTACAGAAAGTTGATAAGAAGGATTAAAGGCAAAATAAGATCCCATAAGCAGTAAAAGAACGAGAGTAAAAAGAGACCAAGACTTATAACGTCCAATAGGTTTTGCCATGATTTTCCTTTAGCGCTTGTAAGAACCTAAACTTCTACTGCTTAAACAGACAGCTCCCATGAGAAGACACTCGGCTTAGGTTGTGATACTATTTTTCATTAGTTTATCATGAATAAGCTGTTTTGCTTCTTCCATATCCATACCCGTTACCTTAAAAGGTTCCTCACAATAAAAATGTATATGCGAAAAAGGCTTCGGGATGACAAACTTATCCCATGAGCCTAACTGCCAATATCTATCCGGCACACAGGTTTGTAAGACTATGTAACAGTCTGCTTTTTGAGAAATAGCAACAACGCCATCGGACATAGAAAAACGAGGTCCTTTTGGTCCATCTGGAGTCAGTCCAAGGTCGTATCCATCTTTAACCTTTTTTATTGCCTGTATTAAGGCTCTTGCCGCGCCCTTTCTAGAGGACCCTCTCACTGTTTCTAAACCAAAGTAGCTCATAGTTCGAGCAAGGATTTCACCATCAAAATGATCGGATATCATCACGGCTATCTTAGGGTCTTTTTTCCAATGAAAATATGAAAAAGGTTGCATTAAAAGATCCCCATGCCAAAAGCCAATAACACAAGGTTCATCTGGAATATTTTTGGGAGGATGGAAGGTACGCTTGGTTGTCATATAAATCAATCGGATTAGAAGGGACCCTATAAAAGGGATTAAAACCATGGCTAATTTACGAGACAAGGTTTTAAACAATAATTTCTCCCACTTGAGACATACGTCCAACCTTCGTTACTTTAACCTTAGCAAAGGTTCCTAAAAGACTTGCATCTCCTAGGACTTTTATAACGATATTGTTATCACTTCGCCCAGATACAAAGCCACCATCTCTTTGTTCTTCAAAATACACTTCATATACCTTACCAAGACGAGTGTCTGCTAACTCATCTGTGATAGAATTTTGAAAACCTTGAAGGTAAGCAAGACGTTCAGAAGCGATTTCAGGATCTACTTCATTTGTCATAAGAGCGGCTTCAGTAAGTGGTCTAGGTGAGTACTTAAATGAAAATACTTGTTCAAAACGAACCTGCTTTAGTACATCAATAGTTTCTTCAAAGTGTGTGTCACTTTCACCAGGAAAGGCCACAATGATATCTGTTGAGATAGAAACATCAGGTACCATATTTCGAAGTTTTTGAGCACGTTCTAAAAACCATTCTTTATTGTATCCACGTTTCATCATCTTTAATATCTCTGAAGAACCACTTTGTAAAGGCATATGCATGGACTTACAAACCTTAGGATTGCTTGCAAATTCTTGCATAAATTCATCATCCATATGAAAAGGGTGTGGCGATGTAAAACGGATACGCTTCACCGTGTCAATCTTTGATATACGATTTAAAAGCTGAGCAAAACTAACTTTTTCATGGTCACCTGAAAAACGACGACCATAATTGTTTACATTTTGGCCTAAAAGAAAAATCTCTTTGGCCCCTGCTTCACTCGCTCTTTTACATTCATTTAAAATCAAGTCCACAGGGATAGAAATCTCATCTCCACGTGTTTTAGGCACAATACAAAAAGTACATGCCTTATCACATCCTATAGAAATATTTACATACGCCTTATAAGAAGAACCACGAAATTCTTTAAAGGCAAACTGAGACTCATCATAATCAATATCAATTTCAACGGACTTAGGTTTATGAATCACTTCTGTAATCTTAGACACATTTCGTGCACCCAAAACAAAGTCAACATAAGGCGCACGTTTAATGATATCTCTTCCAAGATGAGAAGCGGTACACCCTGTGACCCCAATCTTTGCACCAGGTTTCTTTCTTTTGTTAAAACCACCAAGTTCAGAAAAAAGCTTATGTACAGGACGTTCACGCACCGAGCACGTGTTGATAATAATCAGATCCGCATTATCTGAATCATCCGTTTGTACATAATTTTCTTTTTCACTTAATTCAGCGATCATATGCTCAGTATCACGCTCATTCATAGCGCAACCAAGTGTTTCAATAAATACAGTCTTCATTTAGCTTCTTTTATTTTGTACTAGATAAGGTCTTATAATACGTGTACTTCATACATATAATCATTGTCATTAAGACCATAACGAACTTCTCTCATGTAAAAGCTTTTTTCAGTGTTTTCAAAGTGCTCACCTAAGGCGATTAGGTCTTTATGAGAGTTATCTCTATCAAAATAAATAATAGCTGTGCCATTACCCTTAGCAACTATGGCCTCAACCTTTTTTAGGTCTGTTTTCTTTGGTTTACCCTCTGCTGTATCACGTACTAGTTTTAATTCCATGTTCATTCTCCATGTTTTTTATAATAACGCGATTATATCTTTTATTTACTAAAGTCCTTATTAAGCCTTGTTTTAGTATACTTTTATTACTTTTGATAAGATTTAGCAAGCCCCTCTATACGGAGCCTTAGCGGATGAATCTTCTTCCCAAATATAAACTTATCAATGTTACTAAACTAGTAAGGATTTAAACATGGAAAAAATCGTAGATATAATTGACTCAATTGCACATGAAAAAGGCTTAGACCCTGATAAAGTAAAGGTAGCACTTAAAACTGCCTTTATCCAAACCGCTAAACGCGTTATATCTGATCATTTTGAATATGAAGTAGAATTTAGCCAAGAAACTAAGGCCGCAAGTATTTTTCAAATCATTACTGTTGTAAAAGATGATGCACCTGAACTTGAGGGTGAACTAGCAGAAGCGTACATTTCATTAAGTGAAGCCAAAGAACTTGATGAAGATGTAGAAATAGAAGATCAACTGCAGTATGAGCATAAACTAGAAGATTATGGACGTACTGCTGCGGGTCAACTGTATAGAGAAATTGAGTTTCATATCCAACGTTTAGTAGAAGATGAACTCTATGATAAGTTCAAAAACAAGGTTGGTACTATTATTTCAGGACGAGTAACACGTGTTGATGCTCAACAAAGTACCTTTGTAGAACTTGATGAAATGCGTGCTGTTTTACCTATGAAAAGCCGTATCAAAGGTGAGATATTTAAGCCTGGTGAGATTTTAAAAGCGGTGGTTCGTCGTGTAACCGTTGATAAAAATGAGGGGATGATTATTGAGCTTTCAAGAACAAGTCCTAAATTTTTAGAAGAACTTTTACGTCTTGAAGTACCTGAGATTAATGATGAAGCTGTTATTGTTGAGCATTCAGCGCGTATCCCAGGAGAAAGAGCCAAAATTGCCTTGTATTCTACCCACCCAAAGGTTGACCCAGTTGGTGCAACGGTTGGTGTAAAAGGAGTACGTATCAACGCAGTATCTGACGAGTTAAATGGTGAAAATATTGACTGTGTGGAATACACAAATATTCCAGAGCTTTTTATATCACGAGCCATGAGTCCGGCTATCATCTCTTCTGTTGTTATCCAAGCAACCGAAGAAGGTGCGGATAAAAAAGCAAAGGTTATCTTACCTGCTGATCAAAAATCAAAGGCTATTGGACGAAGCGGTATTAACATTCGTTTAGCTTCTATGCTTACAGGTTATTCTATAGAACTTGAAGAACAAGAAGGCGCCGTTACTTCTGAATCTGGTGAAATTGAAGAAGAAAAAGAAGGTATTGATTCTCTTGAGGCATTATTTAAATAAGACTTTGTCTTATTTAAATCGTTCCGCTTCGCCTAAGGGAAAGTGGTCGCTTCGCTAATGAGAAAACCCTTTTTCTTTTTTGTTCCCTCAAAATCTTTATTTACTTCATTTCTTTTAACAATCTAGCCTTTTCTATCATCTTAATCATTTTTTGACACTAAACCTTCATTTAATACAAGTATAGTCATGAACTTTTCCACGGGGACATGTCTCCATTTAGCTAAATAACTCTGTTGGTAAGCAAGATAAATAAGTGGAGATTCATTCTTAGAGGTGAATATTCATTCTAAAAGTCTAATGGGCTCTTAACACTATCTTTGTTTAACTCTTTAACTATTACGCCACTAACTAAACAGTCAAATAAAGAAAAGAGATTAGAGGTATGGATTTAGTGCATAAAGACTTGAAGGAGCTATGAATAGCTTCAAAAGTATTTAGGTGCTAAAGTCGTGCCTCTAATCGCTTCCCTGCGGGT
>NZ_JAEMVE010000029.1 GCF_029216045.1 Sulfurimonas sp. MAG313 | reverse complement strand
AGTTCAGCCTACTGACTCTGCTGTTGATATGAGAGCTGAAATGATGCAAGTGTTAGAGCAAGTTGGTCTTGAAGTTGTTCTTGGTCACCACGAAGTTGCACAAGGTCAAGGTGAAATCGGAATCGTTTATTCTGACATCATCGGTGCTGCTGATAATGTTCAAAAATACAAATATGTTGTTAAGATGATTGCTCACCTTAATGGTAAGACGGCTACATTTATGCCTAAGCCACTTTATGGTGATAATGGAAATGGTATGCACGTTCACCAATCACTTTGGAAAAATGGTAAAAACCTTTTCTATAACGAAGGTGCTTACGGTAACCTTTCTGACATGGCGATTAACTACGCGGGTGGTATTTTCAAGCACTCTCACGCAGTTTCAGCATTTACAAATGCATCAACTAACTCATACAAGCGTCTTATTCCAGGTTACGAAGCTCCAAGTATTCTTACTTATTCTTCTCAAAACCGTTCTGCTGCTTGTCGTATCCCTTGGGGTGCAGGTGAAGGTGCTACTCGTATCGAAATGCGTTTCCCAGATTCAACTGCTAATCCTTACCTAGCATTCGCAGTAATGATGATGGCTGGTATTGATGGTATCCAACAAAAGACTGTTCCTGTTGGTCCAATGGATGAAGATTTATTTGAACTTTCTTTAGACGAAATTCGTGAAAAGAACATTCCTCAAATGCCTCATACATTACGTTCTGCTGTTGAGGGTCTTATCGGTGATAATGACTTCCTTAAGCCTGTGTTTACACAAGAGTTTATTGATGCTTACCAACATTATATGTTTGAGCGTCAAATCTGGCCTGATGAAGGTCGTCCTACAGCTTACGAGTTTAAGACTACTTACCAGTGCTAAAAAAGGCTTAGCCTTTTTTACAGAAGAGAAAAAAACTTTTCTCTTCTGTTTAAATATTTTCTAATAAAATCTCCCGTCTTTTAAAAATATTTATTTTTTTGCTATAATGACTTATAATGATGACAAATCCTTTTGCAAAGACCAATCCTACTATTAAGCGGCGGACAAATCCTGAGGGTGCTTATGCAAACTTAGACACTAAAGATCTTATTAATGAAGTACGTACCAACCCTCACCATCCTGATGTAAATCGAATACTTGATGAAATTTTATTTCGTAGTGATAAACGTCAAAAAGATTTAGAAAATTCTAAACAAAGTTTAGAATCCTCACAAAATGAACTTGCAACCTTAAATAAGCATCTTGAACATAAAATTGACGAAGAGATTAAGATACGAGAGAACAGTCATAAAATGTATGAGCAACAAGCCAAAATGGCAGCTATGGGGGAGATGATGGACGCAGCAGCTCATCAATGGAAGCAACCCCTTAATGCCTTGTCTTTAATGTCAGATATGCTCCAAAGTGATTTTAAAGATGGGGATGTTGATCAAGCCTATATTGATGAAGTCACTGAAGACATACAAACTCAAATTTCTCATATGGTCACCACCCTTAGTGAATTTAGAAACTTCTTTAGACCCAACAAAGAAGCTAAAAGTTTTGGAATCAAACGGTCTTTACAATCTGTCTTACTTTTAGTAAATGATGAATTTATCAAAAACAATATAAATGTGCACATAGAAAGTGATAATGAACTTCTAATTCATGGTATAGAAAATGAGTTTAAACATTTGGTATTAAACATTATCAATAATTCCAAAGATGCCTTTAACGAAAGAGAACTCAAAGATAGAAACATTTACATCAATTTCTATAAAGAAGACAATCATGTCAACCTTGAGATAGAAGATGATGCGGGAGGAATTCCAGAATCGGTAATAAACGATATTTTCAAACCAGATATCACCACTAAAGCAGATGGAGAAGGAACAGGAATAGGTCTGTATATGAGTATGCAAATTGCTCAAAAACTTCATGGAACCTTATCTGTTCATAATACAGATCGTGGTGCTCAATTCTTACTTGAAATCTTACTGCACGGATATTAAAATGCTTATACTCAAACAAATGACGTCTCTTAAGCTATTTATAAAAGAAGCCTGAGAAATTTATAGATGCACAACACTGGAGAGGATACTCATCATGAAGTATCTTATCTCATCTATTTCCTCAGTTGATTATATGGTATATTTGCTCGTCTGCTAAGGCTCTTGCTACTCTTGGCATATCAACTAATTTTGTTTTATTGTATGCTTTTCTTACTCTACTCTTAGTCAGAAGTAAAAAGAAGGTCCAAGGTGAAAACGCACTCATCATGTTTACCTATAATTTCAAGCGTCTACTTAACCTTATCGGGATAGCTCTGTTTAAAAAGTTATTAATAGCCATCAAAGATGGAGACTTAAGCGATATAAGAGAAGAAATAGCTCTTTATATCGCTATGTTTCGGCTTTATATGGCCAATTTTTTACAATATATTTTTAGGGTACAATTTTCTAAGAAATTGGCTTGATAGTTTAAGTTTTTTAGAGATTATTGAGAGCTTTAGGCTGTGTTTTTTTCACAGTCTCTCGAATTTGTTATAAGTTTAATACACTTCTTTTCTATGAGCTATTCTAATCAGTGAAATAACTAAGTAGTCATTTTCTTTTAGATATATTATTCTATAATCACCAGCTCTTTTTCTAAATTTCCCTTTATGCTTTCCTTTTAGTTGCTTATCATTGGTGAAATTTCCTGATTGTAAATCTAGGATTTTGGATGAAACGAGTTTTTGAACTTTTGTATCTAGTTTTAAAAATTCTTTTTCTGCATCTTTATCAAATGCAACTTTATACATTAATACCAGCTTTTCTAAAAACTTCTTCTAATGGAACAACTGTTGTCTTTCCTGACTTTAAATTATCAATTCTTTTATCTGCAATCATTTCATCAAGCTTATCAAAGTACAATTCAATTGCTTTTTCAACAAGGCTTGTTCTTGTTTTATCAAGTTCTTGTGCATATTCATCAAGGGTCTGAACAACATCTTTTTCTAATCGTATATTAATTGCTTGTTTCATAAAATATCCTTTTCTATCTGTATACACAATTGTAGTGCAAAAAGTGATATTTTGTCAAGCCGTTATGGTTTTAAATATTTATAGATAGTTTATATTAGTTTTGTTTTGTATCTGCTATAGCTTCATTTTATAAGTGCCAAAAATCATCAGGACTTAATATTCCTGTTCCTAAATCCATAGATTTTTTAGTTTTTTTTGTGAGAGTTTTATACTCTCCTGTTACAAAGGATACAGTTCCAATAATAACTCGTTCTAACCAAACGAAACCTATAGAATTTGCAATTTCTCTAACTTTGCTTCTCATGATTTTTTTGCCATCTCTTATAGCACCCCAATTAGTCAAGACAACTTTTTAAGAAAGGGAATTAAAATTGCTATTATCCATATAGATGGCGTCTGTTAAAACGCTTATTAAAAAAGCCTGAGGAAATTATAGATGCACAATACTGGAAATGATTCTCTTATAGACCTTATGACAGAAAGTGATAGTTGGGATGAAATTGTTGTAACAAACATTTTTAGAGGCATAAGCATTGTCGTTCTTTTTACAGTGACGACCATTGTTTTATTAGAAGATTATTGGCTATGGCTATGGCTAGGTCTAGGTCTTACGCTTATAGCTATCTTGCCTATGTGGGATGTTTTAAAGCTTGTTAAAGCAAAAATACACTTTAGTAGGCTTAATCATATGATGGATGGGGTGTCTGATGATTTAAGTAATAAAATCAAAAACCCCATCATTAAAATACAAGATAAACTAAAAATCTAACTCTTTATTGAGCCTTAGCCTTATGGAGTTTTGCATACCCTTCTAAGAGCTTATTGTGATTTACAAACCCGTCTAATGATAAGCCAGGAGAATGTAATCCAAAAAAGTTTTCTTTTTTATTTATAATATCCACACAATTTTGTAACACCTCTTCCCCGTACATTTGAGATAAAGAACGTACATAACTTTTGAAGTCTTTTTCTTTATCGAGTTTAATGTCTAACATGATTTCTAAACATCTATGAAAACGGGTTCTTTCATCATCTAAACTTAAACTTTGTAGCACCCAAGTGTTATATTCTTTTGCTTGTTCACTCTCGCCTAAGGCAAGGGCTGTCATAAGTTTTAACTCTCCCATTTGTAATCTTTGCCATACCGTGTTAGGATCAGCAACAACCCCTATAAACTCACATACCTTTGTCATATCATTGAGTTCTTCAAGAGCGTCAAAAAACTCTTCAAGTTCATCATTGTCTAGGTTTTTAAGATTTAAGATGGCCTCTCTAAAGTGCGCACCTTCATTATTATTGGACCATTGTAAGTCATCAACAGGATAAATATCTGACATACCTGGAACAATTATCCTACATGCATATACCCCTAAGTGATCATAATCTGCTATATAAATATCAAAGTCATTACCTTGTATCACCTTAGACAGATGCTCAAATTCTTCTGAGGTACTTGAATCAAAATTCCAATCTACAAAGTCATAATCGGCTTCTTCTTTAAAAAATTCATAAGCAATAAGTCCCGTAGAATTAATAAAATGTTCTTCAATATTTTGAGGATCAGCCACCTCATCTAGACTTAAAGAAGGGGCATGAAAATCATTTAACATATCTAAACTTCGTCCTTGAAGAAGTTCAGTTACCGTTCGTTCAAGAGCTACTTCAAAACATGGATGACCTCCAAAAGACGCTAATACAGAACCATCTTTTGGATTAATAAGTGTCACAGAGATAACGGGATAAATTCCTCCAAGACTTGCGTCACAAATACGCAGAGAAAAACCTTCATCTTCTAGCTTTTTGATAGATTCTAATATATGAGGAAAACGAGATAGAACCTCTTGAGGGATTAAAGGCAAGCAAATACCTTCGGCTATAATCTTGTTTTTTGCGTATCTCTCAAAAATCTCCGAAAGCGCTTGTACTCGTGCTTCTTCTTTAGTATTACCCGCAGCCATTCCATTACTAACATATATATTTCCAATGATGTTTACAGGAAAATATATTTCTTTGTTATCGCTTTGCCTAGTAAAAGGAAGAGCACAGATACCACGTTCCCCTACCCCTGAGTTGGTATCAAAGATTTCACAAGGTTCTAACTCTTCATCAGGGTCATAATGCAACCAAAGCTTCTCGTCCAAAAGACCTTCTGGCATATCATCATCTTCTTCCTCGTAAGTAAACCATTTTTCATTAGGATAATGTACAAAATCAGCCTTTGCAAAATATTCACCTAAATAATAATCCGCAAAAAAATAATTACAAGACAATCTTTCAAAATATTCTCCAAGAGCAGAAGCCTCACAAGACAGCTTAGAAGCGCCCTTCCCATTGGTGAACATCATCCTATAATCACTATCGTGAATATGCAAAGAATGAACATAAGGAACAGGATTTAAGACAGAAGAAGCTTCAACATGTATACCAATGGCAAGGAGTTTTTCTTTCATCGTTTTAATCGTAGATTCTAGGTCTTTATCTTTACCCTTAATATATGTCTTTTCTGTCATTATATATCCATTACATGTTTTAATGGCATTGTATCATAGGGTTTTTAGAGCTGTCCTTAATACATTTTTAATATCTCATTTATATCTAAACTTTTTTCATACTTCACAAACATGGTTTCTTTAGTGTGTCGTGTATGGTGGGTCATTCTATCGGCTAGTTCATTTCCTTCTGCTCCTGCGTGGGCTTTGATATGAGACAAAGATATCTTGGAAGAAATAGTGTTATATAAGGAGTAAGCTTTCTTGATAATCTCAAGGTTTTTAATCTCTCCACCTTTTTTAGTCCATCCCTTAGATTCCCAACCCTTAGCCCACGTCTTTATACAGTTAATAGAATACATAGAGTCGCACTTAATTTCTACCTTATTTCCAAGTTCAGATTCTTTTTGTGCTATTAAAAGAGACTCGTAAAGGGCATTAAGTTCTGCTGTGTTATTAGTTCCATTCGTCTCAAACAAGCCAAACCAAAGTTCACTTACCTGCCCTGCTCTATAAATAGCCACTCCTGAACCAGAAGCCCCAGGATTAGGAGAACAACCCCCATCACAATAAACAGTAACATCACCCGAAGTAGGAATAATAGGCTCTTTCTTTTTGTCTCTTTGCTCTTTGCTCTTTGCTCTAAGCGAAGTCTTCTCTTCCCCCACATTTTCGCCTTTTCGAAACACCTGCAAGGCCTTATAGTTTTGAATAACCTTTTCTTGATTACTCTTTGCCTTAATATCTTTAAGTAAGACAAAAAGCTCCGCTCTTGCATCCGAAATACTTTTGCCTAAGGCAAGTTCAAACCATAATTCTTTTTTATCTAAACTAATGTCAAGTAAGGTAAGTTGCTTATCGCTGATATCTAAAGGGTTATCTAAACCAAGTGATAAAAATTGTTCTGTAATTGTTTGCATAAGATTCTCTTGTTGAATTTTTGTAATATTGTAGTTTTAAAATGATTTTACGAGTTTATCATATTCATCATGTTTGCCAATCCAAAACCAGATTATTGAGCTGTCTTTTATAAGACCTAATGTTCTATAGTCTTTATTAATACGTGCTGAATAAATTGCTTTACTTGAGTGAATACGTTTAAAATGTAAACTGGCATAATGAGGGTCAACTTTAAAAAATTTATATTGTTTTTTGGCTATTATTTTTATATTTGAAGGAAGTGTTTTATAACTTTTTTTCCACTTTGGTGTAATTAAAGAAATCATAATTTATCAATATTAAGTTGTTCTGTTGTTCCTTCTTCTAAACTGTCTAATGCTTCATCTGCCAAAGAGGCCAATAAATTTTCACTATCTGAAAAGCTTACATCCCATTTTTTTTCAGAATGAATTTCATCTAAGATAAATTTAGCCATAATATTTTGTTCAAGTTCAGGTAAGTCTTGTATTTCATTAATAGCACTATCTAATAATTTTGTCATAAGCTTCTCCTTCTTTTATTTATAATTATAACATATTGCCATCCCATAGCAATACTCAAAATTATATTCCAGAAGCTTTTTTAATCACTGTAAAAATATAAAGAGCCCCTGCAATAACAAAACAAAGCATAGAAACTACGAAAAACAGTCCTTGGATACCTATCTGTGAAACTATAGGCTCAAAGAGTATGGGTGAAAAAAATTGCCCAAGGAAGAAGCTAGAGGTAAGCAGTCCAATAGCCCTTCCTCTCTTATGTGCTTGTACTAAGGACAATAACCACACATTAATATTGACAATCACAAGTCCGAAACCAACCCCCATAAAAAGTGAGGCAAAATACATTTGACTAGGCATAGTTACTTTCGAAATGATAAACAAGCCTATGGCAAAAAATACATACGTTATCACAAAGATTCCTTGAAAAGAAAAGTGATTCCTCAAGCGACTATATTGTTTTGCAACAAATGCATTAATAAGCATTGCAAAGGCAATGAAATGACCTATATCACTCGGCGTTCCTCCAAGGTCATTGATAACAAGATAAGGCATTTGGGTGGGAAGCATATAAAAAAGCAACATAGAAAAAAAACCTGTTAGATATACAGGGAAAAGTCTAGCCTTATCTTCTAAAGCATCTAGTTCTTGAGTTTTTTGATGTTTCTTTATCCCTTTAAAAGCACTCAAAAAGATGGGTATAAACATAATAGGTAAGGCATAAATTAAAAAAGGATAGTTCCATCCAAAGTGGGCTAAATATCCACCTAATGAAACAAAAACCACACCTCCAAGACCCACAACCATCCCTTGAAGTGACATAAACTGTTCACGTGCTTTATCTTGAAAGCAGTCCCCAACTAAGGCCATTGAAGAAGTCATAATTAAGGCCACAGATAAGCCTAGTATTGCCCGTCCTATTAGAATAAGGTAAAAGTTATCTAGATAATATCCTGAACTTCCCCCTAAAACAAATAAAACAACACCTAAGGACAAGGGTTTTAATCTACCCACCTTATCAATAACAATGCCAGAAATAGGAGCAAACAATGCTACGATAATGGAAGGAATAGTTAATAATAACTTAGAAAGAAACTCAATATCTTGAACCCCTGAGAAATGATGTGAGATAAGAGGTAAACTCGCGACAATAGACACCCCCGACATTACGCCCATAGTGGCTAAGGCTAATAAGGCAATTTGAATTTTTTTAGGGACATTCATAACTAACAGTATACATGTAAAAAGTATGAATAAACCTGCTACAATGCCATTAAGAAGATATCAAAAGAAAAGGTCTAAAATGTATGAAGCAATAAACGCACTAGGTGGTCCTCTTGAACCTTGTAGTTTAGACCCAAAAACAGGTTTTTATAGAGATGATTCTTGCAATAGCGGACCAGATAATCCCGGCGTTCATGCGGTTTGTATTTATGCAACAAAAGAGTTTTTAGAATACTCTAAACAAGCAGGAAATGATATTTCAACTCCCATGCCTCAGTATAACTTTCCAGGTGTTCAGCCAGGACAGTCTTGGTGCCTTTCAGGACCACGATTTGTTCAAGCCGTAAAAGACGGCCATGCCCCTAAAATCTTTATTCATTCTACCCATAAGGCTATGCTTGATCTTATAGATTTAGAAACATTAAAAGAGTATGCCTTAGATCTTTAGTCTTTCCAGTTGTGATAGGAATGGGAATAATCACAATAAGGTTTATTTTTTGAAAAAACACAGCGGCATAAGGTGTATTTACTTGGGCAAAAGTTTGTGGGTGACTCAAAACCGTCTAAGTCTATGCCCTCAACCTCATACGGTCCATCTTTCATAATGTTTATTTTAGGTTCTGTTTTTGAGTCTATTACACCACTAACTAAACAGTCAAATAAAGAAAAGTGATTAGAGGTATGGATTTAGTGCATAAAGACTTGAAGGAGCTATGAATAGCTTCAAAAGTATTTAGGTGCTAAAGTCGTGCCTCTAATCGCTTCCCTGCGGGTGGCTTTCTTT
>NZ_JAEMVE010000211.1 GCF_029216045.1 Sulfurimonas sp. MAG313 | reverse complement strand
CACCGAAATGTGTCATCCTCCACGCGGCGTTGCTGCATCAGAGTTTCCTCCATTGTGCAATATTCCCCACTGCTGCCTCCCGTAGGAGTCTGGACCGTGTCTCAGTTCCAGTGTGGCTGGTCATCCTCTCAGACCAGCTAGGCGTCATTGGCTTGGTAGGCTCTTACCCCACCAACTACCTGATACAACATAGGCCGATCCCTTAGCTAAAAAATTTCCCAACTCTCATTAAGAGAGAAGGAGTATCCAGTATTAATCACCGTTTCCAGTGGCTATCCCAGACTAAGGGGCACGTTACCTATGCATTACTCACCCGTGCGCCACTCGTCAGCAAGAGCAAGCTCTCCTGTTACCGTTCGACTTGCATGTGTTAAGCACGCCGCCAGCGTTCATTCTGAGCCAGGATCAAACTCTCCATAATTGAAAAGTTTCATCCATTTTGACCCAAGATTTAAAATCTCTGGCTGAAATAAATAGGTGTCATTTACAATAAATTGTAAACAACGTTGCAGAGCTACAATTAATTGTAACTCTTATTTGCAAGAATCAGTTTGACCTGATTCTCTTTTTGTGTTTGTTTTGTCTTATAAAAAGACGTTTCTTAGATTATTCATCTAACGTCTTCTACTTAGTTTTCAATGATCTCAAACCTCTTTAAACCTCGCGGTTAGTGAGCTTAAACATTAAGTCTCTGTGTTTGTGGACGGGAATTATAGGACATTAGCAAAGCAATGTCAAGAGCTTGGGGGAAGAATTTTAAATTTCTTTGGAAATTGCACATTTTACTTAGTTTTTTGTCTTAGATTTTTCTATTTAGGGCCTTAGTATTTATGTTCTTGCTGACGCTTTAATACTCTTAATAACTTTGAGATTGTATATCCCATCCATATTAGGCTTAAACCGTAGGACATAATACTCCAGCCAGATACATTTAATGTGCCTTCTATAATACCAAACACTATCCATATCAATAATAATTCTAATCCTTCAAATAAAAAGGGAGTCACTGCATTTGGATGTTGTGTTCTTCTTTCATGAGCTACATGCATAATGTACTCCTTCTTAGATTAAAAATTTTAAAGGGGGGGACTAAAATAAAAAGTTTCTTCTTACTTTTTTTACAATAGTATTATGCTTAAGCCCTCACTCTATATGATAAGAATAGAATAAAGAAACTTAGTAAGCAATAGTTTTTTTTAATTAATGGTTTTCTTTCAGTAAACGTTTGAGTACTTTTCCTGTTGCAGTTTTTGGAAGTTCTTCTAAGAAATATACACTTTTTGGTATCTTAAAATTTGCGAGATGCTGTTTCAGATAGATTTTGACAGCTGATTCCGTTAAGCTTGCTTCATCTGGGTCCAATTCAATGTAAGCAACAGGGACTTCTCCACTTTTGTCATCTTTAATTCCAATTACAGCGGCTGCTTTAATAGAAGCATGTAAATAAAGCACTTCTTCTATCTCTCTTGGATAAATATTGATTCCTTTTGAAATGATAAGATCTTTTTTTCTATCTACTATGTATATATACCCTTCATCATCAACCTTACCAAGGTCACCTGTTTTAATCCAACCATTTATTATAGTTTCATCTGTTGCAGTTGGACGCTTCCAATACCCCATCATCACACAGTCACCTTTTACAATCAGTTCACCCACAGTTTCAGTAGGGACCTCAAGCATCTCTTCATCTACTATTTTGACTTCATAACCATATAAAGGCAAACCAATAGAAAGTGGTTTTTGTTTAGTAATAGGATTAATAGCCACCGCAGGTGAACATTCGCTCAGACCATATCCTTCAAGCATAGTTGCGCGTTTGAAAATAGAATTAAACTT
>NZ_JAEMVE010000210.1 GCF_029216045.1 Sulfurimonas sp. MAG313 | reverse complement strand
GTTTACTTGTTTGCTCGTGTAGTTTACACATAATATAAGTTTGCCACTGATATGAAATATCTTGATGTTTTATGTCAATTTGTCATATCTTTGATGATTATTTGGGGATTACCTGCCGTAGGCCTCATATAACTCTTTATTCAATCCAATTATAGCGAATTTAACTAGTAGCATAACAAATAAGGGACATAATAAATGTCTGATAATTAATAAAAACATGTCAATATGACATATAAATCGTTATATTTGTGTTTTTTCGTCATTATACTTAAAGATATAATGTCCTTTTTACCCGCTTATTCAGTATTAAATGGACATAGTGTTGAGTTAATTCGTGAAGTACCCATTAAAAGGACATTATGTCCCTTAAGCGTGAGGAGTGGATTATGCAACAAAAAAAGAAGTTATTAGATATTGTTCGAGATAAGATTAGGTTTAAGCATTATAGCTTTTCTACTGAGAAAACTTATGTCTTTTGGATTAAGCACTACATCCTTTTTCATGGTAAACGGCATCCCGTAGATATGCAAAAGCGTGAAATAGAATCTTTTTTAACGCACCTAGCTACTCATAAAAAAGTTTCCCCTTCTACTCAGAATCAAGCTTTTTCTGCACTTCTCTTTTTATATAAAGAAGTTTTAGGGATCGATATGAGTGATTGGAATATACAAGCGCTAAGAGCACAAGAGAGAAAACATATTCCGGTTGTCTTAACGAAGGACGAAGTCAAAATAGTTATATTTGAGTTAAAAGGAATCTATAAGCTTGTGGTGCGTCTTATGTATGGTTGTGGTCTTCGTATGAGTGAAGTTTTAAACTTACGAATTAAAGATATTGACTTTGGATATGGTAAAGTTTATGTGTTTGATAGCAAGTCATTAAAAGACAGAACGATTCCACTCCCTTTAAAGCTAAAAGAAGAGTTGCTTAAACAAGTTGAAGAAGTTTCTTTGCTTCATGAAAAAGATATTAAAGAAGGATTTGGTAGTGTTTACTTACCCCATGCAATAGAAAGAAAGTCACCTAATACAAAAGTAGAACTAAAGTGGAAGTTCTTATTTCCAATGGATAAGATTTCTAAAGATCCCCGCAGCGGTGTGCTACGAAGACATCATATGCATGAAAAGACCTTGGGCAGAAATATAAAGGTTGCAGCTGGTAAGTCTAAACTAAACAAACGCGTCACTTCACATACATTCAGACACTCCTACGCAACTCATCTTTTACAAGCCGGAGTTGACCTACGTTCTATTCAAGAACTGCTTGGACATAAGTCGGTTGAAACTACAATGATTTATACACATATTGTTAAAGAGTTAAATAAAGACAGTGTTAAGAGTCCGTTAGACTTTTAATATTTTATATTAAATATTAGAATCAAAGTATATATGCAAAGAAGTGAGTCCTATATCCTAAACCGAGGAGATTTCTTCTCAACTTTAATACACTCAAGCTGATACTCAACCATCTTAGTAAAAGGTTCCAAGAAACCCTTTAACTGAGTAACAGAAAGTTTTTCATTCCCTTGTAAGGTAAGCAATTCCAAAACACACAGCGTTGATTCCATAGTAGACAGACAAAGTTCCATAGGCTGTTCTTTGATCTTAAACTCCGAAGCCTTCGTATGCGTAAAACTCACCTTTGGAAGCTCTTGAATATTTGGGCTATCTCTTAATAGCTTTTTGGCGTTATGCCAGGTTGAATCTATAAGAAAAATAACATTATCTTTATCATTTGTAGGTAAGGGATTATCATTTAAGACGATGCTTACTGTACTAGGATATAAAACATAACAATTATTATTTTTCAAGAGATCATTTACCTTCTTGTGATTAATAAATGAGGTGTTTATGTAAAGCTCTGAGTTAGTTAAAGAAAGGTGGGTGAAATGCCCTGTTCCATTTTTTATCTTTTTAAACTCATGCGGGTGCATTAAGATAACAAACTTAGTCTTAGTATCTATTGGTTTTATATACTTACACATACACGAGCTCATCGGTCTAAAGCAGGTATAACATTTATCTCTATTACTTATGGTTTTGCACCGTTGGAACTGATACATTTCCTGAGGCTTGTAACTTAAGTGCTTCTGGATTGTTCTGATAAAATTTTCGTACTGTTTGTGCTAGTTTGATTTTTTGTTCTTCTTCTACGCGTCCATCTTCATCTAAACAATTAGTAATGGCTTCAAGTAATTTTTCTTGTCCCTTAGGCATCTTATCTACCCAAGACAATAATAAGGCTTTATCTACGTGAGAAGGAATAGAACCAAGTATCCCTATATCATTTTGATTATGTACAAGTAAACCTGAGGTGGTTCCTCTGTCTAGGGTTAGCACTTGAAAAAGGTATAAGGTGTGATACGCTAATTGTTTATCTTTGTCTCCTTGAGTAATGTCCAAATGCGTTAATATGCGGTTTTTAATAATTTTTACATAGGTATCAACAACATTTTCAACTAGGGCCTTTGCCATGTGTAAATCTGCTTCTTTATTTTCTGTTTTAAAGTCTTCTAGATAAAAATGAGAAACACCCCTATGACGTTTAAGCACAGGAATAAAAAAATATTTATCTCCTTGTTTAGAAGCCTGAGAATAATAATTATTTGAGCTTTTTTGCAAACACTCTTGAAACTTCATAGTATCGTCCATATCAAAGATACTAGGGTTTAAGTCCGCCATCATTCTCCAATATCCCTTGCCATCTTTCATCTCAGTCCAAGACACATGCATGTGTATAGAAGGAGCATAAGGGTTAAGAGGATGTATGATGGTAGAAAGTGCAGTAGCAGAGGCTAATGCCTTAGTAGGGTCATTGTCATACTGAACTTGAGATATATTAACAGAGGCCCTATTAAAAAGCTTAGAATCCGTAGCCACATAACGGACTCCACCACCAGATTTGCCATCATTTCTAAACCATTCAATAGCTTCGAATTTTTTTGAGGCACCTACCTCAGAGGAAAGGGTGTCTAATGCTTTTACAAAATACGATTGAAGATGAGTAACAAGGGTATCTGCTTTTTGAGAACCTAAAGAGAGTGCTTTAATTCGTGTCATAAGAGGGTCTTTGTTTTTTGAAAGTATACTAAAAGAGACAGAAGAGACAAATTAAAGTTCTTCTATAAAGTAGAACTATTTTTTAAAAGCAGCTTGAATACTTTTTAAAAGGGCTAATAAGTAACTCTGATAGT
Source organism: Sulfurimonas sp. MAG313 (assembly GCF_029216045.1). Taxonomy (GTDB): domain Bacteria; phylum Campylobacterota; class Campylobacteria; order Campylobacterales; family Sulfurimonadaceae. Next base: position 5,691 of record NZ_JAEMVE010000210.1, on the reverse strand, counting down.
CTTTAAATAATTTTCCATAAGAAGCCTTATCTTCATTTGCAAGTGCTTGCAAAAACTGCTCCGTACACGCGATAAATTGAACAGCTCCTAAGTTAGACGCGGTTCCTTTTACATCTACTAAGATACTTTGAGCCTCTTTATAATCTTTATTTACAAGGGCCTCGCGCATTCTTTTTGAAGAGTTTTTATAGCCTAAAAAGAATTCTTTTAAAAGTTCTCTGTACATTTTTTCATCATTTCCACAAATTTCAAGACCACTGTCATAATCTAAACAAGCAAGTTCACTCACATCTACAGAGATTTCAAGTTCATTGATTGATTCTTCTTCAACTACAGTCTCTTCTTCTACTTCATCCATAGAATAATACATAGACATAATATCGTACAAAGAATCCATCTTAAGTGGTTTTTCTAAGTGTTCTTCCATCCCCGCTTCTGTCATATGACGTATATCATCTACCGCTGTATCTCCACTTAGTGCAACTACGGCTATATGATCATAGGCTTCATTTTCTCTAATCATACGTGTTGCTTCAAAGCCATCAACACGTGGCATATGCGCATCCATTAAAATAATTTCAAAATCACTATCATTTTCTAAAATATCCATAACAAATTGGCCATCATCCGCCATCACTACTTCTATGCCTGATTCATTTAAAACACCATTAATAACTTTTTGATTAATGAGATTATCTTCAGCTATCAACAGTCTTTGACCTGAAAAATCAGAAAAATCTGCCTTAGATATTTTTCTTCCTTCTCGTGTAGCTTTTCGTTTTTTACGCACAAGAGTATCTGCTTTTCTAGCAGGAGGGATAGGAGTTTCTTCTGTTTCTTGTATAGGTGCTGTTGTTGGCGTAGCTTCTACCTCTTGATACTCAGGTTCGTCACTAACATGGATATCATAAGTATCATTAGAAATACTTGTAGGCATAAATCCATCTTCTTGTGAAATAGATTCTTCGTCTTCGTTATCTTCTTTTTCAACATCATTAGGAAAAAGATCAGAAAGTTCTCGTTTTGGTTTTGTTTTTAAAGCCTTTGATATGGTGTACGAAAAAAGTAAAGCAATTAAAAGGCCTATACCAATAAACATCGTGTCTATTCCAAAAAAAGAAGTGGGCAAATCACTAAAAAAGCCTGTGATAGTATTAAGTAAATTAGAAAAATCCATAGTTTGTCCTAGAGTAGTAGTTGTCTATAATGAGTGTAGCATAAACTATTAGATTTTTATATAATAAGTTTAGCAATTTTTGTAATAATATCTCTTTCTCGTATTGGCTTAGTTAAAAAATCATTTGCCCCTACATTTAATGCTTCTGCGCGTATTGTTTCATCTGTTGTTAAAACAATTACAGGAATATTTTTCATTCCTTCATCTGCTCTAGCAACCTTCAAAAAATCAATACCACCCATAATAGGCATGATTATATCAAGAAGTATAATATCAATATTGTTATCTTTTTTTAAGATATCAAGTGCATCCATACCGTTTGCAGCCTCAATAACTTCAGATACATTATCTGTTTTCATTAACATGGACCTGATAAGCTTTCTGTTAATCATATCGTCATCTACCGCTAAGACTCTTAATGTTTTGTTACTCATATTTACCAACTTTTCTATATTTTATTCTTATATCTTACCAGTCTATAGACTGTATCTTACCAATTTTTAAAGGAAATAGAAAGCTTTTGTTCTGTTTTATACGAATAATACCCAATGAGCTCTCAGATTTGTAATTCTTTATAAAGATAATTGAGTCACCATTTTGTGAAAATCTTGGGAATTCATTGATACCTGTAGCCGTTAAACGACGGATAAAATCTGAGCGTGTACTAATTAAATGTAAGTTAAATGTATTATGAGAAAATTCATTTGATGTTTCTCTAGACTTATACACGATATAGTTTTTATACGCCGCTAAGGCAACATTTGATTTTCCATAATACACCATTTGTTGAACACCTTTTGAGCCTATACGCTTTGAAAAGATATTAGGATAACCACCACGGTTAGAAACAAAGGCTATTTCTGTATCATTTTCTAAGAATTGTGCGCCAACATCAATGCCAGAAAAGGTTGTTAAACGGGTAAGTTTTTTAGTTCTTAATTCATATAAAAAGATATCAGGTTGACCTTCAGGAGCCATGGTCACTAAAATTCGTTCCCCATCTAAACTTACATCAGAACAAATCATCATTCCATCTGAACTTAAGATTTTTTCGCTCTTACCCGTGCGTCTATCTAACTTATACAAGGTTGGCTTCAACTCATTTAAAGAGGTGTAATACAAGGCACTTTGTTCCTTATCCGCCCAATGAGGAAAAACATTTAAGCCACCCTTTACCATCACATGTTGATAGGTAAGTGTATAATCAGAAATAACGATTTCACTCTCATTTGCACCTGTTAGACGTGAGATAAGCACATAAGACTTCATCCAATCCACAGGCTCAGAACCAATAAAATCATTAATATCAATGGCAAGGTTATGAATTAAAAACACATACAGATTTTCTTTTTTAATGCGAAAGTTTTTAGCACGTACAACTTGTGAATCAGCCGCAGAGATAAGTTTATAATCGCAATTTAAATGCCCATCATCATCTTGACGTAAACGGTAACGCAAAACATAATCACGTTTAATATTATTAGCTTTTACATCATCCGCGTCATAATCATTCATTTCATAATTATCATACACATTAAAGACAGATAAAACATCCAAATCACTTACTAAAACCTTAAAAAACTTTTTAGAAAGCGTATTTTGATAATTGATAGAAGCATCTTCAACAGAGATAGAAGGAAGTTTATCCACCTTTTTAATGACCTCGATGGTTGCGTCAGCAGCAAATAGTTGGCTAACAAGTAGGGCGAATAAAAACAGTTTTTTCAATTTAGTCCTTTGCGGTTAAAATAATATCTAAGCTTATAGCTTTATGGTCGGGATGAATAGCAAATTGATTTAAATGAGCTAAGCATGTATCAACCGCCTCATTAAAGAGTTCATCACTAGAGTATGATATCACTCTAAAAGAAATCAATACTCCATTTTCATTAATTTCTAAACGAACCTTAGCCGTTTTTCCCACAGAGTCAGCTGGGGGAAAAAACTTAGCATAAATTTCTGCATGTATTTTAGCTAAATATTCATCAACAACACCAGTAGAGTCACCTACAATCTTAATATGTTGTTTTGAAAGTTTCAAGTTTTTAACTAAAGAACTTGCTTGCGTAGACTTCACAAGCTTAGTGTCTTTTGTTTGAATACGTTTTATAATCTTTTTTAAAAACTTTTCATCTACTTCAGACTTTTCCGATTGTGAACGTTTTACAAGTTTTTTAGTTTTAACTTCACCAAATAAGGAAGAAAGGTCGGTATTAATTTTTTTAGGTATCTCCAATGTTTCTAATACTTTTTCAGGCTCTTCTTTTTTTGTTTTAACCTGCTTTGATTTATTAACCTTTATAGGTTTAGCAGAAGGCACTGTATTTAAATTGATAGAAATATAATCACTTGTAGCTGTTTGTATGTGCTTAATTCGAGAATGATCTTTAATAAATACTATAAAAAGAAAGCAAAAACTCAAAAATAAAGAAAAAGATACTATTGCGCCGAGATAAAAATAGTAGTCATTATTACGTGTAGGCAAGGCTAACCGTTTGTAGCTAAAGACACTTCAGTAAAACCTGCACGCTTCACTGCACCCAGTATCATCATTACTTCGCCATAAGACAAACGTTTATCTGCTGAAATAAGGACAGCTGCCTTAGTGTCAAGCTTATCTTGTGCAAAAAGATAAAAGTTATCTTCAAATCCTTTAAATTTAAACTTTTCGCCTTTTAATAAAATCTCTTTTTTATGGTTTATTGTGATATTAACAGGAGGCTTTTTACTTATGGCTTTTTGAGCTGAGCCTGAAGGAAGTTTTATTAGCTCTTCGTAAACAACCGTCGGAGCGATTACCATTAAAATAGCTAATAAAACCAACATCACATCAACCAGTGGTGTGATATTAAGTTCAGGGTTTTCATCCCAGTCATAATTCAAGATTAGACTTCTTTAGACTTAGCTAAAAGTGCATCAGATTGCATTCTAACAAGGCCTGAAAGCTCGAAGGCTTGACGTTTAAGAAGCTGATGAAAAGTATAAGCAAAAATAGCCACAAAAATACCACCCGCCGTTGCAATTAAGGCATCTGAAACACCCACCGCAATTAAAGACATAGAAGAACTCGACTGTCCAATATCTTTAAAGGTATCTAAGATTGAAACCACAGTACCAAAAAGACCTATAAAAGGAGAGGTAGAAGCAACTATAGACAAGCCACTTAAACCCTTAGTCGCATCTTTAGTTGCTGCGTATTGACAAAGGTCTAAAATTTCTTTAGTAAGCGTACTTGAACGTTTGATAAAAGGATCAATATAAGAAAGGTTAGAAACTGTATTTGAGCCCATTAATAAAGATTCAAGTGATTCTTTTTCTTCTTTAATCCATGTTGCCAATGAAAAATAACGATATATAAAGGTCCATGTAATAGAAATAAAGTAGATAGAAAGCACACCCAACACTAAAAGTGTTACTGGGTGTGAATCTGAAATAAATGTCGAAAACGACTGAAACATTAAATCAAGTTTTGAGCAGCTGTTTCTAACTTAGCAGAAACAGCGGCAATAGTAATAGCGTTGTTTGAAGCAGCTTCAACAAGAGCCTTTGCGTCTGCAAGAGCAGTCGCAATATCACTTTCATTGTCACCACGAAGAGCAACAGCGCCATCAGCAAGAACAATAACCTTGCTCTCATCAACTTGGACATGGCCCCAGTTAATAACAACAGATTCTTTAGTCTTATCTTCTTTAACGAAATCAACTACACCTGCTTCTAAAAGCGTTGTAAGAGATGAATGTTCAGGAAGAACACCAAATTCGCCTTCTTCACCAGGAAGAGTAACCTCAGTTACAGGTCCAGCAAAGATAACGCCAGATGGTGTTACAATTTCTAAGTTAAGAGTGTTCATTGAAACTCCTATTTATTTTTCTCATATTTAGCGATAGCTTCGTCAATATTTCCAACCATGTAGAAAGCAGACTCTGGCATATGATCGTAATCACCCGCTAAGATACCTTTGAAACCAGCGATAGTTTCTTCAAGTTTAACATACTTACCAGGAGCACCTGTAAATACTTCAGCAACAAAGAAAGGCTGAGAAAGGTATTTCTCAATCTTACGAGCACGTTCAACAACATTTTTGTCGTCTTCAGATAATTCATCCATACCAAGAATCGCAATGATATCTTGAAGGTCTTTATACTTTTGTAATGTTTGTTGAACACCACGAGCAATACCATAATGCTCTTCACCGATAATAGCAGCGTCAAGAAGACGAGACGTAGAATCTAGTGGGTCAACCGCTGGATAAATACCTTTTTCTGCAATCTTACGATTAAGAACTGTTGTTGCATCTAAGTGAGCAAAAACAGAAGCAGGAGCCGGATCTGTCAAGTCATCTGCAGGTACGTATACTGCTTGAACAGAAGTAATAGAACCCTTGTTCGTAGACGTAATACGATCTTGAAGAGCACCCATTTCACGAGCAAGTGTTGGTTGGTAACCAACTGCTGAAGGGATACGTCCAAGAAGTGCAGACATTTCTGAACCAGATTGAGCAAAACGGAAAATAT
>NZ_JAEMVE010000209.1 GCF_029216045.1 Sulfurimonas sp. MAG313 | reverse complement strand
TATACTTCTTTAATAAACTCTCCCGGGTGTAAGGGGTTGTGCATCTGCATTAATAATAATCCTCATAATTTAAGATATATGCATCTCCATCTCCAAAGGTAAAGGTAACGCGCCAGTTTCCATTTACAATAATAGACCACATACCATCACTATTCCCAACAAGAGGATGCAAACCAAATCCAGGCAACTTCATATCATCTAGAGTCTGAGCTGTATCTAATGCAGACAGTCGATTTTTTAACTTTTTTGCATGTTTGGCTTGAATACCTTTAATGGTACCTTTCTCAAAAAACTGCTGAAGTCTTTTGTGCTTAAATGCTTTAATCATAAGTATATTATAGCATGAAATTGCGCGATACGCAACACTCATTCTAGGGTTAAAATTTTATTAAAAAGATTTAACGATATTAGTACCAAGCTGAAAAGCATAAGGATATCTTTGAAGTCCTGCCGCTAATGCTGCTTTATTAACATCCGCTTTAATGGCATTAACGGCCGTGTCATATTCAGTATCATTCCAAGAACAACGCCATGATGCTTCCATTTGACCTAGTATTTGCCATGTCTCCATCTTTAAACTTTCTTGAAACACAGCTTTTTGTGCAGGACTTGTCCCGCTTAAATCTACTGTTAATAATGCCTTATATGCTGCCATATTTTTTCCTTTTAAAATTTTTGCTAATTCTACAACTTTTTCACTACAAAGATAGACATAATATCATTCAATGTATTTGATTAAAGAATCTATTTAGTTTTGAAATATTCCTAAGAAGTAGGGAACAGAAATAATTTCCCTGCCCCAATAGTTATAGGGTTATTGTGTATAATTAGGTAATTAACAGCTAGCATACTTGAGATAGTGAATCAAGGGAAATAAAATGAACTTAAATAAAAAAGAAGTGCAAGATATAAAACTAACACACTTTACAAAATTTGTAGAAAAGGTCCAAACAAATCAAGAAAAAGAACTGCAAAAAAAGATAAAAGAAAATGAGGAATATATCGAGCGTATAAAAGAACATGATAAAAAAGCCTATGAAAGGTACTTAAGTTATTCAACCTATTTAAGCCATTAAGCTTAAAATATTTGCCAATGACATCTCTAGAAGTGAAGATTAATTCATAAAGATAATGCCGGCCAAAAGAAGAAAACTAATAAAGTTTCCTTTACCACATAACCAAAAATATCATTAGTCATCGTTATGTAGTTGTCCCGTAAACTCAAAGCCAAACTTCATTTTATTAGCGATTTCTTCTTGTACTTCTTCAATAAGATCATCCGTTCGACCTTCTACCTGTTCTAGATAAATCTCTTTTGCTCTTTTTTGTTTAAAGGTATGTACCGTGTACTCTTTATCAACACCATGCTCTTCTATGAATTTAGCAATGGTATCTTCCCAAACGAAGGTAAGGTCATGTTCTAGTGATGCAGCTTCACCATTTTCAGGTAACTTGTAATTAAAGACTACCTTATCTTCATACGTGATAACTTCATACAATTTTTGTTCTGTTTGAGACGTTTCATTAGTGTTTGTCATTATGCTCTCTATTTGTAAAATATTAATTATTTGAAGTTATAGCAAAATCAGCTGTAAGTTAGATAAGTTTTTATACTACTTGTTATTATTAAAAGTAAATGGGGTCTATAAAAGTGACAATGAAAGGGGAATTTATCCCCGGAGGCACATATTATCTATTTTTGAAAAGACTGGTATTCTTTTTCAAAACCTTCAATATCATTTTCTCTACCAATAGGTAAGTTTCGCACTAACAATTCAGGATGGATATCCATTTTCATCTGCTTTTCAACACTATACTTAATAGTTGATCCCGCACTACCACAACCAACACATGCCCCTTGTAGTTGCACATAAATAATTCCTGATTGAATAGCGATAAATTTAATATCACCACCATCAGAAGTAATCCCCGGTCTTACTTTTTCAATTGTAACTTTGACGGGTCCTACTAGTTCTTCATCTGTAAAAGGTATCATTTTTATTTCCTTGTCTATCCTAATGTCTATAATTTATTTCCCCTAAAATAGTAGAAATTCACTTAATAGCCTATAAATTATCTTTTATAGTAATCGCGTCTTATATAGACTTAATTTTATTCACAACCACCCGTTATTTGACACCCTACATTAGTTGTTCCAATCGGTGACGCATTAATATATTCAGAAGCTAAGGCTTCTGTCATACTTCCTCGACTAGACATATATCTTATGCTAAATTATTTGGGCAGGAATAAAAGCCTTAGCTTTTACATTCATCAGTGCGTTCCCTTATTTACTTGTTTCGAAACCTCTACAGAGCTGAATGGAAGTTTATTATTATCGTTAAGAAAATCCAACTGTCTGAGCGGAGCGAGTTTTGGGTTTTTAGGATAAAAGAAAGTAGAATGAAGGTACCCGATAGCTTATCGGGCTCGAAGCCGTTGAGAGAGTTTCTTTGCTTACTTTCTTTACGGTTAAAAAAAGTAAGGGAACATCATCAATATATTAAAACTGAGAAGAAAAGTTCAGATGATTAAAACATTTAAATACCTAAAAATATTCGAAATCCAGGATACAGAATCTATTCTTTAAGCTCAATTAATACTATTGGAATGAGTATCCTGTCTTTTATCCAATTTGTTAGGGTTTTGTTTAGTGTGAAATATTGCAAGTATCATAATAATATCTTCATATTGTTCGTAAATTATTATGTAGGGGAACTTTTTCATGATGACTTTTTGAGTTGTCTTAGTTTCATATTTATAAGTATTGGGAGATTTTAAAATATTATGAAATTGTTTATCTATATTAGATAAAAATCTTTTTCCTAATTTTGGACTAATTTCATGATAATACTTTAGTCCAATTTTTAAATCATTTTCGGCGAGAGAATGTAACTTTAATTTCAAAACTATTGTTCTAAACTATTTTTAATATCATCCCAACTTCGACCAATTGAAGGGTCTTTATGAAAAGAATAAATTCTAGAATCAAGTTCTTTTTTTTGGTCTTCTGTAAGTTCAGAGGTGTTATTTATTAAAGAAAAATCATGAATCTCATTATCTACAATGAATTTCAAAGCTTTCAGTATTTCATCTTTAGAACTGTTAAAGAATTTTTCTATTTTTGGTTCTTCAATATATAGTTGTATCATAAGATATTTCCTTAGTTCTTTTAATGCCTTATTATAACATAAGCAATATTATCAATATTTTTGAATTTTAACGCCGATTTCTCTTATTTTTAGTGCCCTTTTCTCGCGTTCCTTGATAAGGCTTATTCTTCTGAGCTTCAGCATCTTCAATAACAAAAGCAGCCTCCGAGTCAATAAACTTATAAACAATCTCTTTAAAGCGTTCTACCGAACCCATATCTACACTCTCACGCGAGGTATTGGACCCTGTGATGTTTGCTCCAATAGAAGCAAACTCAAGTTTGGGAGCCTTTCGCTTAAGTACGGCACACTCTAATCCTGCATGTACCCCTTTAAATTCTACAAAACCTTCTACCTCTTCAACCACGTGAGACAACCGCTGAGCAAACTCACTTTTTTCTACAATCCATGCGGGGAATACATTTTCTTCTTTGATTTTAAACCTGAAGTTATCAAGATAAGAACGGGTTTGTTCTTCAAGTTGAATCATACCCACACCATCCATAGCACGAAGAGATAATTCAACAATCAGTTTATGATCTTCAATTTTCATCTTTGCAAAATTCACACTATTATGCGCAATATTGTAGATATTATTATCTTTTTTAACCCCATGAGGCATGTTAACTAATCCTAAAAGTATACTTTCGGTATCTGCATAATAATGAGCATGTTCTTGATTTTCAGCTTCTTTAAATTGGCTAGGGACGAAAGCACCATCTTCGATGATAAACAAAGCTTTTGCTGACGCAGAAATAGTATTACGGCTTTGACCACCCGAAATACTGATAAGCTTAATATCACTTTTTTGTAAAAGTTTTACAATTTCCAAGTTAGCATTAGGAATCTTTTTATCCATATCTAAACTAGAGTGTCCCCCTAAAAGGTTATCAATACTACATTCATAACACTTAGCCCCTTCAATCCTAACACGCTCAAGTGCTAAGGTCCCAATCAAATCAAGACCTCCTGCGCAGGCAATATAAACAGCTTCGCCCTCTTGGGCATTTAAATTAAGAACATGCTTCGTTTTGATATTGAGTTCTAAGGCTTGTGCCCCTTTTAGACCAATCTCTTTATCTGCTGTAAACAAAAAGTCAACGGGCTTTTTATCTTGCATTGCAAGAAGCATCATGCTCACACCAATACCACTATCTGCGCCTAAAGGAGACTCTGTCGAGCTGAGCTTTCCCATCTTTTCAATAAGCTCTAAATTAGGAATGTCACCCAAACAAAGCATATCATAGTGGGACTGTAGGGTTAAGGTCGCTTCATTATGCGTACACATAATATTACC
>NZ_JAEMVE010000208.1 GCF_029216045.1 Sulfurimonas sp. MAG313 | reverse complement strand
GTCCAGAATATGAAAAAATGAAAGCTGACGGCGTCGTCGCTTAGAAAGGGAACACATGTCTCCATAACCAACCAAAACCTACCTCTTGCATAATAGTATAGTTAACACTATCAAAGGCCGTTTCAACATTAGGTTGATAATACATAAGTAAGAAGATACCCGAAACTAAAAGTAGAGCAAAGGTAATGGCTAGCACCATACCCATAGCCCATAGAAAGTTAATGTTTTTAGGAATCCAATATTCAGATGCCATAACTTTTTCAACTTTTTCGATGGCTAAACGCTGGTTTAACCAATCTTTAACAGAAGTTGCTTTTGTAAATTTTGCCATGTTTTCCCTTTCTAAGCGACGACGCCGTCAGCTTTCATTTTTTCATATTCTGGACCAACTTCACCAAGAAAAACAGTATTTCCAACAACTTTAAAAGGAGGAATTACTAAAGGAGAAGGAGGAGGAGACTTTGTTTCTATACCTGAGGCATTAAATTCGCCCCCATGACAGGCACATAAGAAATCTTTTTTAGCAGACCTATATGCAGGAATACATCCAAGATGTGTACATAAACCAATAGTTATCATAAAATGGCTTCCATCTATAATGATATCTCTGGCTAATTCAGCTTCAGATTGTGAAGAAACCATATCTGCTGTTTTTTTCAAAACAAAGATGGGCTTCCCTCTCCATTTTTCAACAACAAGCTTGTTTTCTTCAACACCAGAGAGATCAATCTCTGTAAATCCTGCTGCCTTAACACTTGGAAGAGGATCCCAAGACTGCTTCATTGCAACTAAGGAACCTAGTGCCCCAACACCAGCAACAGCACCAAAGGCCTTGCCCATAAATCCACGTCTGCTTGATTTTTCCATATTAACTCACTTTCTTATATTAAAAAACCTTATAAAAGGCTCTAGCTTTATCTTCATATTAAACTAATCGTATCTAAAAGAGACTAGACTTATAATACTAGTTTATCTTTTAAATAAGAATTAATCTAAAGACCTTTTTGATAAATTACACTATTTTTATAGTAATTGTTTCAAGAGCTCCAAGTATACTTTGTGACTATTCTGTGATTATCTTACCTTAATTTATCTATTCTTCAAAGAAATATGTGCGATTTTATCTGTCTTTACAGAGTTTTACATAAGGATGAGGATAATAAGGATACTACTATTGCAATCCTAGAGTTATGTAGGGGTTGGAGTGATAGGGAAATTAATCTATTAAAGCCTTATAACATTCAGGCCGTCTGTCTTGAAAAAGAGCCCAATATTCACGTAACTTTTTTATTTTACTTAAATCATATTGTGCATAAAGAGTTTCTTCTTTATCTCTACTTGATTCACATATCTTTGCCCCCGTATGATCGGTCATAAAAGAGGACCCATAAAAAGTAAGAGAACATGATTCCCCATTTTCTACTCCTATACGATTTGCAGTAATCACCGGAATAATATTAGCCGCCGCGTGACCCATCTGTACACGTTGCCAATGATCTTTAGAATCAATTCCTATTTCAGGTTCTGATCCAATAGCAGTAGGATAAAAAATAAGCTCCGCACCCATAAGCGCCAAAGACCTTGCCATCTCAGGAAACCATTGATCCCAACAAATACCCGCGCCTATCTTTGCGTAGGCGGTGTCCCACACTTTAAACCCGGTATCACCCGCAGAAAAGTAAAATTTCTCCTCATAGCCTGGTCCATCAGGAATATGAGTTTTTCGGTAATTATCTAAAATGCTTCCATCTGCGTCAATAACAACAAGAGAATTATAAAATTTATCCTGAGATTTCTCAAAATAGCTTACAAGTAAAACAATATTTAAGGATTTAGCTAAGATTGAAAAGTCATGTAATAAGGGGTTGTTTTTATATTCTTTAGCCCATAAGAAATATTTTTTATTTGTATCTTTGCAAAAATACAAATTTTCAAATAGTTCAGGTAGTAAAATAATTTTTGCCCCTTTTGAAGCGGCTTCTTTAACTAAATGCATCGCTTTACTTTTGTTAGATTCTGAATCAGCATTCATGTGCATCTGAATAGTAGAAACCTTTAGCATACATCTCCTTTAAAAGCCTGTCTTAGTCTATCCACGCTTCAGTCTGAAATTCTCTTCCATCATTAAACTTTTTAATTTTAAAAGCCTTCGTACATTTTCCTGCACTGATATCAAAAATAACCATTTGCAAAATAGACTTACATTTATCAGGCACATCAAATCGTCCTGGAAGACCCGTCAGAAATCTTTGAATGGGAATCTTTGCACTCATACCTATGACATTATCTCTACATCCCGTTAAACCTATATCCGTTAGGTACCCTGTACCCTCATAAATTTGCAAATCATCTGTACTCACATGGGTATGTGTGCCCACTATAGCTGAGACTTGAGATTTACACATCATTAACAATGCACGTTTTTCAGCCGTAGCTTCTGCATGTATATCAATAAAAATATTTTGTACTCCCTGCTCATGCAAGTCACTGATTGTTTCTTTAGCACATCTGAAAGGGTTATCTGTCATGGGCATAGAAAAGTGACCCATTAGATTAAGTACCGCAAGCTTTTCTCCTGCCACTTCATAAATTTTACATCCTGTTCCACTTACTTCATCCGGGTAATTATGCGGTCTTAGGAGTTCATATTTATCAAACAGAGTATGAATTTCTTTTTTATCCCAGGTATGATTTCCACCTGTCATAACATTGATACCTGTATTAAATAGTTCCGCTGCACTTTTGGACGTTAATCCAAAACCATGACTTGCATTTTCATAATTAGCAATAACAAAATCTATGTGATGTTCATCTTTGATTTTTTTTAGGTTTTCTTTAATGATTGAGCGGCCGGGGCGACCAACTATATCCCCTATAAAAGCTATTCGCATATAATTCCAAGTATTTTTATCTTGGAATTATAACATCTTAGAAGTTGTACTGAAGTGTAAAGTAGGTTCCCACTAAATTTTGTGTAAATTTTTCACCAACCGCTTCAAATTCAAATACCGTCACATCTGCTGTTAAACGCATAGTAAAATGTTTAGTAGGGGTATAGGCCACACCAAAACCTAGTCTAGGCCCTAATAGCATCCCACTTTTTGGTCCATAATCTGAATTTACAAAACTGACTCCTACAGGAGTAATAAGTTCAAGTTCATCCCATCCCATTGGATACATTACTAAGATTGAAAAACTTGGGGCTTGATACACGGCCTCCCCTACAATAACATCACGAAGTACATAATCGTATCTTCCTAAGTAAGCGTAGTCTACTTCAAAGGCCAAATATTGTGAAACACGATACCCCATGTAGATTTTTGCGGTTTTTCCCTTGTTATTAATAGAAGTAAACGCATTATCCCGATCTTCCAAAAAGGTAGTTCCCGCGCCCATGCCCATGTACCAAAACTCTTCTCGTGCCTGAGCTGAACTTGAGAAAATAAGAACCATCAAAATATATAGACTAATAAAACGCATTTAATTCCCCTTAAATTTTCAGAATTATAGTTTATATTTATTAAAATGATAATTAAAAATGTGTAAAATTGTTCAGATGTTTAAGTTAAACCTCCTTAGCAGAAATAATAAAAATCGTAATCATTAAGGCTAAGATAGTAAATTTGAGTTATATTTAATGCAGTAACAAGCTAAATATAGCTTTAATGGTGGATATTTTAAAATATTTAATAAAGTGTCTTATGTGGTCTTAAGAGTATTCATCATTTCTATTGTTATTTTTCTTAGTCTTAGTGCGGAATACCTTGTTGAGTTACATGATTCAAAGAATGTTTATTCTGTTAATAAGGGTGTTTCGTATTTTGAAGATATACAAGCCCGTCTTAAAGTTGATGACATCATAAAAGATGAAATTAACTTTTCTACTCTACACAACAATGAACTAAACTTTGGTTTTACCTCTTCTGTATATTGGTTAAAGATAAAACTTTTAAATCAAAACAAGAATAATCGTACACAGTGGTGGATGGATATTGATTATTCCTTACTCGATGATATACAAATTTATCAACATATTCACAATCAATTAGACCTTCTATTACATACAGGCAACACCAAAATATTTTCACGGCGTGATATTAAATGGAGAACCTATAGTACTATTTTAGATACCACAGAATCTTCTACTGTATATATACGAGTACAAACCCAAAGTGCCATGAAAATTCCGGTAAAGATTTATTCTTCTTCTCATATTGCAAAAGTCAAACAAGGGGAAACCCTTTTTTATGGTTTTTTTTTATGGAGTACTTCTCCTTGTGATTTTTTATAACTTATTTTTATATTTTGTATGGAACGATAAAAATTATTTGTATTACATGTCTTTTATTATTTCTTTTATATTATGGCAGTTATGTGTTGATGGCTTAGGACATCAATACTTATGGCCGGAGACAAAATGGCTTAGTGAAAAAGGTGTACTCCTTTTTATTAGTATGACTATCTTCTCAGCCCTTTTATTTACACGTAGTTTTTTACATCTAAGTAAGTACGCTATAAAATTAAACTACACCTTAATTATCTTGCAAATCTTTATGTTTGCGCTTGCTCTTAGTAGTTTTATTCTTCCTTATAGTACGGTGATACAAATATTAGTATGGTTAATCTTTCCTATTCCTGTTATCTTATTATATGCAGGGGGAATTGCCCTTAAAAACAAATACCAATATGCGCGATTTTATATTATAGGTTGGTCTCTTTTTTTAGGTTCAAGTATTTTGCTTGCGCTTAATACCTTAGGCTATATAGAGGGGTATTATTCTATTAAATATGTTCAGCAGATAGGGACTCTATTAGAAGTTTTATTTTTCTCATTAGCCCTTGCTGAACGCATCAATCTTTTGCGTCAACAAAATATTTCTACACTTTCACGTTTAAATTCTCGCCTTCAATCAGAGGTTCATGATAAGATCTTAGAAATCAGGGTAAAAGATGAACTCCTTATTCAAAAGTTCCGTCTTGCTACCATGGGTGAGATGTTAGAAAACATTGCCCATCAATGGAAACAACCTCTGCATAAGCTTTCTTTAGTCATACAAAATTATTATTTTAAAAACAAACTTGAAGGAACAAGTGAACAAGAACTTGAAGACTTTAATGACAGAAGTAATGCCTTAGTGACCTATATGTCCAATACTATTGACGATTTTAGAAATTTTTTCAATCCCCAAAAAGAAAAAGAATATTTTGATCTAGAACAAACGATACGAAAAGTAATGTTTATCACCTCTGGAGCGATGAGTGATGAAGAGATACAAATAGATATCCTAGTGGAGTCTAAACTAGATATATATGGTTATGAAAACGAGTTTTCACAGGTCCTTTTAAATCTCTTTTCAAATGCTAAAGATGCCTTAATCATGAATAATATCGAAGACAGAAAAATAAAAATAAAACTTTATGAAACAAAAGATGAGATGATAATAACTTTCACAGATAATGCAGGGGGCATTGATAAAGACATCCTACCTAAAATCTTTGATCCTTATTTCTCTACTAAAGAATATAAAGATGGCTCAGGGATTGGATTGTATATGTCTAAAATGATTATTGAAAACAGTATGCAAGGAAGTTTGTGTGTTGTGAATACACGTACTGGAGCTGAGTTTTCAATTATTCTTTCTAAAGTGATATAATAAATCTAAATTTTATTTAGGACTCTAATGAAAACTGCCTTGAAAAACTCCTTATTAAGTTTTTTCAAACTTGAATCTGCTGTAGGAATACTCCTTATTCTCGCCACTATACTTGCTATGATAATGGCAAACTCTCCTTTAGCAGATACATACAAAATGATTATGGACACCCCTGTAATTATCATGTTTGGACAGTTTCTTATTGCTAAACCCCTTTTGTTATGGATAAATGATGGATTAATGGCCTTATTCTTTTTTATGGTGGGACTTGAAATAAAAAGAGAAATAGTAGAAGGTTCTTTGAGCGATAAGTCAAAACTCGCTATCCCCGCCTTTGCTGCTTTTGGAGGCATGTTAGTTCCTGCTCTTGTATATTCTTATTTTAATTTGGGAAATGAAGCGGCTATGCAAGGATGGGCTATTCCTATGGCAACAGATATTGCCTTTGCTTTAGGGATTTTATCTTTATTAGGAAAACGTGTTCCTATGGAGTTAAAGGTCTTTCTCCTTGCCCTTGCCATTATAGATGACTTGGGTGCCATTATAATTATTGCTGTGTTTTACACTTCCAATATGTCTTTGTTGTCCTTAGCTTTTGCAGGATTTATGATTTTAACACTTGTTCTTATGAATAGAAATAAGGTCGTTAATAATACAGCATATATACTAGTAGGACTTATTCTTTGGACAGCGGTTCTAAAGTCAGGGGTACACGCAACCTTAGCAGGGGTTGTACTTGGTTTACTCATTCCTATTAAAGGTAACCAAAAAAGTTTTTATCAGCTTGAGCATTCTTTGCATGCGCCTGTTAATTTCTTTATCCTACCCTTGTTTGCCTTTGCTAATGCAGGCATAAGCTTTTCAACGGTAGGACTAAAAGACTTTACCGATAGTATGACCGTAGGTATAGCCTTAGGCTTGTTTGTTGGTAAACAAGTTGGCGTTGTTTTATTTACCTTCATCGCACATGTACTAGGGTTGGGAAGTCTGCCTAAGGGAGTCAGTTGGGGATCTGTATATGGTTTAGCCATCTTAAGTGGAATCGGTTTTACTATGAGTTTATTTATAGGGTCATTAGCCTTTGAATGTCGTGATGGCGTTTGCTATGACCTTGTTGATTATAGAATGGGAATATTATTAGGGTCTTTCATCTCTGGCCTTGTAGGCTACCTAGTTCTTTTAAAAACATTACCAAAAGCTTGATAAGTGCCTGAGCATAATAAATGACATAATTCAATGAAAAAAGAAATCATGATATACAAGGCGAAAGTCCGAAGGAGCTACAAGTAGCTTCAAGAGCTTTTAACGAAGTAGATTGTGGTTTCTTTTTTCACCCGTAGGGCAACCTTGAAAAGACTCATCTTCAGCGTTAAACTTCATTCAACGATACTTGTATCGCCAAATAAAGTTTGCCTTGAGTCTAAGCCTTTTAAATGTTGTTGAATATGTCATTTATTATGCTCAGGCACTTATTACACCACCAACTAAAGAATATCTTCCTTGATTATGTGCAAAATTACCCTCATTAATATTTAGGTATTTAGTTGGTGGCGTAATAGAGTATACTGTCACATGAAAAACTCACAAGCATACACAGATAAAAAGAAAAACTTTGATCGTCAAATTACAGTTTACGGAAGAAATGTTGTTTTAGAAATCTTAGAAGAAAAAGATATTACAATCACTAAGGTACATCTAGCAGATTCAAATAAAAAAGATGGAATAATTTCTAAGATAGAAGCCTTATGTGAAAGAAAAGATATTGAAGTCTTATATCATTCAAAACAAGCCCTTTCACGCATTTCAAAAAATGCTAAACAAGATCAAGGAGTATGCGCAGATATACAAGCCAACTCATATCAAAGCACTGAAGACTTTTTACATTCTGATGTATCTTCATATAAATACATAGCCCTAGACAGTATTCATAACCCTCAAAACCTAGGTATGATTATTCGCTCAGTTGCGGCAGGTTTTATAGATGGCATCATCTTACCAAAAAAAGGCTCTGCTAAAATTTCACCCCTAGTGATTAAAGCAAGCGCGGGAACACTTTTTAAAACAAAAATCTTGTATTGTGATAGTTTAGAAGAAGTTCTTCCTGACTTTAAAAAAGATGGGGCCGATATATATGCCCTTTCTTCTCATGCGAAAGAGTCTCTTTTTGATTTAAAATTAGGCACAAAAACACTCTTTGTCCTTGGAAATGAATCGGAGGGGGTATGTAAAGAGGTAGAAAAACTATCTAACAAGACCTTATCCATCCCTATGAAAAATGGAGTCGAGTCTTTAAATGTAGCTGTTACCGCTGCTCTTTTAGCTTATTATTCTTAATAAGTAAGGCAGATCAAGCCTCAATAAAAACTACTTTTGTATTCTTTTATCAAAATGATAAATAGAAGACTTATTCTTAGGCTTTTTATTTTCCCAACTTAGGTAAGAAGACTTTAAATGCTTAAAATTATTTGATAGTTCATGAATAATAGTATGCACATGATCTTCTTTAGACTGACACAATTGCGTACTCATATCGCACTCAAGTATAATACGAGTAGCTGTACTTTTTTCTAAATTAGCCAAAAACTCAGGTTGGTTTTGTTTAACACAATAATGTGTTGCCTTCAGTTTCGTACATGCGATATCTTTACAATGATACATGGTGACCATCTGAGCCCTCGTGTTAGGAAGAAGCTCTTCTTCAATGGTGCTAAATCCACCAATAACTTTAAATGAAATACCAACCGCATCCGTTCCTACTAAGGGTAACACAGCTTCTTTTTTATACGAAAGTGTCCCTAACTGCTTAGACGCTGGGGAAAGGGTCCACTCCCCTTCTAGGGCTTCTAAATAATCAAAAACATCCCAAGCTTGGACTTCTTGAGCATACACATTAGTATTGAAATTCAAAAGAAACAGTCCCATAATTATAATTTTTTTAAACATTTTTATCCTTATATTTCATTGTATCTAAGACGGCGTTAAAAAATTGTTTCAAGATACATAATCACCCCCTTAATGATGTTTTAATTAGCCAAAGAAATTTAGTTTTTTTTGTTCAAGGATTATAAATCTATGATATCATCATAAGATGCAGGAGTAAAAAGATGGCAAAAAAACTTGAGATATCTTTTGATAAACTTTTAGAATTAACCCATAGACTCGATTTTTTCAACATTATGAATGAGGGTCAGCGTATACGAGTGCTTAAACAACTTAATGGAGATCTTTTTGTTTATGAGGTAAAAGAGTATATCGTGGATGAGGGAAGTATGGACAGCGACTTATATATCATTCTTGCAGGTAATACGCGTGTAGAAAAAGGTAAAGATGAATTTTGTGCCTTAGGTGCTTTGACGAGTGGGGATATTTTTGGTGAGGTTTCTTTTGTAACCAATGAAAAAAGAATGAGCTCTGTTATGGCACTTGAAGAAACCATTGTCTTACAACTTAGTCAAAAAAAGTTTTCAAGCTTAGACTTAGAGGTTCAAGTACTTATCAAAGATAAGGTAATTTTAAAACTTATTGCCCGTCTTGATAAGATGAATCGACGTGTACTCAAACTTCGAAACATGTGAACTATTTTATAAAATCTTACGCTTCGCATTTCTAAGATAAGTCAACACCTCTTTAATAATATCATCATCATCTTTACTCGAGGCTTTTATAGTTTCAGTTGAGCCATTTTCATAGCTTATAGAGATATTTTGTCCATAATTTCCAATAAGAGTTATGGACTTTTCTATACTTAAAAGCTTAATTACTATAAGCTCAAAAAACTGCTTAGTATTAATGTCTAAACGACCAAAACGGTCTATGGCCTCTTCTTCAATCTCATACACTTGGGTCACTTCTTCACAATGACTTAAACGTCTGTATAGCTCTAAACGCAACCGTTCTTCCCTTACAACCTCATCCGAAATATACGCAGATATAGTCAGTTTAATATCTACTTTCTTACGTTCAATTTGTTGTTGATTGGACAGTTCTTTAATTGCGTCTTCTAACATTCTTAGATACAAGGTATAACCAATATTTTTAATATGACCACTTTGTGCGTCACCCACCAAGTTGCCACCACCACGAATCTCTAAATCATGATAGGCTAAAACAGAACCCGCACCCAAGAAGGAGTTGGATTCAAGAGCAAGAAGACGTTTTTTCGCCTCATCTGTTAAGTTCTCTTTATCATTAACTATAAAATACGCATAACCTTCAACATGCCCACGACCAACACGTCCGCGTAACTGATGTAAGTCTGCTATTCCAAATCTGTCGGCTCCATCAATTAACATAGTATTAACCGTTGGCATATGAATACCTGATTCGATAATGGACGTCGCTAAAAGAACATCATATTCCCCATTTTGAAATCTCATTAACTCTTTTTCTGTTACCGTTGCTGATATTTTGGAGTGAAGCATTAAAATTCTTAAATTTGGAAGTACTGCTAAGAGTTCATTTTTCTTAATAGGCATAGCGTCTATAGAATTAAATACATAAAACAACTGTCCTCCACGTCTAAGCTCTCTTAAAATTACCTCTTTAAGTAACTTTTCATCATACTCTTTTACAAAGGTTCGAACCCCTTGTCTTTCTGATGGAGGGGTCATAAGTGTAGACATCTGTTTAATAGACGACATTGCCTGATTTAAAGACCTTGGAATTGGCGTTGCTGACATGGAAAGAAGGTGAACCTTTTCATATAAGACTTTTAATTTTTCTTTTTGCTTCACACCAAACTTATGCTCTTCATCTATAATAATAAGACCTGGCTTTTTAAACTTAGCCGAAAAAAGAGAATGTGTTCCTATAACGAGATCTAAATCACCCGATTCCAGTGCTTTTAGAATTTGTGTTCTATCTTTTGTAGATACAAAACGATCCAGTTTAGCAATTTTTATATCATACGGCTCAAAACGTTCTCTTATGGACTTATAATGCTGAGAAGACAATAAGGTGGTGGGAACAATTAAAGCCGACTGATGCCCACTTAAATACGCGGCATAGATGGCGTTCATAGCCACCTCCGTCTTACCAAAGCCAACATCGCCTGAAAGAAGTCTGTCCATCACCTTTTCTTGGCTTATACTAAGGAGTATCTCTTTAATAGAGCGAGTTTGATCATCTGTGTATTCAAAACCTGCTTCTTCTTGAAACTTCTTAATTTTTTTATTGTCTGCAATAATTCGTGGTGCCTTTATTAAAGCACGTGCCGCCGCAAGGTTAATAATCTCTCCTGCAATTTCAAACAGTTTCTTCTTAACCTTGTCTTTTAATTTAGCAAAACTACCTTTTCCTAGTTTGTCCAGAACAGGAAGAGAGCCAGAAGAAATATATCTATCTATAGACTCTAAATTCTCAACAGGAATTAAGACCCGTTCTTCACCTTGGTAGGAGATAGCTACAAAGTCTTTTACTCCACCAAGAATCTCGGCTTGTTCGATTTTTTCAAAAACACCCACCCCATAATCTTCATGCACAATATAATCACCAGGCTTAAGTTCATCAAGAATGATACTCGTCTTTTTACGGCGTTTCTTTTTAATCTCTTTATTCAAAGAAAAAACTAGTTCATTTTTTCCAATGAAGTTTACAATGATTGGAGAGTATACAAGATTTACGCCACTCGTGTCGTGCAAGTCTTGTTGTTTAACCTGAGCCTCATTTGAAGCAATAAGGGTTATTCTTTTGTTTTTGTGTGCCTTAAGCGTAGTATGGATATCTACAAGAATAAAGTCTACAAACTCTTGAGCTTCAGGCATAATCTTTAAGTCAAAATGTTTTTCGTTCACAGCACCTTCGTCAAAGGCATAAATTTCTTGAAGTTCTAAGGATAAGTCTGCTGAATAAACCGTTTGTTTATCTTGCATAAAAGGCTTAGCTAAAGAATCTAAGTGCCAAAGACCTAAGGAACTTAAATCTTTTACAAAGCTATCAGAACTACTATGTTCACACTTTGACACTAAGATGTCATACTGTTCTTCATCCAAAGCAAAAAAGGCAGGGCTAATGTCTATCTTTTCTATTTCTTCTTTAATACTTTTTTGTGTTTCAAGCTCAAAGGTTCGAATCTCTTCTACCTCATCTCCAAACAGTGAGATACGATAAGGCTTAGGTGCGGTAATAGGAAAGATATCTATGATATCTCCACGAAACGACACTTCTCCTTTTTCTTCCACAATATCAACAAAGGTATATCCCCAATACAACATCTTCTTTTTAAAAGAATTAAGCTCAACACTCTCACCAAACTCAATATGCATAACTGCCAATATATCGTCTATAGGCAAGGGATGAGAAAGCGTCTTTATTGGTGAAATAATTAGTGGTTTCTTCTTAGCTAACTTATAGGTATTTAAAGCAGAAAACAGATCAAAAAGTTCTGTTTTAAAAGACCGCAAGTCATCTCCACTAACGGCTCTAAGGTCTGGGAAGACAAGCACGTCTTTGTTTAGATAACGAACAACATCAGCAAAGGCCGAGGCCTCTTTTGAATCTTTTACGATGATGATTTGTGGGGAATTACTCTGAAGGTATTCGTATAATTTACTCTGGCTCAAGCTTCTTTTTTCTTCTCATTAAATGACGTATTAACCGCCTTATTTTTACTGTCTTTACTTTTTATCTTGCTTTCGCCTTCAAAATGGCCCTTAGCTTCGATAACTAGTTCAGCAGAAAGAATAGAACCTACGATAGAGCCTGCGGCCATAATCTCAAGTCTATCTGCATCAATAGAGCCTTCTACTAAGCCCTGCACAATTAAGTGATTGGTATGGATTTCCCCACGTACCTTTCCACTTTTTCCAATGGTTACAAGTTTTTTAGAAAGAATTGTCCCTTCGAACTCTCCATCTATATATAAATTACAATCAAGTTTCATCTCGCCCTTGATAAAAGAACCTTCTGTGATAATAGTGGTATTGTTGTTGTTTGGTGTAGGCGCGTTGTCGCTGTGATTAAAGATTGCCATGGTACTTTTTTCTCCTTCTCAAAAATTGAGTTATAAGAAG
>NZ_JAEMVE010000207.1 GCF_029216045.1 Sulfurimonas sp. MAG313 | reverse complement strand
TTACATAAATACGAGTTGGCTCTAATAAAACATCAATTAAAGGACGGCCGTTAAAATCATCATCAAAGTTCAGACCCATCTTGTCAAAAAGAACCTTTCGCACAAGAGAAAAGCCATTGGAATGAAATCCAGAAGAAGGAAGAGCAACTAAAACATCACCTTCTTTTACTAAAGAAACACGGTCAAGCTCAGATTTTTCAGCAATACCCACAGAAAAACCAGCTAAGTCATAATCACCCTCAGCGTACATTCCAGGCATTTCAGCCGTCTCGCCACCAATAAGTGAACATTCACTCTGCTTACAACCCTCCGCAATACCAGCAATCACAGAAGTAGCTTCATCAACAGAAAGCTTAGCCGTCGCGTAATAATCCAAGAAAAATGAAGGAGTTCCCCAATTACAAATTAAATCATTAACACACATAGCAACAAGGTCAATACCAACCGTATCATGCTTACCACTATCAATAGCAAGCTTAAGCTTAGTACCAACACCATCCGTAGCAGCAAGCATTACAGGCTGCTTATATCCAGTAGGAAGTTCATAAGCTCCAGCAAAAGAACCAATCCCCCCTAAAACATGAGGGGTAAAAGTAGATTTTACAATAGGTTTAATATTATCAACAAAGCTGTTTCCAGCATCAATATCAACACCAGCGTCTTTATATGAGATTTGGCTCATTTCTTCTCCTGAAGGGTACAGTTCAAGCAGTAAGTGCTTAAACATAATAAATTACGCAATTATAACATACACAAGATACAGTAATAATAAAATATCAGTTGTGTTATAATGCATAGTATAAACTATCAGGAGAACCTATGGGCGCAGTCGATTTTTTAAAACATTATACGTATGATGACTACGCGCTAAGGGAAGGAAGATGGGAACTTTTTGAGGGTTTTCCTGTTGCCATGAGTCCTGCTCCTATGATAAACCATCAAGTTATAGCAGGAAATATTTTATTTGAATTAAAAAGCAGTATGGGAGAATGCGAACGTGGTGTCGTTATAGGAGAAGAAGATTACAAACTTTCAGACGATACAGTTCTTCGCCCTGATGTTGTGCTTATATGCGATGAACCACATGATGCCTACATAACTAAAGCTCCAGAAATCATTGTAGAAGTTATCTCCAAATCAACAGCAAAAAATGATGAGACGTATAAGTTTACAAAGTACGAAAAAGAACAAGTGCTTTATTATGTCCTTGTATACCCTACTGAATTATATGCAAAGGTTTACAAAATAGTGAATGGAAAGTATCAAAAAATAGGAGACTTTTCAAAAGAAACATATGAATTTTCAGAAACTCTTTGCAACGTAAGTATTGACTTTGACAAGGTCTTTAAGCGTTTTAGAAAATAGACAAGTGGGTAAATCGACGATTTTCACTTATTCTAAAATAAAGCCTTAGGAATACAAAATGGCTGCATTAAAAGCTGAAAATTTAAACTATATTTATGATGATTATAAAAAATGGAAAGGTGATTGGGAATTGTTTGACGGACTTGCCGTTGCGATGAGTCCTGCTCCTATGTGTAAACACCAAAGTTTGGCAGCTACTTTGATTAGAGAAATTGGAAATCAATTAAGTGATTGCAATCAATGTAAAATTTTAGGTGAAGTGGACTGTAAAATAAGTGAATATACCACTTTAAAGCCCGATATAGTTTTAACTTGTGGTGAGACAAATGAATATTATCTAACTAAGGCCCCCGAATTAATTGTAGAGATAATCTCAAAATTAACCGCGAAGCGAGATTAGGTTTATAAGTTTGATATAGTATGAAAAAGAGAAAGTAAACTATTATAATGTATCCAGACGAACTTGTAGCCAAAGTGTATAAGTTAAAAGAAGGAAAGTATGATAAGCAAGGTGATTTTTCAACTGAGGCATACTCTCTTTAAAGAAACAAAATGTAAAATAAATTTTGACTTTAACAAAGTGTTCGAGCGTTTTAGAACATAAATGAAGCCGGCATAAAAGCAGTTGTCTAAAGGGCACCTACAACACCATTGACTTAAGAGCTGAGCTTTCGCACCTGGAAATGTAGATGAAACACCTATGCAAACGGGACTTGTTTAGTGTATGATATAGGTCTTGACAACAAATATTCAAGATTTTAAATCCCTATAATAGGGGATACAAAACAACCTAAAACACCTGTCAAGAGTTATATTAAACCTTTGATGCACCTCGTGTAGATAATAACTTCAAGCACTTTGTAAGGTGCGAAAGCTCAGTTAT
>NZ_JAEMVE010000028.1 GCF_029216045.1 Sulfurimonas sp. MAG313 | reverse complement strand
TTGTTTGCCTTTTCTTCTTGCAAACTTGGATCATAAGGATAAGCGTTATAACCAATGGCTCGTATCATATCTATAATGGCAGAAAGTTTGATGATGTGATCCGCCCAAATGATTTTGGCCTTATTGGTAGAGAAGTTAATGCTAACTTCTATCACCCCTTCAAGTTTATGTAAGGCCTTTTCATTTAACCAAATACAGGCGGAACAATGTATTCCTTCCATAACCAAAGAAGTTTCATAAAAGCCGTCATCATTAGTGCGAACAAACTGTTTATAAAAAGTATCTGTATCAAAAGAAGCACTATTTTCAAAAGTATGCGCAGGAGCAGAAAGTTTTTGAGTTCCTACCATATCGTAAAAATTATCTAAACCCGAATCTGAAAGAAGATGAAAGACACCTTGACAACCTGTACAGCAGAAATGCTTGCCGTCATCCTCAATCATTACTGAGTTTTCGAAATCCAACTTACAATGAGTACATTCAATCTTGGACACGTTCAAATTTTCCTAGTTTTTTATTTTTTTTTAATTTATCATATTTAGCTATCGAGCCCTGCATACAAATATATACACCTGCTTCTTTTTGTAACTTTGCATATCCTAAGGCCATTGATAAATTTGAAGTGGCTTCAATAGGATCTATTTCAAAAGGCACCATGGCACCCGTTAAGATGATTATCTTCCCTTCTAATATTTCGGCTAAAAACGAGGCGGTTACATCCATAGTATCGGTTCCATGGATGATGATAAAATGTGTTTCTTTTGAAGCCGCCATAATCTTCACCATCATCTTTCTATCATCCATATCCATATCTAGTGAGTCTTTATAAATAAGCCCTGCCATCTCAACATCATAAGTAAAATTAGAAAGGATTTGTTCCGGTGCAAGATTATCAAAGGGAACTTCTTGTTCACCAATCAGGGGATTATAACGCTTATTAAAGGTTCCGCCTGTGTTAAGGATTAGCATAATAATTCTTTCAATGTATGAATATTTCTACTAGCCTGAGTTTCTTGAGGTTCTGAAGTAAAAAGATAAGTTTCTTTAAGTCCTGCCTTATGCGCAGCTTCTATATCTCGTTCGCTGTCACCTATAAGTATAGAATTTACAAGATCTATACTAAAGTCTTTAGCCGCTTCGAACAACATACCTGCCTTAGGCTTCCTACACTCACATTCGCCTGAAATATCTGGATGATGAGGGCAATGATAGACCTTATCAATGCTTATCCCATGTTCTTTAAAAACATCTAGCATCCAAGAAGTAAGCTTTATAAAATCTTTTTGAGAATAATATTTTCTTGCAATACCTGATTGGTTTGTAACAACGATTATATAATAACCCTTGTCTAGATAGTATTGACATAGGTCAAAAATCCCATCCATAAAATCGAAGTCTTCTTTTTTATGAAGGTAGTTTTTTTCTATATTAATAACCCCATCTCTATCAAGAAATAAAGCAGGCTTTTGTTTAACTGAAGCAGGTTCAAGCATTTTACTTAGAAATTCCATTTCCAAACATTTCTTGCTCAATAATATCACAAATCATATGTTCAATTAAAAGATGAGACTCTTGGATACGAGGAGTGTCATTTGAAGGGACAATTAAAGTAAAATCAGCAACAGTAGCCATCTTACCCCCCTCCCGTCCAACAAGAGCTACCGTAGTAATACCCTTCGTCTTTGCAACTTCAAAGGCATTTATAACATTTTGAGAGTTACCAGAAGTGGAGATACCTATAAAAAGATCCCCTTTATTGCCCATCCCTTCAAGTTGTCTAGAAAAAACCTTATCATACCCATAATCGTTTCCGATAGCCGTAAGATTAGACGTATCCGTAGTTAGGGCTAAAGAAGGAAGAGAAGGTCTATCAAAACCATAACGCCCAACAAGTTCCGCTGCAAAATGCTGAGCATCCGCAGCAGAGCCACCATTTCCAGCAAGTAATGTTTTTTTGCCATCTTTATACAAGGCCACACAAGCCTGTGCCACTTCAACGATAGTTTCCATTAGCTTTGTATCATTTAAAATATTTTGTTTTGTATCTAATGACGCTTGAATTAGTTTTTTTAGATAGTTAATCACAGAAATGCCTTTCATTTTCAATAAGTAATTATAACATTAAAGCCTTAGTCATACTTAGTTTTAAAGTCAAAAAGTATTAAATATTTAAATTTAAATAAATATATTTTAACTATTTAAGTTTTCAATCTATTCATGAGTCCTATTTTTATTTATTTAAGTTACTTAATATATATATTTTGATAAAATTCATAACTTTAAATAATATTGAAAAACATTAATAATAGTTATTTCTTTTTTATTAATAATTTACAACATCAATTAAAATATACAGTTTTAAGAAAGGTGAATATTGCTAGTTTTAGGGTCCAAATATCACTTTACTGATTTAGAACTCTTGCGTTTAAAAAAACGTTTAAGTTCTGATATCACCGACATCCCTGTATATCTACGCCCTGATGAAGATGTTATTTCAGATATTGAAGAGTATTTGAATAACAATGAAAACAAGGTTATTGTTTTAAACCTTCGTCAAGCACCTT
>NZ_JAEMVE010000206.1 GCF_029216045.1 Sulfurimonas sp. MAG313 | reverse complement strand
GACATTTCTGAAAAACGTTTGCCTCAAGATGGCCGTACTCAGGTAAGAATTGCAGGTGAAAACATAGATGTTCGTGTCTCTGTTTTACCTACATTTTACGGAGAACGTGTTGTAATGCGTATATTGATGCAAGGCGATTCTATCCCCCCTCTAATTGAACTAGGCTTTAAAGAAAGCATGGTAAAACGTTTTGAAAAGGTATTAACATCGTCTCATGGTATTATCTTAGTGACGGGACCTACGGGTTCAGGTAAGACAACTACTCTTCACTCATTTCTACAATTTGTAGCGACTCCAGAAAAAAATATTATCACGGTTGAAGACCCGGTGGAATATAAGGCTACAAATATAAATCAGATTCAAGTGAATGAAAAAGTAGGCCTGACCTTCGCGGCGGCACTTCGTTCTATTTTAAGACAAGACCCTGATACGATCATGATTGGGGAGATTAGAGATGAAGAAACTGCTCAAATCGCAGTACGTGCTGCACTCACGGGTCACTTAGTCTTTTCAACCCTTCATACCAATTCAGCTGCAGCGACGCTAACACGTTTATCAGATATGGGGATTGAGCCTTTTTTAATTTCATCGTCTCTTTTAGGTATTTTAGCTCAAAGACTTGTACGAAAATTATGTCCTAATTGTAAACAAGAAGATGAAACGGGTGAGAAGTATTTAGATGAATATGGCTTGCCTAAGGGAACAATTTTATATAAACCTCTTGGATGTAACAAATGTGGATATAGTGGATATAGTGGTCGTGAAGCCTTAGGTGAACTATTGATTATGGATGATGGCTTAAGGGAATTACTTAAGACTACAACTAATGAAATAGACATCCGCATTTATAGTGTGAATTCTGGTCTTAAAACCATTCCTATGCAGCTTAAAGAGATACTTATTGAGGGTGAAACCTCTTTAGATGAAGCCATCCGAATTGGGCTTCATGAAAGTAAATAACGTTTTATGAACACTGAAGAACGAGACATGATAAATATTAAAAATCTGTCATTGCATTCTTCAGGCTTTATACTTCAATCTCCTAAAAAAAACCGTAAAGCCTTTACTCTCATTGAAGTAATGGTGGCTACTATTTTGATTAGTTTAGTGGGTCTTTCTCTTTTGCAAATGCATCAAAATACTGCGGATATGGGCTACAAGATGCAAACAAAGTTTCATTATTCGGACTGGGCTCTAATGCCTGCCTTTGAAAATAAATTAGAAAAATCTAAAAAAAGTACACATTTTGAGACTTTAGTTAAATCCTTTAATATAGACAACAAAGAAATTAGAGCAGGACTTAATCAAAAAGTAGTTATCAGTGCGGATTTAATTGAGCGTATTAATATGGCAGATATCACGAAAGAACTTGGAGATGATACAGGGACGGTAATCCCTTCTTTTGATGGTTTTCGTTTGGAAGTGTATAAACAGCATACGAAAATGAAACATGAAACGTATTCTTTATATAGGGTGATACGGCAATGAAAAAAGCATTTACTCTTGTTGAATTGATGATATCTGTTATCTTACTATCTCTTATTGTGACATTTTTATATCAGTCTGTTGCCCAACTTCAAACCTCTAATCTTCAGTTTATGAAAAAAACAGATGGATTAGAAAAAAGAGAAAATCTTTTGAAGGTTTTGTATAATGACTTGATTAATGTACGTTCTGTTACTTGGCTTAAAAAAGAACGAAATTTTGATATTATTTCTATGCAAACCAATAATAGTTTTCATAAAATGAGTTATCCTTATGTTGTGTATAAGGTTTTAAAAGAAGATTCTCGCTTAATACGTATAGAAAGCCCAACAGAAAAAGTTGACTATATAAATAATAAGTATGCGTTTAATGACATTATAGATGAGGTGACATCTTTTAAAGTATATAACAATAAAGGACATTATCTCATTTATTTAAAAGCAAAGGGGATTGAAGAGGTATATCTTGATATTATCCCACCTTCTTTTTTAGGCGAAAATGCTTCCCCCTCTATAAATGGTGATGAAAATAATAATACAGGAAACAATAATGAAAATGAATCATAAGCTAGTTTTTTTTGCACGAAGGTTAGGTTTTTTTAACACGCTGTTAATATTTACATTATATTTTAGGCTAGTATAAATATGATAATGAAAAAAGCTTTTACTCTTATGGAACTTATGTTAGTGGTGGTCATTATTGGTGTGGTTTATGCTATGGCCTTGTCTTCTATGAAGCCCCCTGATATTAAAGAATTAGAAGCCTTTTCTTTAATGACACTTCCTAAGTACCTACGCAATAATTATGCACTTTCTGATGCAAAGATAGTGTGCTTTTCACCTTGTGGTAAATGTGGTGTATTGGTGGATGGACAATGGCTTGAAGACACAATAGAACTTTTTAGCTCTACAGATGTTCGGTCGTATACCTTAGATACAGAAGGCTTTGCAAATGAAGCTCAATTCGCACCTCATGATATAGAAGATGCTTACAGACAAGCGTGTTTTATCTTGCATAAAAATACCAATGGGGCGATAGACCCTATTGTTTTAGAAAATGAAGAAAAATTTATTTATTATAAGGCAGCCTATGAAGAACCAGAAACATTTGAAAGCTTAGGTCTCATACAAAGCCTTTATCAAAATGAGTTAAATACAATAAGGAACAGCAGTGATATATAAATACAAGGGATTTAACGCTAAAGGTAGAAAAGAAAAAGGCAAAATTGAAGCTGTTTCTATGGAAGAGGTGAAGCTTAAGTTAAAGGCTCGTTCTATTCTTTATGAAAGTATTAGCGAAGACAGTCCCTCTTTCTTACAATCCTTTCAAAATAGGCGTGCAAGCGTTATCCCCGCCAAAGTCTTAATTAATCTTTCTCGAGAAATTGCTGCGTATATACGCTCAGGTATGACTATTGTAAGTACCACTAAACTTTTAGGAAACCAATATAAAGACGATAAAAGAACGGCACTTTTTTTAAGTACAGTAGGTACGTATTTAGATGAGGGGAAAAGTTTTCATGCTGCTTTAGATGCTCAAAATATCTACACACTTCCTCACTTTTATAAACAATCGGTAAAGGTCTCAGAAGAACGAGGGGTAATGGAAGTTGTTTTAGTAGAACTCGCACGTTTTATGAAAGAACAAGAACGCCTCAATAAAGAAGTGGGTTCAGCCCTATTTTATCCGGGGTTTATGATTTTAGTTGCCTTAGGCGCTATTAGTTTTATGTTTGCGGTGGTGGTTCCTAGAATTACAGATATTTTTAAGCAAATGAAACAAGACTTACCTCCTATTACTGAAGTGGTTATTGGTATTGGTGATTTTATGGGAGCAAATTTTCAGTTTATCGGTATTGTTCTTGTGGTCTTTGTTATCGCCTTTACATATATGATGAAAAATGTTACTGCTTTTAAATATGGAGTGGATAAATTGGCCTTAAAAGTTCCTCTTTTTGGAGATATTATTCAAAAAAGCGAATTAGGTAGATTTGCATATATGAATGCCTTATTAATACGTTCAGGTGTGCCTATGGTTCAGTCTATTAATCTTTCTTCTCAAATTTTAAAAAATTCTGTTATTTCTGGAATCTTACAAAAAGCTGCTAAAAAGGTGGTGGAAGGGTCTAGACTTTCTGTGGCCCTTGTTCAAGACGAAGATGTTATTGGGATAGGATTTATTCAGTCGATTGCCTTAGGAGAGGAAACGTCTAATGTACCTGATGTCTTAAGTAATATGGCCGAATTATATTTTGAAGATAACAAAGATAAGATAGGAATTTTATTATCGTTAATGGAACCTATGCTTATGCTTATGGTAGGTGGGGTGATTGGGGCTATTGTTATTGCTATGTTACTTCCAATTTTTTCAATGAATGTGGGATAAGTTTTGAAAAGGTCTGCCATTGCTTTAATGTTAACACTTTTTATGCTCTTAGCTATGAGTGCTTCTTTAAGTATTACCCTCGCTCTTTTTCAAAAGAATTTTAAGATATCGGCTGAAAATAAGTTTAGAGTGCAATCCGCCGTTTTAATGGTAGATGGGGTTAATCTGATGCGCTCTTTAGAAAATGATATAAAGGGTAACCCTGATGCCTTTATTCTTTTAGTACAAAGCGCACAAGAACTTCCTTTGCAAGTGGGTGAGGTGGATATGATTCTTCGTATTCGTCCTTTAAATGCTAAGTTTAACATCAATAGATACGAACGTGACAAACATTTTGAAAAAATATATGCGTACTTGTTAGAATATGAGGTTCAAAGACCAGGGTATATTTTAGATATTATAGAAGACAGCTTAGATGAAGATAAAGATGAAAAGCAGTACGGAAGTGAGAGGGTCTTGTACGATCCTTTTTTCCTTCAAGGGGAAAACTCAATTAAAGACAATTCGGTTTTTTTAAAGCTTTTAGATGTGTACGCTAAAGAAACTAAGGATATAAATATTTATAAGGTACCGTGGAGTGATTGGATCGATTTTACAGGTGAATTTATAGATGAATCTTTTATTACGGTTGAAATGTTGCGTGTTTTGGAAGCGTCTGGAGGTATCAGTAATCTTCTCTCAGACTTCACAGAAACAGGTACAAATGAAAATGACTTGAATTGTGAAATCTATCTTAGGCAAGAGCAATCCGAAAGTATAGCTAATTTCAATTATAGTTTTAAAACAAAAACAATAACAAATTTTAAAGCAATATTATAAGAAGCCTCTGGCCTCTTGGTACAATAAAGCGTTCAAGATCAATTGAAACTTACGAAGCTCTTTTCCTTAATCTAAATGATGATACGGTTCAAGTGTCATTAATCTATCATCAACAATAGCTCTACCAATGGTAAAGTGATAGAGGCTTTGAAATTGGTTTGAGTCCAGACCTAAGAGATTATGAAAGGCGTCATCTAAGTAACATCCTATCCCTGTTGCTGAAATTCCTAAGGCAGTGGCTTCAAGATAAAGTTGTTGCCCTATGGCCCCACATTCCCAGTATAGTTCCTTATATCTATGCGCTCCAAACTCTTGTATCTGAGCTGAGAATTCACACAACATT
The DNA here is from genome assembly GCF_029216045.1 of Sulfurimonas sp. MAG313. Taxonomy (GTDB): domain Bacteria; phylum Campylobacterota; class Campylobacteria; order Campylobacterales; family Sulfurimonadaceae. The sequence continues at coordinate 22,380 of NZ_JAEMVE010000206.1, read as the reverse complement.
CCTAAAGAAAAGGCACCCTCTGCGGCTATGTCTTGGTTGCACGATATACTTTTAGACCGTGCTCTAAAATCATCTTTTTCTAAGAGATAAAAATCTTCTCTTATTTCTTCAAAAACAAAGCTTTTTCGCATCAAGCGTTTCAAAGAGGATAGGTGCTTTTTATTTCTAAGCATAAGATACAGACCTTTTTCAAGACCTTGCACCTCATGCACAAAGAGTACAAGATTGGCAGAATTTTCAAAACCATCCATACTCTCTTTAACCGAATTTAAAAGTGTATAAAACTGTTCTCCTGAGATACTAGCATTGTTAGGATTCATCATTTGTGCTGATCTTCGTTTTAAGACTAACTCTTTTGACTCCAAACTTGCTAATCTTGGAACAGGAAGACTTTGTACTTCTTCTCTTTGTATGGCATCACTAAAGCTTGCCTTCTCAATTTTTTCAATCATTTCCCAAGCTTGATGGCTTCTACTTAGAATATAGGCACTTCCTTCATACTTAGTGGGTAAATCCTGACTTAGAGTGTCAAGAGAAAGCTCTTGTTTTTTAAGAGGTGAAATCGATAAAAGCATATCTGGATATTCGGCTTCTTCTTTGATATAACGGTTCGCTTGATCAAAGCCAAATATTTGTGAAAGCTGTGCATCTTTAGTATCTGAGATAACTTGTACCTTCCAACCTAAAATCATAGCCGAGACTTGTAAGGCTCTAAAGGCATGACCTGCGTCTAAAGAACAATATCTAAAGGCTCTTTCTCCATATTTCCATACCTCACGCCATGTGATGGAACTAAGCCCCACTAGAAAGCTTCCTTTCTCAAGATTATCAAAAAAACTCGAATCAAAATCACAAAGCTTTTCAAGAGCATGGGTCTTAGGTGCATAATGTGATAGGGAGCATTGAGTGGATATTTTATCTAAAGGAGGCAAGATTATATAGGCTTCAGAAGGTTGTAAATTTCCACTTGAGGCATTACATCTAAGGGCCCATTTATTAGAATCTGCTTGTTTCCAAGCCGCGATGCCTAAGGAAAATTGAAAAAATTGAGAAATGGATTGAATTAATAAGGGTGCGGCGGGGAGTTCATCATCAAAGATGAGGTGATAGGGTGCGGTTGTGTTGTTAAAACTAAGAGGCAAGGGTACTTGCGTTGCTCCCTTATAAGAGCGAAATGGATCAGGCTGAGTTGCCCAATCCATGTAGCCTAAGGAACGGGCATATCTTTGTTGTGAATGTTTGGTTTCATTGTGGTAGGTGAATATATCATTTATTGTATTAGTCATAACGCAATAATACGAAAAATGACTTAGAAGTTTAGGGGTTAAATTCAGCAGATATTTAAGCTAAGCTAAACTTCAAAATGTGTGGCTTTAGCCTAATAAGCTTTTGACACATTCATTAATGCGTTTGCCATCTGCTTTACCTGCTAAGCTTTTTGAAGCCTTGCCCATCACTTTTCCTATGTCTTTCATAGTGCTAGCCCCCACTTCTTTAATGATATCTTTAAGTGTATTTTCTAGCTCTGTGTCATCAAGTTGTTTGGGCATATATACCATAAAGATGGCTATTTCAGATTCTTCTTTTTCAAGTAAGTCATCCCGTCCTGCTTCTTTGAACTGAGCAGCTGAATCTTGTCTTTGTTTCACTTGCTTTTGAATGATTTTATTAACATCTTCATCTGTTAACTCTTTTCTTTCATCTACTTCTATTTGTTTAACAGCCGCTAATAAAAGACGTAGTGCATCACGTTTAGCTACCTCTTTTGCCTTCATAGCTTCTTTCATATCGTTTTTAATTTGGGTTAATAAAGCTGACATTTTTATCCTTTTTTATGATTAGTTTATATTTGTGCTCTTATTTACATAGATAACTTCGCTATATGTGTACATTGGCTAGTTTTTTTAAGTTGATGGTACTTTTGGAACTTAATTTGCTTAGAATTATACATGAATAAAACATATCTGACACTTTTATTAACACTTTTAAGCTTTAGTGCTTGTTCCAAACATGTAGTAGACCCTGAAATGGACTTTAAACCACCTGAATATATTGAACAGTTACCCTCAAGAGAAACCGATAGTCTTATAGACTCAAGCAATCAAGGAAGCTTGTTTGGTCAAGGAGATAACCCTTTGTTTTCAGATCATAAGGCCATGCATGTGTACGATATTGTTACCATTGTTATCTCAGAAAATGCACAATCAACCACAACTAAGTCAAAAAATCTTGCATCGATAAATAATACTAATCTAGGCGGGGGCGTATTTGCACCTGGACTTGGCGCGGGTGGAACATTAAGTGGTTTAGCGGGGACACTAACCCGAGGTACGGATGTAGGGTTTACTACAAACAGTACATCAACCTTTAATGGCACGGGTACGGCCAATCTAAATAATACATTTACCACAACAGTATCGGCGAGGGTAGTGAAAATTCTTGGAAATGGAAACTATTTTATCTCAGGACGACGTGAGATTTTAATTGATGGGGAAAAACAAATCATTCAACTCTCAGGAGTTATCCGTCCCTTCGATATTGATCAAAATAATCAAATAAACTCTGCACAAATGGCAGATGCAAAGATTATGTATAAGACAGAGGGTGATATTCAAAAGGCAGCAGAACAAGGTTGGGGTACTAAGCTTTTAGAAACTATTTGGCCTTTTTAAATTCTTTTTTATATCTCTTTATGTATTATAGTTTATTATGCTCAGGCACTTACATAAGGAATACAAATGTACAAATTTATTTTATTCGCTTTTTTTACACACGCCTTATTTGCTCAAACTTATGAAGAGTATTTAAATTCACAAAATGAAGCCTTTTCTTCTTTTAAAGAAAAAAGGGATAAAGAATTTTCAAGTTTTTTAAACAAAGAATGGAAGGCCTTTAAACAATCTCAAGGCCAAGCTGTTTATGAAGAAAAAAAGCCTAAGGAATTACCCAAGGCAATTATTCGAAAACATAAAGTTAAAGATTTAATTGAACTTAGAATAATGGACCCTAAGAGTAAAAAAGTTAAGGTAATAGAGTTGAAAAAATCTTCTAAGAAAATAGAAGTGGTTCGTGTGGCAAAGGTAATTGAAAAGAAGGTAAAAGAATATAAAAAAATTATAATCATCCCATCTTCTAAAAGCTTTAAAACCTTATATCTAAATTATTATGGAGTAGATTTACAGCTGCATTATGATATTTCAATGCTCTTATCTATGAATCGAAGTATCTCAAAGAATGATATTTCTAAGGCCTGGGATAGCCTTGCTTATAGTAAATATGAGATGACACTTAATGAACTAGAAAGTATTTCTAAAAAGCTTCAGCTTAATGGATGGGGAAAGTTTTTATTAGTAAAAAAGGTTTCTAACGCCTTGTATAAAAGTTCCAATGAAGCTAAGGTGTTTACCTGGTTTTCAATGCTAAAAATGGGATATGATGCACATATCGCTTTTCAAGAACATAGGCTTGTTCTTCTTGTACCCATTAAAGGAAATTTATATAACACTGTTTATTATGCTCTTAATGGCAAAAACTATTATGCAATTAATTATTATGCTAAAGGAAGACTTGGCTCAATTGTAACTTATGATAATGTTTATGAGGGTGCGGATAAAAGTATAGATTTTGAGATGAAAGTTCTTCCACTTTTTACCCCTTCTAAGGTTCAAAAACGTTTTACTTTTAGCTTAGAAAACAAGCTTGAGTCGCTTATCTTATCTTATGATGAAAACTTGTTAAAGTTTTTTAAAACCTTCCCTCAGGTTTCGTATGAAAATTATTTTTCTTCTTCTCAAACCTTACTCTTACAAAATAGTATAAAAGATTCTTTTACTCCCTTACTTAAAGGTAAAAGTCAAAATGAAGCCTTAGATATTATTTTAAACTTTGTGCAAAATGCCTTTAAATACAAGGTAGATGAGAAACAGTTTAATATGGAAAAGGTGATGTTTCCATCAGAAACTTTATTTTATACCTACTCAGATTGTGAAGACCGCGCGATACTATTTACTTATATGGTTAAAACCTTGCTTAATGTAGAGGTCCTTGGTATTAAGTATCCAAATCACATGGCAACGGCTGTGTATATAAAAGATAAGGTTGAAGGTGAATATATACGTTCAAGAAATAGGACCTATGTTTTGGCAGATCCTACCTATATAAATGCAAGTATTGGGATGAGTATGCCTCAGTTTAGAGGTACGTCTTCTTATGTTATTGTTTCAACAGGAGGGGAAAAATAATAGCCTTGAGAATAGGTGATACCTATTTTCGTGATATAGTCATAAATCTCTTTGGACTCAACAAACTCTCCTATGGTTTTAATACCTAACTCTTGAGCAAAGGTAACAATAGTTTTGACAATGATTTGTTTATTTGTATCCTTGTGTATATCTTTGATTAAGGAAGCATCTATCTTTAAATAATCAAAATTTAAATTAAGCAGGTGTGAAAAATTAGAATAACCTGAACCAAAGTCATCAATACTTACCTTACACCCTAAGTCTCTTACCTCATTAACAAAGTCAGAAATTACTTGATAATCTTCTATTTTTTCTGTTTCTAATAGTTCAAAACATACTCTATTGGCAAGTGGATAGATATTTAGCATGCTTTTTATATAATCAAATAGGTTGTAGTCGGTGATATCTTCAATAGATAAGTTAATAGAAAATTCATAATGACTATTACTAAAGGTCTGAAACGATTTTTTAATCATAATTTTTGTAATAGGTTCATACAGTTTTGCATGTTTAGCAATATCTAAGAAAAAATAAGGAGAAATAACCTCATTTTCTTCATTTATAAGACGCACGAGACATTCATATTTAATGGTTTTTTTTGTTTTATTATCAACTATGGGTTGGAAATAGGGAACTATTTTATCATTAGTAAGGGCAATTTTTATTTTTTGAATCCACTCAAGGTTATTTTTATTATTATTCTCTTGGCGCATGTTTGGATGATATATAATATAGTCTTTATGTGCTTTTTTTGCTTCTCTTAAGGCAATATCGGCGTGTGCTAAGGGGACTTTTGACTCAAAAACTAAACCTGCTGAAAGATTAACTTGTATTTCTATATCCTTGTCTTTGTCTTTATAAATAAAAGGTGTTTTTGAAACAATTTGAATAAGTGAGATTATGATAATTTCAAAATATTCTTTTTCAATATTCGCCATATTAAGTATGGCAAAACTGTCTGAAGGTAGACGGTACAAGGTAAGGTTCTCATGAGAAATATAATGAGACATTCGTTTGGAAACCTCATAAATTATAAAATCCCCTATAAGGTGCCCATAAAAATCATTAATGAGTTTAAAATCATCTATATCTAAGATGGCTAGTGCAAGATCTTGATTATCAACTAAATCAGAAATAAGCTTTAGGCGGTTTGGGAGTTTAGTAAGGGGGTCAAGGTTATAAAGTCTTTGTATCTCTTTGTCATGAGCTTTCTCACTACTTATATCATGTGAAATAAACAAATATTCATTAGAATGTTCTAAGACATCTCCTTGTATTTTAAGATATAAAGAATCATTGTCCAAATTTTTCATGACTATTTCTTGGCTTTTCGAGGTTGAAAGCAGCTCTTTTAACCAATGTATCAAAGAAGAATTACCTATGTTGATGTCCTCTTGGAAGATATCTGTGATATTACTATAATGCTTTGAAAAGTCTTCTATGGTGTCTAGTTTGAAAAAATTAAGAAAATATTGATTAGCAAAACTAATTTTTTCATGTTTAATTATAAATATTGGGGCTTGTATTCGATTAATGATAGATAAGGTTAAGTGGGTGCCCTCAAGTATAGAAAGGGTGTTATTTAAAATATTATATTGGTCTTGTATCTCATTTTGAAGTGCATTAAAGGGGATATCAAAAGGTAAGTATCGTTTGATATTAGTGCATTCACTAATACATTCTTGCTGGTCTTGCAAAAAGATTATCGGGATATGTCTCGTTTCTTTCTTTTTCATAAGAAGTTCACAAACCTCAATCCCACTCATTTTATGAGACAGCTTTTCATGAACAATAATCAGTCGTATATCTTCTTCAATAATATCGCTTAAGGCTTCTATCCCACTATTCGCAAATATAAATTTTATGCTTGTGGATAGACTAATACTATCCGCAATTGTTTTGGCCTTATTTATATTATTATGAAGAAAGAGAATAGTAAATTGATTCATAGTCTAAACTTTATGATAACGTTATATTAAAATAACATTTTTCTTCTTATAATAGTATAAAAGTATGTAGTCAGTAATTTAATTGAGGTTAAGAAGAAGAAGCAGTAGAAGCTTCTTAATAATTATAAGCAACCTTATAAGTAGGATCGTCTTCTTCAAATGAACAATAAGGTCCAGCACTTTTAAGTATGGATTTACAGTCTTTACTAAGATGGCGTAAAAGAATATTTCTTCCATTTTCTTCATATTTTTTAATCAATGAATCAATGGCTTCTACTCCAGATATATCCATTACCCGTGCATTTTTAAAATCAATAACCACCTTGGGTGAATCAAGCTCAGGTTCAAACAATTCCATGAAATTTGAGGTTGAGCCAAAAAATAAAGGTCCTTCAAGTTCATAAACCTTAGTCCCATCTTCTTCAACACTAATTTTAGCAAAGATTTTTGCATGATTCCAGGCAAAAACAAGAGCAGAAATAATAACCCCCGAGATAACCGCAATGGCTAGGTCAAAGACAATCGTAATGAGAGTAACTAAGATAAGGACTATAGCGTCTGAGCGAGGCATATGTTTGATTCTACCTATGCTTCCCCATTCAAAGGTTCCAATACTCACCATAAACATAATACCAACCAGAACACCTACTGGAATAAGGTTTATAATGTCTGTGAAGATAGAAACTAAAAGAATCAGGGAAATTGCCGCAGTAAAAGAAGAAAGTCTTCCTAGTCCACCTGAGGTATAATTAATGATAGATTGACCAATCATAGCACATCCTGCCATTCCTCCAAAGAAACCACAGGTAGTGTTTCCAATACCTTGAGCGATACATTCTTTATTTCCTGAGCCACGTTTTCCCCCCATCTCATCTAAAACAGACAAGGTAAGAAGGGATTCAATTAAACCAACCAGAGCCACTAAGATAGAGTAGGGTAGAATCATTAAGAAGGCATCGAGTGAAAAAAGTGTTTCGGGGATTGAAAAACTTGGTAACTGTCCCTTGAATTCACTTAAGTTTGGCATGTCTTTAAACTGCTCAATGGTGTTTAATGTCCCAATAGTTAAGGTATCTATTTTTAATACAAGTACCGCAATACTAATCGCAACAATGGCTAAAAGACCACCCGGTATTGCCTTAGTGAATTTTGGTAAAAAATACATGATTCCCATAGTTAAAAGTACTATAAAATACATATTTGCATTAGAACCTTCAAAAAATTTAAATTGAGCAGAGGCTATAACAATAGCGAGCCCATTAACAAAGCCATACATAGCGGGTTGGGGAACTAAACGTATAAATTTACCAAGCTTAAGCAGTCCAATAGAGATTTGAATAAGTCCCGCAATGATAGAAGCATATAAAATATATTGCAATATACCTTCAGAAAGCTCGGATCCTGTTACTCCTGCATTTGAGAGTTGTTCACTTGCCTTTATGGCTAAACCAACAAAAACAATGGCAACGGCTCCTGTCGCTCCTGAAATCATCCCTGCTTTACCACCAATAAGAGCAGTAATAAGACCTAAGATAAAGGCAGTATAAAGACCAACAATAGGACTCACCCCTGCGATAAATGAGAAGGCAATAGCCTCGGGTACAAGGGCAACAGCAACTACAAGTCCTGATAATACATCGTTTTTGATATTATCAGAAGCATAATTTTTTAAATTAAACAATAAATTTCCTTATTCGGTTTATATTTTGTGTATTATTTTAATGAAGCGAGTTGCTCATTAACTTTTATCTTTTTATCTTGGGCTAAGGCTAAGTCTTCACGGTTTTTAGTAATGACTTCTTCTGGTGCATTAGCAACAAAACGTTCATTATTTAACATGCCATTTAATTTATCCGTTTCCTTGTCAAGTTTTTCTAATTGCTTTTGTAAACGGGTGATAATAGGGGCTAAATCAATAGATGAGGTAGGAATATACACTTCTACATAATCACTTATATCTGAAATTGAATCGGGTACTTTGTCACTTACGAATTCAATACTTTCAACCTTTCCTAGTTTTTCAATAAAAGGGGCAATAAGTTTTTCATCCATTTGCTTATTTGGTTTGATATAAGCCTTTTCAATTTTTTGATTTCCTAAATCAACTAAGGCTTTAGCTCGTCTAATGGCTACAATTGTATCCATAATCGCGTCAAATTCTTTTTCTATATCTGCATTGATAGGACCAGCTTCAGGGTAGTTCATTATCATTACAGACGTATCCCCTTCTAAACTGGTTCCATTAAGTGAATGAAAAAGATATTCAGTAATAAAAGGCATAAAAGGGTGAAGTAGTTTCATTGATTCTTTAAAGATAGCACCCAGTTCAGGGATACTATCCTTACTTGATTTTGAAAGTTCAATTCCCCAATCACAAAATTCTCCCCATAAAAACCTATATAAAACCGTAGCAGCGTCATTAAAACGGTACTCATCAAGGTTTCTTCGTGTTTCATTGACGGCTGTGTTAAAACGAGAAAGCATATACTTACCAAGGGGTGTTGCAATCTCGATATCTTTTAAATCAGAAAAGGTGTCAACATTAAGTTGTAAAAATCTTGAGGCATTATAAAGCTTATTCGTAAAGTTTCTAGATTCTTCTAGTTTTTTGGCGCTGAGTTTAATATCTCTACCTTGAGCCGCAAGTACCGCTAATGTAAAACGAAGGGCATCGGCTGAGTGCTCTTGTATTACATCAAGAGGATCAACAACATTACCCTTTGACTTTGACATTTTATTTCCATGTTCATCACGAACAAGTGCGTGCATATAAATATGATTAAATGGTAGTTTTCCTTTAAAAGTTTCCCCCATCATCATCATTCGAGCTACCCAAAAGAAAAGAATATCAAAACCGGTGATAAGAAGAGAATTTGGATAAAAGTCTTTTAAGTCGTCTTCCGTAAATACTTCATTTTTACCTTCTTCGCCATTTCCCCAGCCTAAGGTTGAAAATGGCCATAAGGCAGATGAAAACCATGTGTCTAAAACATCAGGGTCTTGAGTAAATGACTTAGATGCACATTTTGGACATTGTAAAGGCGTTTCATCAAGACTTGCCCATTCATGATCACACGAGTCACAATAAAAAACTGGGATTCTATGTCCCCACCATAACTGTCTTGATATACACCAATCTCGAAGCTCACCCATCCAAGAATTGTAAGAATTAATCCAATGGGAAGGAAAAAATTGAGCTTCTCCTTCATTTGTCTTTTCTATAGATTTTTTAGCAATTTCATTTTTAACAAACCATTGTCTTGAGATATAAGGTTCAACTATATTTTTACAACGGTAACAATGTCCCACTTGATGCATATGGTCTTCTATCTTATCAATATATCCTTCTTCATCCAAGCGTTTAACAATGACATCTCTTGCTGCAAGTCTTTCTAAGCCTTCAAACTCGCCAGCATGATGATTTAAAATGCCTTTTTCATCAAAAACGGTGATAAAGTCTAGATTATGGCGTTTTCCTACCTCGTAATCGTTTTGATCATGAGCCGGGGTAACCTTAACCATACCCGTACCAAACTCCATATCTACATGAGTGTCTGTAATAATTTCTATTTCTTTATCTAAAAGAGGAAGAAGAAGTTTTTTACCTACAAGTTTAGTGTATCTTTCATCATCTGGGTGGACCATAACAGCCGTATCGCCAAAATAGGTTTCAGGACGTGTGGTAGCAACCGTAATCTGACCTGAACCATCAGCAAATTTATAATGCATATGATAAAATTTACCTTGATGCTCTTCATGCTCAACTTCAATATCAGACAATGCCCCATCATGAGTACACCAGTTAACCATATAATTTCCACGAACTATAAGTCCATCGTTATAAAGCTTTACAAAAGATTCTTTAACAGAAGCCTTAAGTCCCGCGTCCATAGTAAAACGTTCCCGTTTCCAAGCCGGAGATACACCAAGAGAACGCATCTGACTGACCATCTCTCCACCACTTTGTTCTTTCCATTTCCATACACGTTCTAAAAACTTCTCACGACCCAGTTCTTCTTTTGTTGTTCCCTCGGCTATAAGTTGTTTTTCTACAACGTTTTGTGTAGCAATTCCCGCGTGGTCTGTTCCTGGCTGCCAGAGTGTTTTATAACCATCCATACGCTTATAACGGACAATAATATCTTGAAGGGTAAAGGTTAAGGCATGGCCTATATGCAAACGTCCTGTTACATTAGGAGGGGGCATCATAATTGAAAAGTTTTTACCTTCTTTTTGAATAGAGGTATTTCCATCTACTTCAAAATATCCACGACTTTCCCATGTCTTATAATATGAGTTTTCTATCTCTTTTGGATTGTAACTGTTACTTGTTTCAGCCATTATATTCTCTCTTGATTTTATCTGTATACTATATTTGAAATTATAGCTAAGAAGCAGTAAAATATGGCTTATATAATCATGGAATATATATTGCTTTTAGATTTAGATACAAATAGATTTCTTAAAGAAGTTTAAATAAAGCGCAAAGGTATTACGATGAAATTTGAAGTAAGATCAGAAATATTAGGATTTAAAAATATTAAAGAAGTGGAACTTAAAGAGGTTGATGAACTTTTTTCTACCTTAAGATGTCAAGTGGGGGAAGATATTTCTTTTACATTAGTTGACCCAGCTCAATTAAGAGAATATAGTTTTGAAGTATCTCAAAGGATAGAAGAATTATTAGATATTAAAGATGAAAAAGATTTGCTTGTATATAATATTCTTGTCTTACAAAGTCCTCTTGATGAATCAAGAATAAATTTTCAAGCACCACTTATCTTCAACAAGGCAAACATGACCGTTGCTCAAGAAATTTTAGGGCTTCAAGCCTACCCTAAATTTGGCTTGGATGAAAGTTTAAAAACCTATACATCTGGCGTAAGATAAATAATTTAGCTACATTTGAGTAAATAGAAGGTAATATTTCAGAAAAGAGATATACCCTTGCCCCTTTCACGATTAAACAAAGAACAACTTGAAGCTGCAACAGCTCCAAGCGGCCAAAACCTCATTATTGCTTCTGCTGGTACGGGAAAAACTTCTACTATTGTTGGTCGTATTGGACATCTTCTAAATAATGGTGTACAACCTGAAGAAATATTATTATTAACCTTTACAAATAAGGCAGCGGCTGAGATGGTTGAACGCCTCGCTGGATACTTTACTAAAGAGGTTGCCTTAAAAATAGAAGCAGGTACCTTTCATGCAGTAAGTTATAGATGGCTCAAAAAATTTGATAAGAAAATTGTATTAAAACAAACGGCAGAACTTAAAACACTGTTTCGATCGGTGTATGATAAACGTTCCTTTCATCTTTTTAATGAAGATGCTTCCCCTTATGGAGCAAATTATCTTTATGATGTTTATGCCTTGTATCAAAATACAGAAATTGAACATGGTTTTGATGTGTGGATGAATGAAAAAAATCCTGATCATAATCCTTATGTAGATATTTATATAGATATATGTGAAGAATTTGAAAGATTAAAAGTAGAATATGGATTTGTAAATTTTAACGATCTATTGCTTTTAATGCGTGAAAAAGTTAAGACATATAAAATGCCTTATAAAGAAGTCTTAGTTGATGAGTACCAAGATACAAATGCCCTTCAAGGCGCTGTTGTAGATGCTATGAATCCTCCTTCACTTTTTTGTGTGGGGGATTATGATCAAAGTATTTATGCCTTTAACGGAGCAGATATTGGGATTATTGGCTCATACAGTACAAAGTTTCCTAATGCTAAGGTGTATACCTTAAGTAAAAACTATCGCTCAACTGTACCTATATTATCCTTAGCTAATAAGGTTATAGAATATAACGAACGTATCTATCCAAAAAAGTTAGAATTTACACGTGAAGCAAAGGCAGCGGCTCCAAGACTACTTGTTTATAATGAGCTTTTTGAACAATATTCAGCTATTGCACATATGATTCGAAAAACCTACACCCCCTCAGACGAAATCGCTGTGATATTTAGAAATAATGCCTCAGCTGACGGAGTTGAAGCAACTCTGCGAGAAATTGGACTTCCTTGTAAACGAAAAGGGGGTAAAAGCTTTTTTGATGCAAAAGAAGTCAAGGCTATTTTAGATATTTATGTTTTATTTGTAAACAGCAGTGATATGATGGCCTTTATTCACCTTTTTGAATATGCAAAAGGGATTGGAAGTGCTATAGCTAAAGAACTTTTTGTTGCTTTAAAAAAATTAGGACATGGGAACTTGTTTGAAGGTTTGTTTAATCCCGATACGAGTCAATTAAATCCTTTTGAAAAACGTCAAAAAAATCATCAACTTGGACTTTTTGATGATTTTATTGAGATGGGCTCATTAGCAAAATTTATGAGTCTTGGTTTTGAGAAAAAGTTTTTAAATAATCCGGTATTAAAACATCCAAAATTTACTAAAGAAAGTGCTCAGTATTTATATGATTTTTATATATTAAGCAAGGCTCTTAATCAAATTAATAAGCCTTCTAAGATGATTGAAAAGATAAGAGCATCAAATTTTTATAATACAATTATTGATCAGCTTTCTACCAAACGTGGGCAACTTAAAGATGGAAGTATAGATGAGAAGCTTAAAAATGAATCTCTTGAACGCATTAGAAGGAAAGGTTCTTTATTATTTGATTTAGCCAAACCATATAATGAACATGAACGTTATATTAATGCAATGGTTCTAGGTTCTCAAGACTTAACAAAGGGCGAAGGGGTTAATCTTTTAAGTGTGCATGCAAGTAAGGGTCTAGAATATAAAGAAGTGTATGTGGTTGATTTAATGGATGGACGTTTTCCAAATAGAAAACTGATGAATAAAGGAGGAGGGGGCATAGATGAAGAACGCCGTCTTTTTTACGTTGCAGTAACACGGGCTAAAGATATTTTATATCTGAGTATGGCAAAAAATGATAAAATTAAAAAAATTGACTTTGTTCCTTCTCAGTTTTTATATGAGGCAGGCTTATTGAAAAAAGATGAAAACTATACTAAAATGGTAGCAAAGGAAGAGGGAAAAGAATAAAAAAGCTTAAATGCTTTTTTATTTTTATCAGTTATTAACAGCCTTACCCATATCCCACATAGGTAAGAAAATACCAAGAGCTAATAATAAAATCATACCTGCAATAAAAAATAAGATAACAGGCTCAATTGCTTCAGATAATCCATCAATGATGCCATCAAACTTCATCTTATAATATTCAGTAACCTTTTCCATCATAGCGTCAAGTTGACCACTTTGCTCACCTGCCGCAACCATTTGAATAATCATGTTTTCAAAAAGCCCTGTGTCTTTTAGACCTTGATTAAGGGTGTTCCCTTTTTCAACCGCACTTCTAACTGTTTTTAATTTAGCCTTTAAAGGAAGGTTGTCAATCATATCAATAGCCGCGTCAAGAGAATCAGCGATAGGTATACCGGCGTGCACTAGGGCTGAAAAAACAAGCATAAAACGGTTTAATGTTCCATAATGGATGAGCTTTTTAATAATTATAAGTCTAAGTAAAAGCTGATGAAATTTATAACGTACATGGGTATAATGATTAATAGTAAATCGAATACTTACAAAAGCTGCAATTATAATAACAAGGAAATACATTCCATATTGATTAACAGCCACTTCTAAGGCTAACAAGATTTGTGTTGGAAGAGGAAGTTCTGCACCAAGTTCTTCAAAAATCTTTTTAAATTCAGGAACAACATACGAGATTAAAATAGTAAAAGCAACTGCCATTGCAATCATGACATTACGAGGATAAGCCATTGCTTTTTTAAACTTGATGAAGTTTGAACGTATCTCTTCAAGCATAGTAGCTAAGTCGTATAAGGCTTCCGCCATATTACCTGTTTTCTCACCTAGTTGAACCATAGCTAAGGTGAGGTTACCTAACTCATACCTAAAGTTCTCAACGGATTGGGACATACTTAAACCAGCATTAATGTCTTCTCCAATCTTTGAAAATACTTGTTTTAACCTTTTGTCTTCAGTCGAATCAGCAATTTCATACAGAGTGTCATGAATAGAAATTCCTGCATTAGTCATAACAGCCATTTGTCTAATCGCCGCAATTAATGCATCTTGTTTGATCTTTTTCTTTTTAAAGTTTTTGGTGAGATTGTCTTTAAATGCCTTAAACTGCTGATCTATAGGAGGTGAACTCTCAATGACTTTTAAAATAACACCCGAAAATTTTACTTTTGCTAAAAAGTGTGCTTCTTTTTTGTCTTCTGCACGTAGACCCATAGTCTCTCTTTTACCACGATTAATAATCGTAACTGAAAAATACTTCATGACTTTGCTACCTTTAAAATTTCTTCAAATGTTGTAATACCTTGAGCTGCCTTAATCATACCATTAGTAAAGAGGTTTTGAAACCCTTCTTCTAGAGCTTGTTTCATCATATCCGCCTTTGGTGCTTCTTTTGCAATCATACTAGAAAGTTCTTCTGAAATAGGGAGAACTTCACAAATCATTTCACGACCTTGATAGCCTGTTCCGGAGCATTCTCTACACCCCTTTCCTTGTTTGAAGGTAGAATGTTCTGGAATATAGTCTTTGTACTCTTCAAGAAGGTTAGTAGGAAGTTTAGCATCTATTTTACAATGAATACATATCTTACGAACTAATCTTTGTGCCTGTATCGCAACCACTGCACCTGAAATCAAATAAGGTTCTATTCCCATATCCGACATTCGAGGTATGGCACTAATGGCGTCATTGGTGTGAAGGGTGGAAATTACCAAGTGACCCGTAAGGGCCGCTTTAATGGCAATTTCTAGTGTTTCGTGATCACGAATTTCACCAATCATGATTTTATCAGGATCTTGACGCAAGATAGAACGCAATGCAGCTGCAAAGGTAAGTCCAACCTTTGGGTTTACTTGAACTTGCTGAATAAGATTCATTCTATACTCAACAGGATCTTCAACGGTAATTACTTTTTCTGCGACACTTCTTAATTCATTTAAGGCCCCATAAAGAGTCGTTGTCTTGCCTGAACCGGTTGGCCCTGTGACTAAGATAACCCCATAGGGTGATTCAAGTGCGGTATGAAGTTTTTGATAACTCTTGGAGTCCATACCAGCTTCTTCAAGCTTTACTAGGGCCTTTTCTTTATCAAGTACACGCATAACTATAGACTCACCGTAAAGAATGGGCAAGGTAGAAATACGGAAGTCGTATTCTTTATCACCTACAGTAGCTGAAAAACGACCATCTTGAGGTTTCCTCTTTTCCGCGATATCAAGGTTTGCAAGAAGTTTTAAACGCGAGGCCATCGGTGGATAAATATCTTTATCAAAGATAAAAATTTCTGTTAAAGCACCATCTATTCGACCTCTAACCACACAGTTTTTTTCTGTAGGTTCAACATGAATATCAGAAGAACGTGCACTTATAGTTGACTTTAAAATAACATCAATGAGTTGTAAGATAGAAGAAGCTTCTTGCTGCTCTTCCGCACTTCCAATAGAATTTAGTTCTTGACGGATATTCGTTACGAGTTCTTTTACACTATCTTTAATTTCCATTTTAAGAAGATATGCTTCAATCTGTTTGCTTGTAGCAACAGCAATCGTTAGAGGTTTACGTGGATATATTCTTTGCAGCATCTCTTGTGCACTTACATCAAGGGGATCAGCAAAAACAACGGTAACATTTAAATCCGTTTGTGAAATTGGAATGGCAATAGCTTTTTTTAATTGTGCAAAAGGTGCACGTTCTGCAAGTCTATAATCTAAATCTACTGAATCTAAATCAATATAAGGATAGTTCATTACTTCTGCAAGATATTTTAGTGTTTCTGCTTCAGATATAAAGGTATGTTGTTTTATGATACTTAATTCATATTTTCCTAAACGAATTTGATCAACTATAAAACGTTTTACAAAATTTGAGGATACCGCACCAACACGGGTAAGTGTTTCTAAAAGTTCATCAGGTTCTACCCCACGTGAAGTAAGTCTTTCAATTTGTTTATTAGTAACATGATTTTCATCTAAAAGGTCTTGTGTAATTCGATCCAATTGAACTTCTCCTACCAATATTCATGCCTATGTGTCATTATTGTATCATAATATTCTTCTATAACCATTTTTTTATGTTGATTACCATTTTTAATATATAGCTTATAAGATATTTTTTCATTATTAGGGTCAATAAAACTATAATGACTTCGTTTACGCGCATAGCTTTCTTTAGAATACAGCTCATACACGGTAGAAAGCACATGATCGGTTTTTGGAAGTTTAAGTGCAGTTAATTTATATGCATCTAATAAGGCATGAAATAAAAGCTTCTTTTGCATTAAAATAACTGAAAAGTATGCCGCATTACTACGGGCTTCTTCAGAATTTTTCAAGATGGAAATAGGAATGGCTAAGCGATCTATTTGATCAGCATTTAAACATGAGAAGGCATATAATGATACAAATTCTTCATCTTTTCTATACTGTTGAAAAACTTTCAAACCTTGTTTACAGGCATCTTCATATTGTTTATCTTGATATAAATGATATAAAGATGTTTTGATATCTGCTTGTAAGATACTAAGGAATAAACTTATAAAAATTATATACTTCATCTAAAACTACCTGATTCAATTTTTCTGAGTAAAATCTTTGCCTGAGTAGACTTATTAGATTTTAAATAAGATTTTAATGTAAGCATGGCTAGTTCATGTTGGCCCAATTTAACAAGAGATTTAGAAAATAAAATCCAGCTTTCATCTATATTTTTATTTATTTCATTTGTCATTAAGGCATAGTTATAAGACTTTTGATATCTTCCGAGTTTATAATAACGTTTTGCAATAAAAAGACCTAAGGCCGGGTTTTTATTTTTCTTAAAACGCCTGATGACATCCTTTAAATCTGCTTCATTTTGGTTTGAATTAATGACTAAGCCATTTTTCTTTTTTATTATTTTTGTATCAGGTTTATTTGTATAAGTTATTTGATTGTTTTCATAATTGGGTTGTTTATCATTATTAACACTTGTTTCAGATATATCCGCAGGGGACTCATTATCTTGGTAATAAGGGTTCAATCCATCTTCTATATTATCCATAAAATGTAATGAGGGTCTAAGTACAAGGTCTTGTTCCTTTTTTTGATGGATAATGACTCTTTGAGTATTTTGTGGTACTTCAATAGGTGTAGCTTTTACGTCATCAATGGGTTTTTTAAGTTCTTTAACTTCTGTTTCATTAATATTTATTTGGGTATCAGTAGGTACTTGAAGAAAAATTAAGACACCAATTAAGACACTTATAGCACTTATAGTAAATAAGGCAAGTGGCAGATATGATTTAATTTTATATCTCAGCCACCGTCTTTCTAAGTCGTGAATATTAAGCATTAATAAACCCTGTCTTAATCGCCGCCATCTCAATGAACTTATTGGAGATATTACTATAGTTAATTTTAGTTGGTTGATTATCTTCATACCAATCATAAATAGAAAAGAGTGAGTCTAATAACTTATTGGTATCTCTATAATTACCAGAAGTTATTTTATGAATACATTTTACATTTTTGTTATCAAACATATTAGCTACATCAAAGCAGTTGTTTTTCATAAGTTTTTTTTGTATATAAATTTTTAGTTCAGCAGATGAAGCATTATGAAGTTCTAAACTTTCCCAAATTCTTGTTTGGAAGTGTTCTTTTGCAATAATATCTTCTTTGTCATCTGTTTTATGTAAGGTAATAACAAATTTAATTTTTCGTGCATCAGAAATAAGACGAATTTTTTCCATTAAGGAGGTAGAATACAATTGCGCTTCATCTAAAAGAACCAAGGGAGTATTATCAAATTCATAATGCTCAGATAGTTCATTGAATTGAGTAAAGTTTAATTCTTCAAAGGGTCTAACCCCATAAATATCGCGAGCAAGCGACTTTAGAAATTCTGTCTCATCAACTAAGGGGGTATGATACATAATGACTTTTTGATTTTCTTTTAAGTCTTCATAGAGCTTATTAAGCATCATACTCTTTCCCGTTCCTGGCTTGCCATACAGCAATATCATTTTCAGAGGTTTTTTAACAGAATCTTTAAGGGATTGGTAGAGAGTAGAGACGCGATCGAGTTGAACATACTCTTTTGCGTCTACTATATCAAGGAATACTTCTTTTGAACTTAGATAAAAACTACTTTTCATTTACTCAGTTTCAAATTTTAAGTCATCTTCTTGGCTCGAAGCTTTATCTGGTGTCTTTTCTGCATCTCTTTCTACTTGTTCAGCTTCTAATTCTGCATTTTTTTCATCAAGCATATTAAAATCCTCTTGTGAATCTGAACGGATGAAGGCTTGCGAGTCTAGTTGGTCTTCGTTTAAGCCAGAATATCCTAGATCGCTAAGAGAAATTGTTTGCTTACCATCTTTAATAATATGTGGCTCAATTACAATAACAAGTTCTTCAATTCTATTGACTTTCTCTTCATACTTAAATAACCATCCTAAAATAGGGATATCACCTAATAAAGGAAGCTTGTTTTCATTAATACTGTCTTGAGAAGAAATAAGCCCTCCAAGAATAACTCGTTCTCCATCTTGAACGCTTACAACTGCTGAAAGTTGTCGACGGTTTAAATCGGGTGGAACTTCTCTAGTAGAACCATCATCAGATGGCTGTATTGTCTGAATGGTCTCACTAAGTGAAGGGTTGATCTTTAATGTAATTCTTCCATCATCATCAATTTCGGGTGTAATGTCTAGTAAAATACCTGCAAAAACAGATTGAACTAAGTCATTTTGTAAGGTGTTAGCTACCCCACCACCAGAACCTTGTTGGTTTTGAGTTTGTTGAATTTTATAAAAGTATTCTGAACCAACGCTAATAAGGGCAGGTTGGTTGTTTAAGGTCATGATTTTTGGATTTGATATAGCTTTTACATTTCCTTGGGTTTGAAGAAACTTCACTACTTCATCTAAGCTACCTGTTGCAGAAATACTACGAAAAAAGGCATTATTTTTTCCTCCAATTTGATTACCATCAGCATCTACACCTGAACCCCATTCTGAAATAGTTCCATCTGCAGCTGATATTACATTATCCGTAAATATATTATTAGTATTAATAGAAAAATTTTGCAAGGCATACAGTTGAGACCAATCAACGCCTGTTTCATGTTTATTATTAAGTTGTACACCTAAAAGTTTAACATCTATTAGAACTTGTGCCTTTGCCTTTCTTTGAACTTCTTTTAAATATATTTCTAAACGCTTAAGCTGACGTGGGGTAGCTGATACCGTTACAAGTCCAGCTGTTTTATTAATAATTGGTGCATCTGCACTGTAATCGTCTTCAGGACGATTTAAAATAGCTTGAAGTTCCAAATCAAGGTCTTCCCAAAATGACACTTCATCTACGCTTTCTATTTTTATTCCACTTGTTGAGTCGCTTCTTGTTTTACTTCCAGCACCACCTCCAGCAGCACCTCCAGCACCAGCAGCACCGCCGCCACCTGATAAACCACCACCTCCAGCACGACCTTGTCCTCCTCCAGAACCACTACTTAAAGTGACTCCTGTTGTACCAACACTTTTACGTGTTGTAATGATATAATCAATATCAAAGGTACGTGTTACTAGGTACGATATATGCAAGATGTTGTTTTCAAGATTATAAAACAAATTATTTTCTTTTAAGACAAGATCAAGGACTTCATCAACCGTTAAGTTTTTTAGATTAGTCTTATTTAGCTCTTTACCTAAAAGTTTTTCAGCCTCAGGGTCGGTTACAATGACTGTAAAAGCACATTCATCACTAAGTTGGTCTACAAATTCACCAATTTGAGTACCCTTAATGGATGAAATAGTGAAAAGTTGATAAGTACAATCAGCCTGAGCTGATGAGGCCAACAAAGTCGCTGCTACTGCAGAGCTTAGTAAGGTTTTCTTTAATGGTTTAAATATATTTTTCATGCTTTTCCCTATTTTGTTGTGATATTAATATTTTTACTTTTTTGCGCTATAAAAAGTTTAATTTTTTTGTTTTTTCTTTCTAAAACAACATAACTACCCTGTATTTGCGCTAATTTATACCCTCTAAAGGTATCGTTCTCTTTTAACCATTTCCCATTTATTAGGGCAGATGTATTTAAAACAATTTGCAAGGTTAATGGCTCTTTACTCATGTCTCTTTTACTTGGGACAAGAGACTGTGAATCAGTAGAAATGCTTTTTACTGAGCTGACTACTTTCTTTGCACCTTCTTTAGTTTTTGGGCGGATCACTATAAATGGACTTTTTATACTAGTGAGTGTTGATGTATTTAAGCCATGTCGTTGTGGTTTTATTTCTTCGATTTTCTGATCAACCCAACTTGTATCTGTTGATTTAGTTACTAAACTAATAGTGCGCATATGCATAGCTTTTGTATTAACAGCTGGCGTCCCTTTTACAGTTGGAGTTACTTCTGCCGTATTAGCTTGAATTAATGAACTCATTAAGGCTAAGATTAATATATTTGTTTTCATTAGTATGTTATCCCCCAAACAGAGATTTGTAAGTTAGTATCAATTTTTGAACTAGAACTTAAATTTAAATCATGAATGTCAACTACCAAAAAACTTTGTTCCAGTGAATTGATAAATTTCATTGTCTTATGAAAGCTACCTTTCACTTTTACTTCAATATCCAAGACATGTCCAAAAGTATTCTTATCACTAGAAAATTCATTAGATAAGTACTTTAATTGAACACCATACTTTTTAGAACTTTCTGCAATAGAATCGATAAATTCACCCCAGGCCTGTTCATCATAATATAAACTTGAGATTTGTTCAATCTTATATTTAATATATTCAGCCTGATCTTTTACTGTAATAAAGTCTTGCTTATATTGCGTTGTATCTGCCTTAAGTTGGTAGATTTTATTTTCTGGATTAAATCTTAAGAACTTTTCATCTTCTGTGATTTTCTTTTCAATCACTTTAGTTTGTGCTAAGGTTCTGTTAAAACC
Organism: Sulfurimonas sp. MAG313; assembly: GCF_029216045.1. Lineage (GTDB taxonomy): Bacteria > Campylobacterota > Campylobacteria > Campylobacterales > Sulfurimonadaceae. The sequence goes on along the minus strand of NZ_JAEMVE010000206.1, from coordinate 1,218 downwards.
TTGTTCTGCTGAGTCCCATAAAAGAAGGTAAGAAAAAGCAATTAGAGCTGTAGCAACAGCAACATATATCATGTAAACCTCTTGCTGAGTTTTTTCAGCAAAGCTCTTGTCTAAGTCTCCTAAAAAGTCTTCTATATTCATTTGAGTACCACCTTTAACTCACTGGCATAAATTTTCTTGTCTTCATCATATTCAATTTTCTTAATGGAAAATCTATATTGTGAAGACTTAGTCTTTGTATACCATTCTATGAGATTAGTAATACGCTTATCTTTTTTAGAAAGTAAACTTAGCATAAAACTTCTTTCATGGGTTTCTTTGTTTTCAGAGTAAGATATCTGATTTAATTTAACCTTATACTTATTTAAATCCTTAGTTAGGCTACTGATACGTTTGGCCTTCATAGGGTAATTCACTTTTATATCGTGAATTTGAGATAGAACTGACTTCTTCTTATCTAAGGCTTGAATTTCGTTAAGGACTAGGGTTTTTATTTTTGTCATCTCTGCTGTATGATAGTTGATTTGTTTTTCTCTATCTAACTTACTAGCATGTAAGCCTCTGTATTCAGAGTCTAAAACAGATTTTTTAACGCCTTCTATTGCGTCTAATGTCCAATAGACACCAGGATAAATCATAGCTAAAACTATCGAAGCTGCTATAGTTATTAAAAGTTGTCCACTGGCTCTTTTAACAAAAGGAGGAGGTCTGAAATAACGGGTTAAATTACAGTCGTATTTATCTTCAGCATCAAGTTGTGCGGTTAAGTGCATTAATAATTGAAGTTGATCTATATACCATTCTTCTGTTTCAAAACCATAATTAAAATCAAAGTCGCTTGAGTCTAAGCCTAAATAGGTTTGTGAATACTCATCCATACCAACAATCGCACCAACTTCAGAGCCAATATAAACTTTGTCTATTTTGTCAAGTTCAAAGGCACGTTTGGAGTATGTCATTACATCATTTATATGTAAAAACACTTCTCCAAATAGCTTAATGAGATATTGTTGGTTGTCGCTTTCACTGCTACGTAAACCTTCTTCTGATAAAAGTTTGACAAATTCACTGAGTTCAATTTGTTCACCTAAAAGCTCACAATATCTATCATGCATATGTGAGAATGAATATTTAAGGGATTTTGTATATAAATATTCTCTATCATCATATAAGGTTAAAAAAGCATCATCATTTTGAAAATAAATAAAACAATGAGTG
>NZ_JAEMVE010000205.1 GCF_029216045.1 Sulfurimonas sp. MAG313 | reverse complement strand
GCGAAAGAACAACTCAACCTGCCAACGATGTTTGTATAGTTTTGCTATTGTTAGAGCATCACTACGAAAGTCATTAGTGAGGAAGGTGTATATAATCTGAGTCTCCTGGTCTATGTATTTTATCCTTCTCATCTGATCTGGAAAAAAAGGGGTCAGAAAAAAAGGGGTCAGGACATCAGTATTAGTTTTTCTCTTCTTCTTTGCAATTTAAACTATTCAATTAAAATGACTTTTTTCATTATTCTTGCCAACTGGGTTGTCTAGCTAAAGGGGGTCACAGCTTTACTTTTATCCCTTCAAGGGATCAAAAGTCAAGCAATGACCCCATCGCTAAGTTCAGCTCCTTATTTGTTTAGTTTATTAGTTTTACGCACTATTTTCTCTTCATATCGAGATGAGGGGAGTCGAGGCATTTAATTTACAACCCTTCTCAATCTTATAATAATTTTTTTAAGCATTAATCTCAATAATCCCATTTTCATTTTCTTCTATAAGATTACAAATCTTTTCTTGATATTTCAATAATGTCTGTTCAACCACAGATACTCTACTGTTCCCTAATCTTAGCCATATAATATGAGGAGGAAAATTATAAAGAGTACATATTTCCACACTTCCATATCACTGGACTTGTCTAAACCAATGGACGCGATGTGAATAGAATCAGGAAAGGCTTCTGTTAGTCTTACTACTAACTTATAAGATAGATTCTAGTCAAAGAGTAGTTTTACGCACATATAGAAAGTTTGTGTTCTTTATCTGCTGCATAAGCAAGAGTAGCATAAATATCATCTTCTTTTAGCTCTGGATAATCATCTAATATTTCACTAAACTTCATGCCATCTCCTAGCATCTCTAATATGTCATAAACTGTTATTCTCATGCCCCGTATAATAGGTTTTCCAGAACGGATATTAGGATCAATGCTAATATAGTTTTTATAATCTATCATTACATCCCTTTTGTATTTTATATGACATTCAGTGCTTAACGAAAATAAGGACAATAGTATTAGTTTTTCTCTTCATATCGAAGAAATTTAACGAGGTAGTCCACCCATTTTTCCGCCTTACATTTGAGACATCATGTTTTGGCTAACCCAAAATTCGTTAGTTTTACTAAATAGTCTCTTATGCTATACATGTTATAATGCACCTATTAAACCCTTCTAAAAAGGATAGCATTGTGACAGAAATGGAAGAAAGAGCACACCGTAGAAGAAATAAAATTTCTCTTACTAAAGTGCCGCTTCATTCGCAGCAACATCATAGCTTTCATCCTGATCTTGAGTTAAAAAAAGCATGGGAACTATTAACTAGACTTTCTAAAGAAGCATGGATAGAAAAAACAGGTGAGATTCCTCCATCAAATATTAATAAATCTATTGTAAAGTTCATACATTTGCATAGTTTGACTTAATATGTATCTGACACAAGATTATCAAGATATCATCGTACTATTTAATAAGCATAATGTACGTTATCTAATTGCAGGAGCCTATGCAATGTCCAAGGTTGGATAGTCTAGAAGCACTTATGACATAGACTTATGGATAGAAAAAACTACACCAAACGCCATTAATATATTTAATGCGCTGGATGAATTTGGTGTGCCTTTTAAAATTGAACCAGATGATTTTTTAGCACCTAATAGCGTTTTACAAATTGGGATTGAGCCCAATAGAATTGACATACTTACTGATGTAGATGGTCTTAAATTTGAAGATGCTTGGAATAATAAACTTACGGTTGAATTTGACACCATAAAAGCATTTTCACTTGAAATTAATGACATTATTAAAAATAAAGAAGCTTCTAACAGGCCTAAAGATAGACTTGTTCTAGTTCAAAGAGCTTGCCTAACTCCAACAAGATTAGCGGGGTAGTCCACCCATCTTGCCGCCTTGCATTTGAGACATCATGTTTTGCATATCTTGCATTCCTTTTTTTCCTGAGAAACGTTTGGCCATCTTGGAAGCATTTTTAAACTGCTTAAGAACACGGTTAACATCCATCGCGTCCATTCCACAACCCGTAGCAATACGCTTTTTACGAGAGTTGTTTAGTAAGTCTGGGTTTTCTCTTTCTTTCATGGTCATTGAAGACACCATTGCTTTGATGCTTTTAAGCTCACCTGAGTTTTCAAGATCAAAGTTTTTAAGAGCGTCACCCATTGCTCCCATACCTGGCATCATTCCAATAAGGGATTTCATACTTCCCATCTTCTTCATGCTTTCCATTTGACCTAAGAAATCATTAAAATTGAACTGACCTTTTTTAATCTTTCTAGTCATTTCTTTGGCAGTTTTTTCATCAATTATATTGGCTGTTTTTTCAGCTAAACCTTCGATATCACCATAGCCCATAAGACGGTTTACAATGCGGTCGGGAATAAAGACTTCAAGATCTGGCATCTTTTCACCATTACCAATAAAGCGTAAAGGTACTTGAACCTGAGAAGCAATTCCTAGAGCAACACCACCCTTAGCATCTCCATCATATTTAGAAAGGATAACTCCATCAATTCCTATTTGTTCGTTAAAGCTTGCGGCCGTACGAACTGAATCTTGACCCGTTAGTGAGTCTGCTACATAAAACACTTCATCGGGTTTTACTGCATCTTTGACGGCTTTAAGCTCGCCCATAAGTTCTTCATCAATAGCAAGACGACCCGCTGTATCAATTAAAAGAACATCATAAAGTCCAGCTTCTGCTTTTTTTCTTGCACCAAGAGCAATTTTAACAGGGTCTGTTTCATTTTCATCATGATACACATCTACTTCAACAGAAGCACCCACTTGAATAAGTTGTTCAACCGCTGCCATACGCTGTAAATCCGCTGCAGCTATAAGTACTTTCTTTTGTTTGTTTTTAAGATAAAGGGCTAACTTACCAGTAGTTGTTGTCTTACCTGAACCTTGAAGACCCATCATTAAAATAGTGGTTGGCGGCTTAGAGCCAAACACAAAACCTTGATGTCCTGGAACTAAAAGAAGTTCATGTAAACGTTTTTGAAGTGAGTCTAGAAATTGATCTTTCCCAATACCTGATGCTTTTACATCATTTTCAACATCACCTAAAAGTTGCTTTACAACCTTATGATTCACATCTGCTTTTAAAAGGTTTTTCTTAAGTTCAGTGAGGGCTTTTTTAAGAGCTTTTTCATCATCATGAAAACGAATCTTTTTAATAGCGGAGGTAAATGAGGAGGTTAGCGTATCAAACATATGTGCTTCCTAGCAAAAAAATATTGCAAAATTATACAAGAAGCATACTTTAGAGCTACTAAAAAAGGAAAACAAGAGGTTCACCTTACTTTTTCAAGTCACTTTTTAGTAGATCTTTTATATATTTAGGAATAGTTGGACGCATAACGGCCAAAAGAGGGATGCTGTTTCCAGATTCATCTACGGCTACAAATTTAAACTGTGCAGAGGTGACTTCTCTTTCTTCTGACGTAATCGTATCTATAACATTCATTTGGACATCAATAGTAATGGAACTTCTTCCAAGCGCGACTATCTCTGTGTAAATAATGAAAATATTTCCATTATGAATGGGTTTTTTTTAAAGTTTATTTCTGAGACATGCACCGTAACCGCTTGTCCACGCATAATACTTTCAACCGCAATACTACAAGCCTTATCCATCTTTGACATTATCCATCCGCCAAAAACAGACCCTTTATGATTTAAGTCAGAAGGGAATACTCTCCCTTTTACAGAAAGTTCTTTCATACGAGTTCCTTATTATTTTTTAGCCAGCTACAAGAGCAACATTATTGACTTACTTATCACCACCACCTATGTGTTTGTACTCTTTAGGTTCAGGTGAAATAAATTCACGTCCAAGTAGTTTCATCTTATGCGCATGTAACATCATACGTCGTGCATTTCTACCACCATAAAGTTCATCTCCCATTATAGGCAAATTTTCACTTCTTAGGTGCACACGGATTTGATGGGTTCGACCTTGATGAATAACTAAGCGAACTTTTGACTTATGGTTTACCACCATTAAAGGAAAGACTTCCGTTCGTGCAGGTTTTCCCTTAGAAGCGGATATTTTCGACTTTGCCTTGTTGTTTGTCTTTTCCGTTAGTATAGGCTTATTTATTTCAAAGGGCTCAATAACATCTCCATCTACCCAAGCGATATACTCTTTATAAACACGGTCATGTTTAAACTCTTCAATGGCCTTTAAACGAAAGTCTTCATCCTTACATAAGACAAGAACCCCTGAAGTTTCTCTATCCAAGCGGTGAAGAAGTCGTGCATCAGGATACTTTTTTTCTATCTCTTCTGAATTAATAAAAGCCGGCTTATCTATGACTATCATCTCTTTATTTTCATATATGACTTTAACCTTATCTATGGTTTCAAGACGAAATTTTGTTTTGATCGAGAGGTTTCCTCTAGCTATCATTACTTTTCTATTACTAACATAAACAATACCCTTGTCTATCATATCCTTAGCCTTGGAATTTGAAATTCCTTCTTGTATGGCCAATAGTTTATAGGCCTTCTCTTCTGTAAATTTACTCATTATTTAGTACTTCCTTCAAATTCAATTCTGTTTCTTCCATTTTTTTTAGCCTTATAAAGATACTCATCCGCCTCTTTAATGGCACTGTCACATTTGCCTGATTTTGCTTGAGCTACGCCTGCAGAAATTGTAAACTTGACATCACTTCCATTTTCATCTGTAAACTTTGCATTTTGCATCTCTTCTCTTAATCCTTCTAGGGAAAGAACTGCTTTTTTATTACTCATACCGGGTAAAATAACAAGAAATTCTTCTCCCCCCATACGAATGATATTTTCCATATCAAAATGACTTAAAAGATGAATAGCAAAAAACTTCAGAGCTAAATCACCCGTGTGATGTCCAAAAGTATCATTAATATTTTTAAAATGATCAATATCAACAATAGCTAAGGCATTTATCTTATTTTTATCTTTAGCTAATCTCACCAAACGAGATTGCATATAATAACGATTATGCAAGCCCGTTAGATGATCCGTTGACGCTGCTTTTTGTGCAGATTTCAGCATCTCTAAGTTATTTAAACTAAGGTTTATACGACAAAAGAATTCTTCTTTTGAAAAGGGCTTCATAATATAATCATTTGCCCCTGCCTTTAAAAATCTTGCGATAATAGACTCCGTTCCTAAGGCAGAAAGAGTAATTATAGGAAGCTGATTAATGGAATACGTTCTTCGTAACTCTCTTAACAACTCTAAGCCATCCATATTTGGCATGTTATAATCTGTAATGACTAGATCAATTTCATTGGGGTGCTCTTTAATCATGTCCAAGGCTTCTAAGCCATCAGTCGCTGTAATAACATTTAAACATTGAATATGAAGAAGCTGGGAAATATGATTTCTAACGGTAAGTGAGTCTTCAACGATTAAAACAGTTATACTCTCATTTGTATTTATTCTATGAATAACATTTAAAAGATACGAAAAGTCAGGACTATCGCTTTTAATGATATAATCAACAATATCTAAAGACGTTATCTTTTTTCTAGTAAATTCATCTTCAAAATCCGTTGTAACAATAATTTTATTCTCTCCGGAGCAAAGTTCTTCAATAAACTCACCTTCTGAGTCTGGTAAAATAAGGTCAACCACTATCAATTCATATTTATTATGTGCGAGTTTTTCTCTAGCTTCCTCAGCAGTTCCAGCCACATCAACAACATAAGCAAACCTATCCACAATAGATTTTTCCATCACCTTAGCAAAGAAAATATTATCTTCAACAATAAGGATTTTACTCATAATCAAAATCCTTAATCAATTTTTTAATCTCATCTAAATCAACCTTTTCATCTATGCTTGAAGCAGGCAAGTCAATCGCTTTAAGTAAAGCCTCTGACAACTGTGCATCTTCAATAAGTTGTGCATGTTTAACGTACTTAAACAGTTCTTTTTGATTAAATATATGTTTCCCTGAAATAAGCTTACATCCAAAAAATATAGGCTCAAGCGGATTATGTCCACCTATAGGGGCAAACCCACCCCCTAAAATAGCAATATCTGAAACAGCATATAGGTTATTTAACTCACCCATAGTATCCACTAAAATCAAATCTTTGTTTATGTTTTGATCCTTGCTAAAACGAGTATAACTTAGACAAGCATCTTTTGCATAAGTATTTATTTCCTCATGCACCGCTTCAAAACGTTCAGGATGCCTTGGAACAATAATAAGTCGTGTTTGTCCTTTATACACCTTTTTAAAGTCTAAAAAAGCTTCGACAATAAGTTTTTCTTCGCCTTCATGGGTACTTCCAGCCACTATGGTTAAGCCATCTGCTTTAGTATACACCCTACTTACTTCAACCTTCTGTGCTAGTTTGATATTACCTATAACTTTTAAGTTGCGTGCGCCTAATGCTTCAAACCTTTGTTTATCTATCTTACTTTGAACAAAAATAAGATCAATGTACTTAAACAACCTTGAATAAAACCATCTCATTTTAAGATACTTAGAATACGACCTGTCCGAGATTCTTGCATTAAGTAAAACTGTCTTAGTTCCCTTAGACTTAGCCACAAGAAAGAGCATATACCAAAGTTCAGCCTCTAAAACAATTAGAAGCCTTTGTTTGCTTTGCCAAAAGGGCATAAAGAGTTCATAAGGAAGGTATCTCACTTGCGCTTGCTTAAAAGAAGTCGCTGCAGAAAACCCGGTATGTGTTATCACTGAAATGTTTACACTTGCCTTAGAAATATCTTTTATAAGTGGTTCAAGAGCCTTAGCTTCGCCTAAAGAACAGGCATGGAACCAAATACCACTCTTTGAAAAGGGGGGTGTTTTATTTAGAAAAAAATCTCGCTGGCAAAGATTTTTTATACTTTGATTTAAATGAAAAGTACAAGATTACAGGCAATGAAATAATATAAAGAGATAGACTAAGAAAAAAGTAGAGAAAAGAAAAGAGTGTTCTCAAGGTAATGACCTCGCTAATTCAGTGTATCACATTTATAGTGATTGTATTTTTATAAAAAGTGGCCAAAGCCACTTTTATTACTGTCTTAAATACTTAAGCTTTATGCTGTAACTTCTTCTTCATTATCAATATAAAGGATACGCCCACAATGAGGACAGGTGGTAATTTCTTCACCCTTAATTACATCTGCATACGTTTTGTCATTAATGGTTAAGAAACAACCATAACATGCTTGATCTATAACTGCAACCGCTGTTGTATTTTTTGCCCAACGACGAATTTTTTGATAAAACGAAAGACCTTTTTGATTCATGTCAGAAATAAGCTTATCTTTTTTTACAAAAACTTTTTGACGTTCGTTATTGATATCCGTTAAAACTTTATCAACTTCGCTCTTGATTTCTTCTGTCTTTGATTCGGCTGCTGCAATTGAACTTTTTTGTCCTTCAATAAGGCCTTGTTTCGTTTCAATTACTTTTTCTAAACGCGCAATTTCTTCATTTGCAAAATTAATTTGTTCTTTTGCGATTTCTTCTTCAAGTTGAAGTGATTTCATTTCACGTTCTGTTTTGATTTCTGAACTTTTTTTTTGCGTTTTCACTTAGCTTATCTGATAGTTCAGATAAATGAAGCTCGTTTTTTTGTTTTTTAATTGATTCTGCTGCAATTTCTTCTTCTAAAGTAGAAATTTGTGCTGCAATACTATCTTTTGTAGCAAGAACGGTTTCGTACTTGTGGTTGGCTTCTTCAATTCGTGGTTCAAATGCATCGATTTCTTTATCGATTTTTGACAAGTCTACTAGCTGTTGCAGGTGCTTATTCATTATTTTCCTTAGATGGGTAACCCTCTATTTATGCTTAAATATAAGTGAAAGGGTTTTTTGATGATGAAATTATAACGCTTATTCCTAAATTAATCAAATCTTTTGCCAAAACTTCTCCAAAATACTTCTCACTTTCGAAATGTCCAATGTCTATCATGGATAATCCCATCGTTTTTGCTTCCATCGCGTCATGATATTTAATGTCACCCGTTAAAAAACAATCTGCTTTAATACTTTTCATTAAAGAAGCACCCGAGCCCGTTGTCAAGGCAATAGTTTTTATAAATTCATGACATTTTACACACTTTATATGTTCTATTCCAAGTTTTTCAGAAATACTATTTGCAAAAGTGTCATAGTTTTCATTAACTTCCATGTAGGCAACAAAACCTTCTTTTTGCACAATCTTATATCCTAAAATTTGCGTTGCTACATAAGCATTTAAATGTGTTTGATCAAAATTTGTGTGCATCGCTATATTTGAAATGTTTTTTTGAAGCATTTTTTGTAAAAGTTTAGCGGGGTATTGGTTAAATTGAAGTTGCTTGAGTCCACCAAAGATAATGGGGTGATGCGTAATAATTAAGGTATCTTCATGAAGCTCTTCTAAAAGCTCTTCATCTATATCGATACTTAAGACAACTTCGTTAACTTCATGTTTCCAATCTCCCACTAAAAGCCCAGAATTATCCCAAGGTTCTTGAAGTTCAAAAGGAGATATCTCATTTAAAATCTTATATATATCTTCTACACTCATCATTTATCCTAGTATTGAGATGGGGTCTTTAAAAAATAATCAATTATATGCTTCAATAATTTCGCTTTTGACGTTTACAACGAAGAAATACGGCCTTGTTATGTGAAAAGGGATCATTTTTCTTAATTTCAAACATATCAACCGCAATGATTAAGTCCATCATCTTAGAAAAACCATAATTCCTTGGATCAAAATCAGGATGTCTGTTTGCAAGGGTTTGTGAAATATGTGTAAGATAAGACCAACCTGAATGATCTGCAGTATCTTCTACAACGTTTTTGAGTAAAACTTGTAACGCCTTGTCTTTACTAATATCTACTTTAACAGGAATCTTAGCAGGACTACTCTTTTTCACTTTTCTAAGATTTTCCGTATAAATAAACTTATCACACGCTGCTAAAAATGCCTTAGGGGTTTTTTTCTCACCAAAACCATAAACACTTAAACCTGCTTCTCGTATACGCTGGGCTAAACGTGTAAAATCACTATCAGATGAGACAATACAAAACCCATCTAATTTGCCCGTATATAAAAGATCCATCGCGTCAATAATCATGGCTGAATCGGTAGAATTTTTTCCAACGGTATAGCCGAATTGTTGCATAGGCGCTATTGCGTGAGATAATAAATGAGATTTCCAACCCTTAAGACGAGTATCTGTCCAATCCCCATAAATTCTTTTTACTGAGGCCACTCCATATTGCGCTATTTCTTCCATCAAGCCTTCAATAATTGAAGGTTGAGAATTATCCGCATCTATGATAACGGCTAAACTTTTTTGCTCTTTAATCATGTTAACTTCTGTAATGAAGCCTTAGCTTCCTCAAAGTCTGGATCTATTTCTAAGGCCTTGTTAAGCATTTTAATAGCTTCTTCTCTTCGGCCAAACACTAACATTAACTCACTATAATTAAACCAAGTTATTTCATAATTATCATCAATTTTAATGGCAGCTAGATAATGTTCTTCTGCTTCATCGTTCTTATTCATTTTAACTAATAATCGAGCAATAGCATTATGTGTCATATCATCATTTTGTGCCACTCGTAAAGAGGCTCGATAATATAAAAGGGCATCTGTATCTTCACCCTCTTTACTTAAGATAAAAGCGAGCTTGTTCATCCCTTCAGCCCTGATTGGATAATCATGTACTACACTTTCTAAAAGCGTTTTAGCCTGGGCTAAATCATCATCCATATAGGCCTTATCCGCTTGAGCAATACGTTCATCATAAATTTTTTGCTCATCTTCTTCAGTATTTAAACTTAGTTCCGGCTCAGCCATTTGCATCTCATCTAAGGCTTGCATAGACTTAGGTTCTGCGTCTTCATCTATCTTTTGTATATGTAAATATACTTGGTACGCGAAGTAAGCACTTACGCCTAACATAATTAATTGAAATACGCTCATTTAAATTCCATTTTGTTTTTTTTATTATATCAAAAAACCACTAGAACACAGCCCATACCTAAAATTTACATGTAACAAATTGATCAAAGAGCATATAACTACCTGAGCATAATTAATTTCATGATTAAACAGATATTTGAGCTAGCTAGGGTAAACTTTCAAATAAGACGACTCTTTAAAGTATTACGCCACCCACTAAATACCTAATTACCCTCACTCTGTTGATATTTGGGTATTTAGTGGATGGCGTAATATTAAGAGAAACTCTTAAATATATATTTAGGAAAATATTAATGGAAGATATGTTAACTAATTTAGAAACTTATGGCTATGTTGTTTTATTTTTATACTCTTTTGGAGGTGGTTTTCTTGCGCTTATGGGTGCGGGAG
>NZ_JAEMVE010000204.1 GCF_029216045.1 Sulfurimonas sp. MAG313 | reverse complement strand
ATGCGTATTTCTTTATCTATTTTATTAGAATGATCATAGCTATCTTCTTCTTTATCAATAATGCTTTGAGAGGTTTGAATATCTTTGGTATCTATCCCTTGTTCTTTATCTAAGGACTAATTTTTAAGGGTTTTTGAATTATGTCGTTTTGCATTGAGAAGTTTCTTTATCTTTTTGGCAGAGGATTTAGGAGATTGAAGCTCTGCCTCTATCTTTATGTCTAACTCTGCATTAATTTCTTTAACGGCTATTTTATCATTATCTTTTTGTTCTTTTGTCTTGTTCTTAATTTGGGTGTTATGACTTTTTATGAGGCTTGCATCGACTAAGATTGATTTGCCTGTTTGTGCGATAAAGCCTTTGCTTTGTAATTGTTTATTCACTAAGGTAAACAGTTTATCGTAGAGCTTATTTTTAAGTAGTGAGTTTCTAAATCTTCCTATGGTTGATTCATCCGGGACGCTGTCTTCTAAGCTTAGCCCCGTAAACCTTATATACAGTAGATTCACATATAGAGCATCTTCCATTGCTTGATCACTGAGGTTGTAATACTTTTGTAAAAGTAGTACTTTAAACATCAATACATTATCATAAGCAGGTGCGCCAGCTACATTACTTTTAGCAATACCGTTTTTATTAAGTGTTTTTCTTAACTTTTCAAAGTCTATAATTGAATCTAGTTCTTTTAGAAATGAATTTACTTTTTCTAAGCGCGAGGTTATCGCAATATCTGAAAAGGTATTGCTTGTATCTTTAAATGCCATAATTAGCCTATTTGTTTGTTACTTTATTCTAGCTAAAAACTGCTTTGTAAGCCTTGATATAGGGAGTTGTTTCTACTTTTACTGTGCAGTGGTCTCATAATGCTTCATCCATTTGGTAAATATGTCTCCATACTTTTGGTGGTTTATATTCATGAGTACGCGTCGTACTGTCGCATATGCTGGCACTTTGTCCTTTGGTAGTTTTAGGTACTCAACTATCTCATTCTTATATCGTAAGCCAAAATCACCAATAGCTCTATACCCCTGATAGCCACTCATAGTCGCCATAATCGTAATCATTAGCACTACATCTATTTTATGTTGCTGTGCTTGTCCTCTTCTTGGATCTTTTAAGGTCCCTAATTCTTTGCGTAGGTTAAATTCATTCATGCCACTTAACTAGCAATATTTATTCCTTTGTATGAATCAGCCGTGCAAACGTTATCTTCTCAATTGACTTTGTGCGCCCATTGTATTATAATTAGTGTATGGAATTTATTTACGATGAAAAGAAAAACCAAGTATTATTTGATCAAAGAGGATTAACCTTTGAATTAGCAATTGAGATTATTGCAGAAGAAGGTGTCTTACTTGACTTTGCGCATCCAAACGTTGAAGAGTACCCACATCAAAGAATTATGGTTATTTCTATAGACAACTATCCTCAGTGTATTCCCTATGTAATGGATGGTGAAAAGTTTGTTTTGAAAACAATTTTTAAAGATAGAAGATTCAAATACCTACTGGAGGCAACAGATGAAAAATAATTATATTGATCATGAAGAAAAAGAGTTAATCGATTCTTTAGATAATATTGATTTAACAAAAATCAAAAGT
>NZ_JAEMVE010000203.1 GCF_029216045.1 Sulfurimonas sp. MAG313 | reverse complement strand
TCAAAAGTTTCCATTGTGTAGCTCCTTGGTAAAACTAGCGATGGCGTTCTGAGAAGTAGAAGTTTCTTTAGCAAATCCATAAATCCTTGTTAGCATAGAAGCAATGCCATTTTGTCTTCCTGAGGATATAATTTCACTGAGGTGAAGCTCTTTAAGAGAAGAACTGTCCGTATCTAATATCTCTTGAGCGCTATGACCTGAATAAATTCGAATTAAGATATCAACGAGTCCTTGAGCTATAAGTGCATCGCCTGCTGCTTCAAAATACACCTTGTTTTCTTTTATGTAAGGATGCAGCCAAATTTGAGATTGGCACCCTTGGACCTTGTATGAGATTGTTTTGTATTTATCTTCAATGGGGTGAAGTTGTTTTCCTAATTCTATGATATATTCATATTTATCCATAACATCTTCAAAGAGCTTTAATTCATTGTTTATGGCCTTGATTTCTGCTTGTATTGTATTCATCTTAACATCCTCACGGCTTTAGCTATGGCCTTTATTGTTTTATCTATCTCTTGCTTTGTAGAATAAATAGCAAAACTAAGTCGAATAGTTCCATTAATTCCCAGTTTTTTCATAATAGGTAGGGCGCAATGATGTCCTGTTCGTAACATGATGTTTTGCTTTGACAGTAAGATGCCAATATCTTCATGGTGAATACCTTTGATATTAAAAGAGATATTACCAAGGACATTAGTAGCATTAGTGTATAAGATAATATCCTCCAGTTCTAGAAGCTTTTTCTTTGCATAAGATAAAAGCCCTTCCTCTTCTTTTTTAATGCTCTTAAGATAATTTATAGCTTCTTTAAACCCTATAACCTCGGCAATGGCCTGAGTTCCTGCTTCAAATCTAAAAGGAGGGGCTAAAAAAGTAGAATATTCAAAGCTGACATTATCTATCATAGATCCACCTCCTTGATATGGGTCCATACTTTCTAAGAGGGCATACTTTCCATATAAACACCCAACTCCTGTTGGACCATAAGCCTTATGTGCAGATACAGCGTAAAAGTCTGCATCTAAATCTTTTAGGTCAATATCTATATGAGATAAGGCTTGAGCTCCATCTATTAAGATTTTACAATCATATTTATGTGCAATATAAATCAGTTCTTTTACGGGATTTACTATACCAAAAGCATTGGATATATGGGTGATGGATACAAAACTATGGGGATGTTCTTTTAAGATATCTTCAAAAACTCTAAGGTCGATATTTAGGTCTTTATCTAAGGGAATTATTTCTAACTGCAAGTCCTGAAGTTGCCAGGGTAAAATATTTGAATGGTGCTCTAATTCACTCAGTATTACCGTGTCAAAGTTTTTTTTGACATAGCTTGAGGCTAGAAGGTTGATTGATTCCGTCGTGCCTTTTGTAAAAATTATTTCATTATCTTGTACATGAAAAAAATCAGCTAATGTTTTTCGTGCTTGCTCATAAGACTGGGTTGCCTTATTTCCTAAGTCATGAGAACCTCTGTGTGTATTAGAACAATAGTTGAGATAATATTCACTCATGGCATCTAAAACACATTGAGGCTTTTGCGTAGTGGCGGCATTGTCTAAATAGATAATATCGGTATTGTTAAAAAAAGGAAAGTCTTGTTTATTCATCAAGGTATCCTAAATGTTTTATAATTCTATGTTTATGCTCTTTAGAATTTATTACGTCTAAACACTGAAAAATAAAGGCTTGGATTAATATTTCTTTTGCCTTTGTTTGAGTAATTCCTCTTGAGATGAGATAGCCTAGAGCCTCAATACTAAGTTCCCCCACAGTTGAGCCATGAGAAGCAGATAAATCATCTGAAAAAATTTCTAAATGAGGCTTGGCATAGGCTTGAGCCGAATTGTTTAATAAAAGAGCGTGGGATGCTTGGTGAACTTGGGTCTGCTTTGTGCCTTTAAAAACCTTAGTTTTGGCATCAAAGACGGTGACACTTTTATCTTTTAGAACTTGTTTTGATAAGACCTTACTTAGGCTTAAATCAGCTAAATGGTTTATGTCACACGACACTATATATCTTTGTTTAGAAGAAGTAAGAAGCAAGGATGATATGTCTATGTCACTCTTATATTGTAAGTCGGCTTGAATGAAAGCGTGTAAATATTCTCCTTCATTAAAAAGCTTAAAAATCTTTGCCTTAGAACGTTCATGAAGATGAAAATAGTCTTGAGAAATCATAATTGCCTCAGGACTAAGGCTCTTTTGCTCACTCAATATAAGCTGTGAATTATGTTCTAGTTTAATATGTGATGCATGGGAAATAAAGCTATTCTTAGCTCCTTCATAAACAAGAAAAATTTCTACTTTTATATTTTTTTGTACAATAATATTGAGGTTAGAACTTAAAAATCCATCCTCACTATACTTTAAATATACACTACATTGTGTGTCTTCAAAAAAGTTTAGTTCTAAGGGATGTAATGCTGATGAAGAGGCATGAAAAGCAAAAGGGTTATTTTCTATTTCACAAGCTACTGTATGTTCTTTGATTATGACAGAAGAGGGGAGGTGTGAGGCGACTAAATGTCCATCATATATTTCTAAGAAGTTTTGTTCATCCCTTAGACTTATATAAGGTGCTAGGACGCGTGTGTCTTGGTACTGTTTATCCAGATAGCTGGATAAGGGGGAATGTTGCCATTTTTCCTCTTTTTTAGATGGTAACTGTGTGAAATTCGCAGCCTTATCTAGAAGTTCATGTAGAGGGTAAAACATGTTTATACCCTTTGTCTTCAAGTTCTTTAGCCAAGGAAGCACCAGCTGTTTTTACTATCTTTCCTTCATTTAAGATATGAACAAAATCAGCTTTTATATACTCTAAGAGTCTATTATAGTGAGTAACGATAATAATAGAAGTTTCAGGAGTAAGAAGGCTATTTATTCCTTTGGCTACAGACTTAAGTGCATCTATGTCCAGACCGGAATCTATCTCATCAAGTAAAATGAGTTTGGGTTTTAAAATCATCATTTGAAGTACTTCTGATTTCTTTTTTTCTCCACCTGAAAAACCAACATTCACATTTCTATGTAATATTTCTTTATCTATATGAAGAAATTCCATTTTTTCTTGTAACTCTTTCATAAATAAAGGAGAAGAAATAAGTTCTTCATTTCTAGCTTTTTTTTGTTCATTAAGGGCTGTTTTTAAAAAATATATGGTATTAACACCAGGAATTTCTATGGGATTTTGAAAAGACATAAAGATACCTTTGATGGCTCTTTCATCTGCACTTAAAGAAGATATGTCTTCGTTTAAAAATTCTATTTTTCCTTTGCTCTTGGTTTCATAAGATCCCGATATAGCCTTAAGCAAGGTGGACTTTCCTGTTCCATTAAGACCCATAATAACATGGACTTCACCCCTTCTAACGTCTAAGTTAAGACCCTTAATAACGTCTTTATTTCCAATGGTGACCTCTAAGTCTTTCATCTTTAACATTATCCGACACTCCCTTCTAGTGTTAAGCTGAGCAAGGCTTTGGCCTCAACGGCAAACTCCATTGGCAGTTGATTAAGCACCTCTTTACAAAAGCCATTAACAATCAGTGAAATAGCCTGCTCTTCACTGAGCCCTCTGCTTTGTGCATAAAAAAGTTGTTCATCAGATATCTTTGAGGTGGTCGCCTCATGTTCTACCTGTGCACTTGAATTTTTAACATCTACATAGGGATAAGTATGAGCAGCGCAAGACTCTCCTATAAGTAAGGAATCACATTGTGTAAAGTTTCTGGCCTTAGTGGCTTGAGGACGTATTTTAACAAGACCTCTGTAGGCATTAGAACCCTTCATAGCAGAGATTCCTTTTGAGATGATTGTAGAACTGGTGTTTTTACCTAGGTGAATCATCTTAGAGCCAGTGTCAGCTTGTTGGGCTAGGGTTGTGATGGCAACGGAGTAAAATTCACCTCGAGAATTATCTCCTAAGAGTATACATGAGGGATATTTCCAGGTAATAGCAGAACCCGTTTCGACCTGAGTCCAAGAAATCTTGGAATTATTTCCTAAACATTTTCCTCGTTTAGTAACAAAATTATAAATGCCTCCTTTGCCATCTTTGTCCCCGGGATACCAGTTTTGAATAGTAGAATACTTTATTTCTGCGTCTTTAAGGGTAATAAGTTCTACAACGGCTGCGTGAAGTTGACTTTTATCTCTCATGGGAGCAGAACATCCTTCGTTATAAGATACATAAGAACCTTCATCTGCAATTATAAGTGTTCTTTCAAATTGCCCAGAGTTAAGAGCATTTATGCGAAAATATGTAGAAAGTTCCATGGGACACGTAACACCCTTAGGAATATAAGCAAAGGTGCCATCTGTAAAGACAGCAGCATTTAAACAGGCAAAATAGTTATCACCCATAGGCACGACTGAGGCTAAATATTTTTGTATAAGTTCAGGATGTTCTTTGATAGCCTCAGAAATAGAGCAAAAAATAATACCCAATTCATTTAGATTTTCACTAAAGGTTGTAATGACAGACACGGAATCAAAAACTGCGTCCACAGCCACTCCAGCTAAAAGTTTTTGCTCTTCAAGAGGAATGCCTAGTCGTTTATAAGTTTCAAGTATTTGAGGATCAACTTCATCTAAGGAAGATAGATTTTGTTTTGGGGCACTGTAATACGAGATATCTTGATAATCGATAGGTTCAAAAGAAACATGTGCCCAGGTAGGCTCATCCATTTTTAACCATTTATGATAGGCTTTTAGACGCCAATCAAGCATCCATTGTGGCTCCTCTTTTTTCTTTGAAATAAAAGAAATTATGCCCTCATTTAAACCAAGAGGGGCTTGATCCATTTCTATATCTGTTTCAAAGCCCAACTTATATTCTGAAGAGATAATATCATCTATTTTTGTAGACATTTAAAAACCTTTATAAGACAATTATGGTCTTATATAGATTTGTCTTTAATTAATAAATGATTTGATGCAAAAAGTAAAGATGTTTAAAAGGTGGCAAATGTGATACAATAAGTTACTAATAAAAATACCTAAAGTAATAGATATTTTAATGCATGAAAATATGTTGAACACAAGACGGCAAAAGGACATGAGTGGCTGAAGAAGAAATAGTTATTATTGAAGAAGAAGAAGCTGCTGGTGTTATTGTTGATGAAGAAAAAGAAGCAAGTGAATTTGAAGATAGGTTTGAAGAAAAAGAGACACCAAAGTCAAAGAAAAAGCTATTTCTAGCTGTTGGGGGTGTAAGTTTAATTTTTATAAGTGTTTTAGCTTTTTTGTTATTAGGCCCAGAAGAAGAAATTATTACCAAGAAACGTATTGAAATAAGGCAAGAACAAACCCAAGAAAACGAAAAAATTAAAAAAATGTCTTCTTCTGAATTAGAAAGTATGATTAAGCGTGCAAATATTTTATATGAAAAAGGTCTTAAGAAGGATGCCTTGAGACTTTATGAAAAAATTGCAACCTTTAGTGAATCAATTTCACATTATAATCTTGGCGTTGCTCAAATGCAAGATAAACAATACAAAATGGCGATAAAAAGTTTTGATTTAGCGATTGCAAGTGAACAAAACATGTGTGTATCAGCAATTAATGCGGCTGTGTCTTCCTTGAAGTTAGACGATGAGATACATTTTAAATATTATATAAATTTAGCGCATTCGTATCTTTCTTTAGAATCAAATACTCCTATGTATTCGTATTATTATGCACTCATTAACTTTTATCAAGAAAACTATTTAGAAGCACTTTCACCACTAAGGCATAGAAGTGCAAACGAGTATGAAAACTTACAAGATCAACTGCAAGCAAAGATACATGTTTTGTTTTCTTCTTATAATAAGGCCGTTGAAAATATTGAAAAAAGTTATAAAGACGAATCGGCATTAAGTTTAGGTCTACTCTATGCCAATCTTGGTGATTTAATCTTAGCAAAAAAATACCTCACCATAGCTATACTTCAAGGTATTAATCCAAGTAAGGCACAAGTGGCACTAGCTCTTGTTAATCTAAAATCAGGCCAAATTAAAGATGCTGCTACGCTTTTAGAAAGCACTACAGATATGTTTCCTGATACGGTTTATACACATTATCCTATTGAAGTGACACTCAAAGATTCTTTGTTTGATGTAGACCTTGCACAAAATAACTTTCATAAAAATATTATTCATAATTTAAGCACACGGTATCAAATCTTGTTTTACTTTTCCCCTTTTAAAATTTTCAATGCGAATCAAAGTATTTCATATATTCGTAAGGGTAATGCTCAAATTTCTATAGATAATATAAGCAATGCAAGCTCACATTTAAGTAAAAGTGCGCGCCTGTCTAATGTGAATTTAAACATAGCCCAAGCCATTCAATTAGCCTTAGATTTTCATTTATATGAGGCCAATGAGCGTTTAGTAGAAATGCTTAAACTCTATCCTAGGCATTCTATTTTACAGTATAACCTTGCACTTACCTATGCCCAATTAGGTCAAATATCATTGGCGCACAAACACTTTTTAAAGTCGTACCACTTAGATGCAAAGAATTATCTTTCAGGTATTTACGCGAGTATGACAGGTAAACTTATTAACCAAGAAAATGAAAAATTCAATTTAATCTTAAGTGAAACACTAACTCTTGAAGATGACTCTGAAGAGTTTGAATTTTACAGAGCACTTATTCATTATAAAGACTCTAACTTCCCCGCAACTGCGCATTGGTTAGAAACACTTAAAAAAGACAGACCCTTATATTTTGCCTTTGAGATGTTAATCGCTATGAGTATGAACAAAGATAAAGCCGCTACTATGTATGCTCAAAAGCTTACTAAACTTCTTCCTAATGATATCTTACCCCATCTTTTATATATAGATGCGGCGTATTCAAAAGAAGAAAAAAAGATGTTTGCGCGAAAGACAATGGCGTATCTTAAAAAACAAAAGTTTTCTATGAAGGATTTCTATTATGGTCCCTTTATAACAAAGTATTTATATACTCAGTATGCTCAAATAACAGGGGGCTTATATCCTTTACGTAAAAAGATACAGAAAAAATTACAATCAGAAAAGAACTCACCTGTTGGTGTGATTAAATCCTTGGCCTTAGTAAATATATATACACAAGACTTTGAAGAAGCCTACACCTTATATAATCAGCTTATTGATGATTATAAACAAAGAAGTGCACACACACTGTTTTTAGCAGCTATCGCGTCTATAGGGGCTTCTCATCATGCTAATGCTATTGCTCTTTTAGAGTTAGCCAGACGAAAAAGTCCTCATCATAATGAAAGTCGTTTTGGTTTAGGTTTATTGTACTTACAAGTTGAAAATAATGAGGGAGCGGTTATCTCTTTTGAAAATATGACGGGTACGGATTTTCAATCTCAGTTCTTTAATTTTAAAATCAGCTCAGCCCCTTAGCCATTTCTTTAGGACTTTGTCTTTCTTAACTGTTTTAAAAAGTAAATTCCTGCTCTTGCAATTCCAAAAACAAGGTATATAGCGATTATTAATGAAAGAGATTCTATAGGAAAGATGAAAATCAAAGAAGCACTTACTACAAGAGCAACTAAGACTTTAATAAAGTTTGCCTTTTGTAAGTCAATCTTTTTAAAAGAAGGATAACGGATATTACTCACCATTAAAACAGCCACAACAAGGGTTGCTACTAACAAGGGAGTATAAAGGGTAAAGGAATACTTTTCATACAAAAGAATTAAAACAGATATAAATACTGCGGCAGTAGGAATGGGCACCCCAATAAATACAGAAGGTTCATTCTCTGAAGTGGTCACATTAAAACGTGCCAGACGAATCGCTCCAAAGACCACATACAAACCACTTACAACGATGCCAACACGACCAAATTCGTTTCCACAAAAGAGGTATAAAAGTAGGGCAGGGGCAACACCAAAAGAAACTATATCTGCTAATGAGTCAAACTCAACGCCAAATTTTGAGGTGGTGTTAGTCATTCGTGCAACACGGCCATCTAAGCCATCAAAAATGAGAGCAACTAAGATAAGCCACGCGGCTTGTTCAAACTTGCCTTCCGTACTCATAACAAGGCTCATAACACCTGAAAAAATTCCCCCTGCGGTAAAGAGGTTAGGAAGTATATATATTAATTGTCTAGACTGTTTCACTGAAAAATCCTATTACTGATGAACCTGCTTGTACGTTCATGCCTTCTTTCACCGCAACTCTTGAATTGGAAGGAAGATAGATGGAACTTATACCATGTAACATAAAACCGTACCGTTGAGCTTGTAAGGTCTTTCCTTCAACTCCAAACTTTAGAGGTCGACTCCATGAACCAAGAGTGTGATGAACAAGAATATCACCAAGTTTCCCTATAAAGCGTATGTTTGCATTCTCATTTAAAATAACATTATTAGAAGTTAATTTTAGCGAAGCTCCGCGTTGTAGGGTCTCAATACGCATATTAGCATCTGTAGGAGAGCGCAATACGGCAATATCAAGACAGGCGGAGTCTATTATGATTTCAAATCCAGGTTTTCCATCTATGGGAGAAGATTGCATAGATATAATTTCTTTAATCTTTCCATCAACAGGAGAAAGGATAGAAGCTTCTTGCGTATAATCAGATATTCGTTCAGGATTTCGGTGCATATAAAGAGACAGTAGATATACGATAGAAAGAATAAGTGTAAAGAAGTTTAATCCGATAAAAAGTAGAAGTGAAAGAAGTAAGATACCAGAAGGGATTAGAAAATCCCATCCATATCTTGAAATGATTTGTGTATCTAAGCGTGGCGTCACTCGGTTTCACTCACATCTTCATGAGTCGTTTCTTCTTCTTTTTTTTTTATGGGTGCATTTTTATTTTTTTTGACTTGAAGACGTGTTTCAAGTCCATTTTCTTTTTCAAAATCACGAATAATTTGACGAACCTCGTCTCCATCAATATTTTCTTTTTCATATAAAGAAGCCACCATCTTTTCAATAGCATCTTTATAAAGATTAAGAGAGATAATAACATCAGCATAACGCTCGGCTAAGGTTGTTTTTATGTGATTATCCATATCTTGCGCCATTTGTTCACTATATTCTCTAGCAGAACCCATAGGGCCTCCTAAAAATGAGGTACGTTGCTTTTCAAGAACCATAAGTCCAGCAACATCAGTCATTCCATAAACTTGTACCATATTTTTAATGATGTCTGTAGCTCGTTCTAAATCATTGGATGCACCGGTAGAAATTTCTTTTATAAAAACTTCTTCAGCAGCGCGTCCACCAAGTAAAACATCTACTTCAGCTAATAACTCATGTTTTTGAGCTAAGTATTTATTTTCTTCAGGAGTATTTAAGGTATATCCAAGTGCTGCAAGGCCACGAGGAACAATAGAAACCTTAGAAACCTTTTTAGCACCCTTAGTAATTTCAGCAAGAAGGGCATGCCCACATTCATGATACGCAACAATACGTTTTTCTTCAGGGTCAATACGACGACTCTTTTTAGATAAACCCGCAATCGCGCGTTCAACCGATTCAAGTAAGTCTTCTTGTCGTACCGTGTCTTGTTTTTTACGTCCGGCTAATAAGGCCGCTTCATTAATGATATTAGCTAAGTCTGCACCCGCTAAACCCGCTGTTAAACGGGCTAAGTCTTCTAAGTCTGCCTTAGGGTCGAGTTTAATTCCCTTAACATGCACATCAAGTATCTTTTTTCTACCCTCAAAGTCAGGCTTGTCAACAAGAACCTGTCTATCAAAACGTCCTGGACGCATAAGAGCAGGGTCTAAAATTTCAGGTCTATTCGTTGCGGCTAAAATAATAATAGGTGTGTTTGTACCAAATCCATCCATCTCTGCAAGAAGCTGATTAAGAGTTTGTTCTCGTTCATCATTTCCACCCATATTTCCATTTGCCGCACGACTTTTACCAATAGCGTCAATTTCATCTATAAAAATAATAGAAGGAGCATCTTTTTTAGCTTGTTCAAACAAGTCACGTACTCTAGCCGCACCAACACCTACAAACATTTCTATAAAAGATGAACCCGATACCGAAAAGAAAGGAACATCTGCCTCACCAGCAACGGCTTTGGCTAAGAGTGTTTTACCTGTACCTGGGCTACCCACAAGTAAGACACCCTTAGGAATTTTTGCCCCTAGATTAATATATTGTTCTGGAAACTTTAAGAAGTCAACAATCTCTTTTACTTCTTCTTTAGCTTCATCTGCGCCCGCAACATCATCAAATTTTGTATCAGGCTTTTCAGAGTTAATTAACTTCTTTGAATTTCCCATTCCAAGTATTCCACCACCCATAGACTTTTGCATACGACCTGCAAAAAACATCCAAATAGCTAAGATAATTAAAAATGGAAGTAACCATCCAAACATTTCAGTAAACCAGTTGGTTTCAGAAAAACCTTTATAGCTGATACCTTTGGCATCAAGTAAAGTGATTAAACTTGGGTCTTGATGAATTAGGCGCGCGGTATAAATAAGCTTATGCCCATTTCCTTCATCTACAAAACCACGTATATAGTTTTGGCCTATGGCCACTTCAGTAACACTGTTAGATTCAATCATCTTTTTTAACTCAGAATAGCTTATATCTTGATGCTTGTTCTGGCCTTGGTTCCCAGATGATCCTAAAGAACCATTGGCATCTCCAATAAGTGTTTTAAATACTAATATAATCACCACTGAAAAAATGGCAAAGGTTAATAAAGGGTTTTGGTTAAAAAAATTATTATTGTTGTTATCGTTTTTTTGGTCTTTCATTATTTCTCCATAACTAAACTAATCCATTCTCCATCAACAATGCGTTCAACGCAGGTCATATCAGAGAATTTCTTTTGTACTTTTTCTTCATATTTATCTAAAATCCCCGAAAGGATAAGTTTGTTTTTTGTTGCTTTTTTAAGGTCACTTGCTATAAAAATTAAAACATCTGCCACAATGTTTGCAATGACAAGGTCATATTTTTTAGTGCTTAATGTAATAGAACCTTCCCATATTTCTTTATAAGAGGCCTCATTAAGTTTAAAATTTTCTTTAGCATTATCTACAGAAATAATATCCGTATCGCATAAGTCAACTATGGCACCTATCTTTGTTGCTGCAAGAGCTAAAATTCCAGAACCGCATCCTACATCAACGACTTCCATGCCTTTTGTGACATGAGTTGATACAGCTTTTAAGCACGATGCGGTGGTTGGATGATGACCTGTTCCAAAGGCAAGAGCAGGATCAATTTTTATATTGATTAAGTCACTTGAAGGTTCGCTCCAGGTGGGATGAATATAAAATTTACCAACCGCAATAGGTTCAATACCTTCTTGGTACTTTGCAATCCAATCTTCATTTTTCTTTTGAGAAAGTTTTGTTTGAACACTTATCTTTTCATCTAAGGCCTCACTTAAAGCGAGAGCAAATTGTTCGATGCCCCAAGCAAGCGTATCTAATTCATCTTCATTTCTGACTATAAAACCTGTACCTGTTTCTTCAAAACCAATATCAACAGATGAAGATAAGAAGTCACTAAAATGTTCTAGATGCCCTGTTGGAGTAACAACAAGCTCAAAGTATGTTTCTTGCACTAGCCGTCTATACCCATTACCGCCGCAAGTTTTTCTTTTAATACTTGTGGGGTAAAAGGTTTAACTATGTAGTTGTTTACACCTGCTTTAAGCGCAGTGATAACTTCAGCCTTACCACCTTCAGTCGTTACCATGATAATAGGTAAATCGGTAAATCTATCATCAGCACGTACTTTTTTAACCAATTCAAGACCATTCATTTCTGGCATATTCCAGTCAGTAATTAACATACCAGTATCTGGATTTGCATCTAAAACCGCCCATCCCTGGACACCATCTTCGCCTTCTAAAACCTCTTTATACCCTAGTCGAGCTAAAGTGTTTTTAATAATACGACGCATTGTTGAACTATCATCTACTACAATTAATTTCAATATTTATCCTTGCAAGATTTAGAACTGCTCCATGCAGTTCATTAAATTGTTACTTATATAATAACTTATTCTACTTTGAGTGAGCTTTAAAAACCTTTTTAAGGTCAATTGTTCCCTCATAATATGCTTTTCCTATGATTACTCCTGAAACATTCCCAGCAATTTCTAGTGCTTTGATGTCGGATTCATCGCGTACACCGCCACTAGCGATAGTTGGTAAGCCTGAAGCATCTGCTATTTGTGAGGTGAATTCAACATTAACTCCACTTAAGGTTCCATCTCTTCCTACATCGGTACATATGATGGCTTCCACACCTGCCTTAGCAAATTCCTTCGCCAAGTCGGTGGCTTTCATCTCAGATGTCTCCGCCCAACCTTCAACCGCGACATATCCATCAATTGCGTCTATTCCGACAGCAATAGGATATTTAGCAGCCATATCTTTCACAAATTGTGGATTTGTAACAGCAATGGAACCCAAAATCAATCTATCAATACCAAGTTCTAAATACATCTTAATGGTTTCTTCATCACGAATACCACCACCAAGCTCTAGTTTCATCTTACAATTTTTACGTATAAGGCGAATCTGTTCTAAATTTTTAGGCTCACCGGCAAAGGCACCATTCAAATCCACTATATGTGTCCATGACGAACCCATTTCCTCAAAGGTCTTAACGAGTTTCCACGGTTCATCTGAGTAAATCTTAGCTGAGTCCATAAGACCTTTGGTAAGGCGTACGGCCTTTCCATCTTTTAAATCGATTGCTGGTAAAATATCCAAATATATATCCTGTGTTAATGTAAATCTATAAAATTTTTAAGTAGTGCTAAACCATTTTTATGGCTTTTTTCTGGGTGAGGCTGAATACCCAAAATATTATCTTTTTGAATAGATGATGTAAATCTATAGCCATACTCAGTTTCACCTATGCTGTTGGATGCATCCTCACACACAGCATGAAAAGAGTGAACAAAATAAAGATAATGGTCTTGATCCATCCCTTTAAAAAGAGGATGCTCCTTCGTAAACATTCTATTCCAACCCATATGAGGAACCTTTAAAGGGTGCGAAAATTTTGAGGTATCAAAACTTACTATCTTTCCTTTTACTAAGCCTAATCCTTGGTTAGAACCAAATTCTTCACTACTATCAAACAAAAGTTGCATGCCTAAGCATATTCCTAAGATATATTTTCCACTCTTAGCATAGCTCTTAACCGCCTCATCCATACCCTTAACTTTTAAGTGCTGCATAGCGTCACCAAAGGCACCCACCCCCGGAAGAATAAGCTTGTCGTAATGAGAAAGTTTATTAGGATCTGATTCTACTACTACCTCTTCACCTAAAAGAGAAAAAGCATTTTTAACAGAAGCTAAATTACCCATATTATAATCAACTATTGCTATCAATCTTCATCACCTTGTACTTGTTTTGTAAGTTTAATATACACGGCTAAGGTAAAGGTTAATAAAGAAACACCTGCAATAAGCTCAACGGCATGTATAAGCATGTTTGGTTCAATCATCGCAAATTTAAAAACAAGCATTAATGCTTCGATTGAAAGAGCAATGATAATAGAACCCATAAACTTTATCATAGTTCTGTTCGCACCAGAGCTGGAACGTCTATGAAGCCCTAAAACTTCTTCTTCAAAAATGGTTTTAACAAGGTCAAATATAGCTAAAGACAGCGTCAATAAAATAGTCGCTTCAAAGATAGTTTTAATCTCAAGACTTTTATAATCAAAACCATGGGATAAAAAGCTTTCAACCCCCTTAACAAAAAGTAAAAGCGCTACTAAGGCAAGAGCAAAAGAAAAAAGTGAATAGGCTGTTTTTGAAATTCTCCCAAAAAGAGAATTTACTGCGGTGGGATGGGTTAATTGAACAACACTTTTTAAGGGCATATCCAAACAGGCAACGTATTTAACCGAACCATTTTCATCAAAGATGGGCTGAGATGCGGTAATGCATAGCTCTTGTGTAATTAAAGAAGGGTAGGGATCTGTAATTGTACAACGCTTTTCTTTCATAGCGCGATAATAATACGCTCTGGTTGAGCGAACCTCTCCCCCTGCTTCTAGCTTTTTGCCATCAGGAAGATAGGTTGGGCAAACTTGTATACCCTTGTCATCTAATAAATATACACCTTCACAATCAGGTTGGTCTCCCATGATTTTACGAAGACGACTGGTAACGGCTTCAGGGGAGATTTCAGGAAGACGATTCGGTAGATTTTTTGAAAACAAATAACAAAAATAAGCACGTGCTTTAGTGCGTATCTCGCCAAATTGTTGTATGTCTCTTGCGACCATCGTCTTCCTTTATTCTTTATATGATGGAATTATACCTTATTTCTTAGGATATAATTATGAAAAAATAAGTGAAATATATGCGTATAGCAATTGTAAGACTTTCAGCCTTGGGTGATATTATTAACTCGGCTTTTATTTTAGAGTTTATTAAAGAAGCGTATCCTCAAGCTAAGATTGAATGGATTTGCGAAGAAGCCTTTGCGCCTATCCTCAATCATCATCCTCTTTTAGACGCAGTTCATACGGTGGCTATTAAAAGAGCAAAAAAAAATAAATCATTTTCTGTACTCTTAAAAACTATTTCGAAACTTCGTGGATTAGGAGAATTTGATAAGATTATCGACTTGCAAGGTCTTTTGAAATCTGCCCTTGTTTCACGTTTTATAGGTAAAAATATATATGGTTATGATAAACATTCTATACGAGAAGGATTAGCTTCAAAGTTTTACTTACAGCACGTGAATATTGCTTATGAAGAAAATTCAATATGGAGAACTCTTGTCTTAGTGTCTAAGGCCTTAGATATTAACATTACAAAACAGATGCTTGAAAATAAACAAAAATCTTTGTCTTATGCAAAATCTGATGACATTACAAAGAACTTACTTTCATCGACACAAAAAAATATTGCCTTTGTTATTGGTGCCTCATGGCCTTCAAAAACTTATCCCAAAGAAAGCTTTGTTAAGGTCGCACAAGACTTAGATGCAAACATTATACTAATCTGGGGAAGTCATAATGAAAAAGAAGATGCAGAATTTATTGAGGCTAAAACACAAAATACAAAACTTGCTCCAAAATTATCTCTAGTACAGCTAACCGCGCTTATTGACAGTGTGGACTTAATCATAGGAAATGACACGGGACCAACGCATATTGCTTGGGCGATGAACAAGGCGTCCATCACATTGTTTGGACCAACCCCCGCTTCAAAAATGATGTGGCAATCTGAAAAACACAAGGCAATTGAGTCTGATTCTCTTGTGAACCCTTTAAAATTAGATAGAAGTGATATGTCTATAAAAGATATAAACTATACAAATATTATACATGAGGCAAGGAGCTTATTATCGTAGCCTATTACCTTTTTCGGTTTTTTGAAACATTATTTTTGGCTTTGCCTTATGGTCTTCAAAAAATATTAATATTAGGGCTTGCCAAACTAGCTTATATCATTGACTCACGCCATAAAAATATTATAAAAGCGAACTTAGACCTGAGCATAAAAGACAATATAAGTGCAGAAAAATATCAAGATATTGTAAAATATTGTCATAAAAATCTTGCCCTAGTTCTCTTGCAAGTTCTACGAAGCAGTCGTCTTAGTGTACAAAGTCTTGAAGAAAGTGTGAGCTTTGAAAATAGGCATTATATTGATGAGGCAATTAAAGAGGGACGCAAAATAATTATTATCTCGGCGCATTATGGAAATTGGGAGTTGGGGGCAACGGCAATAGGGGCTTTAATTCATCCTATCACCTCAATACATAAAAAAATGAATAATAAATATTTTGATGATTATCTACTGAAGTCTAGAAGCAAGTTTAATATGACGATGATTGAAAAAAAAGGGGCCATTAGGCATTTAGTTAAGGCGATAAAAAGTAATAAAATTATCACAATGATGATAGATCAAAATGTTAATCCAAAAGATGGAATATATGTAGATTTCCTTGGTGCTAAAGCCACTCAAAGCGCTGCTCCTGCTTTTTTAGCAAGGAAGTTTGACGCCTTAATTATTCCAATTTTAATTCATACGACCCCTGAAAAAGAAAATGTAATACGCTTTTTTGAACCCATCCAAACACCAAAAACTGATAATGAAGAAGAAGATATATTAAACTCAACACAAGCCCAAGCAGATATGCTAGCAGATGTAATTAAAAATCATCCAGAGCCATGGTTCTGGTGTCACAAAAGATGGAAGTCAGCTCACGCAGAGATATACTAATAATCTTGGTATTTAAATCTTAGACTTGCCAAGCACCTTCTTTAAAAACAATTTCACCATCTAATGTGAAGGTATGTGTATCGACAAAAACATCCACATGATATCTTCCATCACGACGTTTAAACCCAGGTTTTCCATATAT
>NZ_JAEMVE010000202.1 GCF_029216045.1 Sulfurimonas sp. MAG313 | reverse complement strand
TAATGACCCTGCTATTCAATCAAGAGTAGAGCTTATTTTTAACTACCCAGGGGTATGGGCAATTGCTACACACCGTGTTGCTAATAGGCTATATAGAGCTAAATGGAAACGTCTAGCTCGTGTTATTATGGGTATTAGTCAAATCATTACTAATATAGACATTCATCCAGCGGCTACTATTGGCTGTCGGGTTTTTATCGACCATGGAATGGGTGTGGTTATTGGTGAGACAACTATTATTGAAGATGACGTGCTTATTTATCAAGGCGTTACTCTTGGTGGGGTTAATCTATCTACAGGTAAACGCCATCCTACTATAAAAAAAGGCGCTGTAATAGGAGCGGGAGCTAAGGTTCTTGGAAATATCACCATTGGAGAAAACTCAAAAGTAGGTGCTAATTCCGTAGTGGTTAAAGAAGTTCCTGATCGTTCCACTGCTATTGGTATCCCTGCACGAGTAGTTGATAAAGGGCGTTGTAAAGATCCCTTTTCTCATAATAAGCTCCCCGATATCAACAAAGAGATGTTTGAATACCTATTAAAACGTGTCGCAGTATTAGAACATGTAATTGTCAAAGTAAATTATGAAATTTTAGAAAAAGACTTAGAACTTGAACATATTTATGAGACCTTTATAAAATCTATGAAATCATAGATTTTCTTATAAAAGTTATTAAAATCTTGCTATAATTTCACTACTTAAAAAGAGCCTATTAAAGGGCTTAACATCATTTAAAGGCTTTGTATGCAAACGGATAGAATCAATATACTTTCTGAGTCCATAACTATTGCAGTAACTACGTTAGCGCAAGAACTCCGTGCAGCGGGTAAAGATATTCTTAGTTTTTCAGCAGGGGAACCTGACTTTGATACACCTCAAGTGATTAAAGATTCTGCAATTAAGGCCATTAATGCTGGCTATACTAAATACACAGCAGTTGATGGTATACCTGAATTAAAAAAAGCTATTGCAGACAAACTTAAACGCGATAATGGCTTAGACTATGCTACCAATCAAATAATTGTAAGTAATGGTGCTAAACATTCTCTTTTTAATCTTTTTCAAGCAACGATTCAAGAAGGAGATGAAGTTATTATTCCCGCTCCTTATTGGGTAACCTATCCTGAACTTGTAAAATACAGTGGTGGAACGGTTGTAGAAATTGAAACAAACGATAGTAATAGTTTTAAAATTACGCCAGCTCAATTAAAAGCGGCAATTACGAACAAAACTAAAATGCTTATATTAACAACTCCATCAAACCCAACAGGCTCTGTTTATACCAAAGAAGAACTTATTGCCCTTGCAGATGTTTTAAAAGGGACAGAGGTTCTTGTTGCATCTGATGAAATGTATGAAAAGCTTATTTATAATGGTGAGTTTACTTCAGCAGCAGCCATCAGTGAAGATATGTATAACCGTACAATCACGATTAATGGACTTTCAAAATCAGTTGCTATGACAGGTTGGCGTTTTGGTTATTTAGCCGCGAAAGACACCAGTCTTATCAAGTCTATGAAAAGTCTTCAGTCTCAAAGTACTTCAAACATCTGTTCCATTACACAACACGCTGCAATCACAGGCCTTGATGGTTCAGCAGATAAAGATATAGAAATGATGAGAAAAGCCTTTTCATCTCGTAGAGATGAGGCTGTAGACTTATTTAATGCTATAGACAATGTTTCTGTTATGAAACCTGATGGTGCCTTTTATCTTTTTGTAAATATCTCTAAAATTGAAAAAGATTCTTTAAAATTTTCTAAGGCCCTTTTAGAAGAAACAGGTGTTGCTATTGTTCCAGGCGTTGGTTTTGGAACCGATGGACACTTTAGATTTTCATTTGCTACGGATATAGAAAGTATACGAGAAGGTATTTCACGTATTAAAAACTTTATTTCTAAAAACTACTAAACTTTACTACTTTTAGGACATAATCTAAGCTTATGTCCTCTATCCAATATCTCTTAAGAGATTTGGAAATCTTATTTTTGCTGTTGTACCCTTTTCTAATTCACTTTCAATACTTATGCTATAGTGATGAATATCTAAGATGGTTTTGACGATTGAAAGACCAAGTCCAGTTCGTCCCTCTTTTCGTGATCGAGATTTATCAACGCGATAAAAACGTTCAAATATATAACTCAGAGCATCAGCAGATATACCACACCCATTATCTTTAATTTCTACTACAAAAGCCTTATTGTCATTATATAAAGAGATCTTAACCTCTGAGCCTTTTGAGCTATAGGTAATGGCATTTTTAACTAGGTTTAACAAGGCTGTTTTCAATAACACTTCATTAGCAAGTATTGTCACAGGATTGATATTTTCAAGATATAAATTTATAGATTTTATTTTAGCTATAGCTTGAGCTTGTTCCACTACGTCTAAGAGTAATTCATCTAAATAAAGTTCTTGAAAGCTTCGCGTAAATGCTTGAGTGTCCTTTCTTGCTAAAAAAAACAGTTGGTCTATTATCTCTTTAACATACTGTCCTTCTTCAATAATATCGTGCAATATAGTCTGATATTCTAGAGGTGTTCTTTCTTTACGAAGCCCTACTTCAGCCTCGCCTAATATCACGGTTAAGGGAGTCTTTAACTCATGAGAGGCATCAGCACTAAAAGAAGATATACGATTAAAAGATTCTTCTAGTCTTTGTAAAAGAGCGTTAAAGGTATTTATTAAAACACGAATTTCCAAGGGAGCATTATCACTTACAAGCCGTTTTTTCAAATCATGTGCTGATAGTTTGTTTACAGCGTCTACCGTGATTTCAAAAGATTGTATACTTCTTTTCAAGAGCCTGTTCGTAATAATTAAGAGAAAAAGCACTATCATAGGAACACTAAAAACAAGTTGTAATAACAAGTTATCAAGATATGGACTAGAAGATACTTTTTTCCTAGCTAGTTGAATAAATGTTTTTACATTATCATCTTCATTGACCAGCATGGAACTAACGCGATAACTTTTTTTATCATAATAATCTATACTATATAAGCCCACTAGTTCATGTAAAGGGAGCTTAAATAAGTCCTCAGAGCGTTGGAAAGAAACACTCATGTGAACAATACTTTTACTTTTTTTATTATAAT
>NZ_JAEMVE010000201.1 GCF_029216045.1 Sulfurimonas sp. MAG313 | reverse complement strand
TCGAACCATTATTTTGAGAAACAATGGCCAATACCGCTACATTTAAACCAATTGCTGGCATTAAGACAATTTGCTCAACTCTCATCCCTATTCCAAAGGCAGCTATCACTTCTTTTCCATGTCCCCCTGCAAAATAGGTGACAATAAAGATACCCGTAGCCATTAGAACCATGTTGGTGCTTGCAGGAAGTCCTTGAAAAAATAGCTCTTTAAAAATAAGAAGATCCAATTTAAAAGTTTGCTCTACCTGCAAAAGAGGTGTCTTTTTCAATTTATAAAAAAGATACCCACAAGTGATTAACTCCGTTAAGACCGTGGCAAAGGCTATGCCCTTTATACCTAAAGGCTCTACCCCAATCCCCCCATAAACAAACCAAAAATCTAAGACAATATTTATAAGCGAAGAAAATATCAAAATATTTCTAAAAGAAATAGTATCTCCCACTGAGTTTAATAAGGCATTGAGGAAAAAACTAAGAACAAAAAAGACAGAGCCATATAAAATAATATTAATATAATCTAAGGAATCAACTAAGTATGTCCCTGTTGCCCCCAGTAATTTCATTAAAAAAGGCGCAGAAAAAACACCCAAGACCGTTAGTAAAACAGATAAAACAAGAGCATAAACTAAGGCATTTAAAGTAATATGCATGGCTCTATCTTTATCTTTTTCACCTAAGGCATTTGCAACAAGTGCTGTGACAGCTTCACTCATCCCAGCAGCAAAGGCTATCATCATAAAAAATATTGAAAAAGATAAGGTTAAGGCAGAAAGAGCCTGAGTTGAAATAAGCCCTGCAAAATAAGTGTCGGTAACGTTATACATCGTATGAAAAAAGAAACCTATACTAGCAGGAATCGCTAATTTTTTAATGTGGTCTTTAATATCGCCTCGAGTTAAATCACTATTCACAAAAATCACCTTGTCTTTTTAAATTTTTCACTCAAGACTATAAAATACAAATACCATTATTGGTGTTTATCTTTGTGTTATAATTGCGGCATGAATATTTATACACAAACCCCTATCCCACCAAACAAACAATGTAAACTGTTACAAATAGCTTTAGCCCTATTTTTATCGTATGGAATATATCTTATCACGGCCATAATTTGGTTCTTTTATAATTGGTATTATGCCCTATCTTCTTTGTTATTGTCTTTTGTTTTGATGGGAATTGTGCGTTCTAAACTTCTACACGCGTCTATCCCTAAGGTACAACAAGAGTTCACCTACTCCGACAAGGATATATCTTCTTGGTATGTACATAGATATGTTTGCCCTTCTGAAGTTGAATAAGCTATAATTGCAAAAATTACTTTAAAGACTCTTTATGGCATTAATCGACCTTCTAAACATTAACAAAAGCTACTCATCTCAAAAAATCCTCATTAATTCTACCTTTAACCTTGAAGAAGGTGAACGTGTTGTCATTGTTGGTAAAAATGGTTCGGGAAAATCAACCCTTATGAAAATAGCCTCAGGTATGCTTGACTTTGATGATGGTGAGCGTATAGTGAAACAAAGTCTTGAGATCAAGATGTTAGACCAAGTCCCTAAGTTTAAAATAGGAGCTACCGTAAGAGAAGCTGTTGAAGATGGCTTAGGTGAACTTCAAGTAGCTAATGTACGTTTTGATGAGCTTTCACTTTTATTGGCAGAAGATTATGAGAATGAAGAGCTTTTAAAAGAGCATGCAGACCTTTCTACCTATTTAGATCATCACTCTGCTTGGAATTTAGATGATAAGATAGAACGTATTTTAGAACATTTTCAACTTAAAGAGTATGAACATAAAAACATAGATATTTTAAGTGGAGGGGAACAAAGACGTGTGGCCCTTGCAGGTTTGTTACTTTTAAAACCCGATGTCTTACTTCTTGATGAGCCTACCAACCACCTTGATGTATATATGGTCGAGTTTTTAGAAGAGCTTATCTTAAGAGAAAAATTCACCCTACTTTTCATCTCTCATGATAGATATTTTATAGACCGTATTGCCACACGAACAGTGGAAGTTGATAATGGAGAGATACGAAGCTTTAGAGGG
>NZ_JAEMVE010000200.1 GCF_029216045.1 Sulfurimonas sp. MAG313 | reverse complement strand
TCAGTAAATTTAATTTAGATATTATTTCCGTGCGTGCTATCGCTTCGGGTGAAGAAAAAAAAGGGCATAAGGGCAAAGGGGTAAGCATTGAGTTTACTATCAACCTTCCTCATAAAAACACTATTGTTATTAAACAAAGAGATGATGACTTATATGCAGCCATTGATGTAGCAACAAACAGAGCTCAAAAGGCACTTCGTCGTCATCATGAGCGTATTCGTAATCATAAAAAAGAAGGTATTAATGAGGCTAAGGCTGCTTCAAAAGATATCAATATGAGTGAAGAAAGACTTGCTCTTGAAGATGAGATTGTACCACATGAACTTGAACTTTATAAACCACAAGAGGTTCAAGACATCTTAGAAAACCTAAAAGAAACAGACAAACAGTTTGAAATATTTAATGATATAGATGGTAAGACAAGAGTCTTATACAAACGCAAAGATGGACGTTTTGGTCTTTATTAATCTTTATATACAGAGGAAACAATTTTCTCTGTAAAGTAATCTTTCATCTTACACCTTGTGTCTTTAAATACTTTTGCACCTCTTTAATAAGTTCTTCATCATTTGCCATATCAATAAACTGGAAACTTTGTCCACTTTGTTCATTTCCACTCAATAAGTCCCCTGATTTTCTATATTGTAAATCTAATCGAGCGATATCAAACCCACTTATCGTTGTTGAAAAGGATTTAAGGCGCACTGATTCTTGGGTGTTGGTATAAAGGTAACAATAGCCCTTTAAACCTGTTCGACTCACCCTTCCTCTAAGCTGGTGTAAGGTAGATAAGCCTAAACGCTCAGCACCAACAATAACCACCGTGCTAAGGTTAGGAAGAGATATACCCACTTCCACCACCGTGGTTGCTAATAAGATATTTCCTTTTTCTCTAAAGTCTACTAAGACTTTCTCTTTTTCTTTGTCTTTACCATGAGTAACATAAACTTTATCAAACTTATTTTCCCAAAATCCTCTAGCTTCTTCTATACTTTGATATTGTATAAACTCACTTTGTTCCACTAAGGGGTACACAATTAAAACTTGATGGTCTTGCTTGATTTCTTTTTGAATATGATTTAAAAGCTCGGCAAAATCATTTTTATGAATAACTTTTGTATTGATGTCTTTTTTAAAGGGTGTTTGCGTAATAAGAGACACATCTAACAAAGAAGAATTTATCATCGCTTGTGTTCTTGGAATAGGGGTAGCCGAAAACTGTATAAAATGAGGTCGAGCCTCTTCTTTTTCCATCATCTTAGAAAGTTTATTTCTTTGAGCCGTTCCAAAACGGTGTTGTTCATCTATCATTACTAAGGCTCTATCTTTTAAATTCCTATATAAAAGGGCATGCGTTCCTATTAAAAAATCGTATTGATTTAAGTCTTCTTTTTTCTTTGTCTTGTTGGTTACAAGCCCTACTTTTAAGCTAGGTAAAAACTTCTGAGCTTCTTCAAAAAGTTGATTCGCTAAAACTGTTGTAGGCGCCATTAAAACAGAACCTTTTTCTTTTGCCATGTACGCACAAGCTAGTATCACCATAGTCTTACCAGAGCCAACATCACCCACAACCATACGTTTAGCCGAAACATTTTTAGTCATATCTTTTTGTATCTTACTAATAGCTCGTAATTGATCTTCAGTTAGCATAAAAGGCAAGGTCTTAGTCCAAGTATCATATTCACCTTCAAAGCTTATGAGGGCAGGATAAGACTCTTTTTTACTTGATAAAATTTTTAGATGATTATAAAGTTCTGTAAACTTTAGGGCATATAAATTTTTAGCATAAGCCTCGCTTCCTTCTAAAGCAGGGAAGTCTATTGGAAAATGTAAGGGGATAAGCAAGCTAGCAATATCTTCACCTAATCCCTCCTCCATCAAGGTCTTTAGGTTTATATACTTTTTCATTATTTTTTTTAAAACATCTTGACGAAGAGATGTTTTATAGCTTGCAATAATGCCACCTGAATCTTTAACAATTCTAGGCTGAACCATTTGAAGTTTATTAAAATTTAATTCTACTTTTCCATATACAAACATTCTTTTAGCAACTATAAACTGATGTCTATGATAAGGCTTGGGCTGAAAAAGAACAGCATCAACTTCTGTATTTAAATTAAAACAAAAGAAAATAAGTTTATTAAATTTTATTGAAGGTGAAAAGGATTTTATTTCTATGTCAAGAAGCTGATTTTGACCTATTTTAGCTTGAGAGTAAAGATTTCTATCTTCATAAGATTGTGGAAGAATTAAGGCCAATTCAATAAGGTTAGAACACCCTAGCTTTTTAAATTTAGCTAGGTCGTCTTCCTCAACAGGCATTATTTACTGAGTAACGATTGCGTAAGTAAGGTCAAGTATCTCTTTATGCTTTTTAATAAAGGCATTTAGGTCCTTAAGGTCTAAGGTCTCAATCTTATCAAGTTCTAATTGAGAATTATTCAAAGGCGCTCCCTTATAATAGTCCATAAAGGTACGTCCAAGTCTTTGAGACAGTGTTTCAACTCTTAAGGGTTCTGAACCAAGTAAAAATCTTTTTGCTTGATCAAGTTCCTCTTGAGTCACACCCTTATCTACAAAGGTGTGTATCACTTCATTGACGGATTTTTGTGCCTCATTTTGAGATTCAAGTTTGGTTTGTAAATACCCTGAAAAGTATGAAGAGGTTTGATTTACAGTGACACGTCCATAAGCAGAATAGGCAAGCCCTTTTTTAACACGAATTTCTTCCATTAAACGTGAGCCAAAACCAGATGAACCAAGAATAAATATTGCCACCCTTGATTTATAATATTCTGCATCTCCCGTTTTCATATTAAATGGTGATCCAAAATACACATAAGCTTGTTCAGTTTTTTTACGAACAATCTCTTCTTGAACTTTTTTATTGACATTAAAATAAGGAAGTTCAGACATTTTTCCGACTTTTACTGAGGCCAAAATTGTTTGAACACTCAAGGTAGCTTCTTCTTGGCTAAGATCACCACCCATAACAACAATTGCTCTAGAACTTACTATGTGTTCTTCTATAAAATTATTAATATCTGCTAAAGTAAGCTTTGTAATACTTTCTTGTGTTCCTATAGTAGGAAGGGCTAAAACAGTGTTTTTAAACATCAATTCTTTTAGTGTTTTACCTGCAATATAATCAAAATCTGTACTTTTTCTTTGAATTTCACCTAAGGTTACTGTTTTAACCTGACTTAAGGCATCCTCACTTAGATTTGGATCTTTAATTAAACTTGCTAAGGCTTGAACCCCTTCTTGCATATGTTCTTTTAAACACGACAGTTCAAATACGAAGGTTTCGCCTCCCGTACTTGCTGAAATATGAATGGCCTTAGCATCAAGCTTTTGAGCAAAAGCTTTTGAACCAAGAGTAGCAGTTCCTTCTCCATACATCTTAGAAACAGCTCTTGCAAGTCCTGCTAACTTTGTATTAGAAATCGAACCACCATTTTGAAACACAATTTGCATAGAAACAATAGGTAGTCTATTATCACTTTCAAACACTAAAGGAACCTTTGTTCCGTTTACATCTAACTCAATCACTTCACTTCCCATAATAACCTCACAAATTAATAATATTATAAATAATGTCTTTCTCACGCAAATATCTCCAATGTTTCATAAGCGGTGTTGCGTATCGCTGCTGTCTCGCCTATATCTTGAATAAGATGTACCATCTCATTTTTTGCCATTCTATACCCTGCTCCAGCAGACTTAACTACGTTTTCTTCCATCATCGTTGAACCTAAGTCATTGGCACCAAACTTAAGTGCCATTTGACCAATATAAGGTCCTTGCGTCACCCAAGAACTTTGGATATTATCCACATTATCTAAGAAAAGTCTTGCCACGGCTAGAAGACGTAGATAACGATTAGACGAAGGTTTTTCAATATCTGGAATTTCTTCAGCAAGCTGAGTATATTTAGATTGAAAAGACCACATAATAAAGGCTCTAAAACCACCTGTTTCATCTTGAAGATTTCGCACAAGATTCCAATGCTCAATAATCTCTTCATTTGTTTCAACAGAGCCAAACATCATAGTAGCCGTTGACTTAATACCCAGCTGATGAGCTTGTCTATGCACATCTATCCAAACATGTGAATCATGTTTTTTTGGTGCAATAATATCTCTCACTCTATCACTTAGTATTTCAGCTCCTGCTCCAGGTATAGAAGAAAGTCCTTTATCCTTAAGTCTTTGAAGTACTTCTTTTAAAGAGATTTTAGAAATTTTTGCAATATAGTCTAACTCAATGGCGGAAAAAGCATGAATCGTAATTTGAGGATACTTTTCATGAATATGGCTCACTAATTCTTCATAAAACTCAATACGAAGCTTAGGGTGAACCCCCCCCTTGAAAAAGGATTTGCGTTCCACCAATAGCCACAAGTTCAT
Organism: Sulfurimonas sp. MAG313; assembly: GCF_029216045.1. GTDB lineage: Bacteria > Campylobacterota > Campylobacteria > Campylobacterales > Sulfurimonadaceae. The sequence continues at coordinate 382 of NZ_JAEMVE010000200.1, read as the reverse complement.
CAATTTTTTCATCAATTTGCTCATTTGTTAAGATATACGCATCATCATCTTTAGCATGTCTATAAAAGGCACAAAACTTACAATCTACCCAACAGATATTGGTATAGTTAATGTTTCTGTCCACGACAAAAGTAGTTACACCATTAGGATGTAATTCCTTTTTTCGAGCACTTGCCATTTTCCCAAGCTCTTTTAAATCCGCATTAAGGATTAAGTCCAAGGCTTCTTCGGAGGTCATTCTCGCCATTATTTTGCCTTTAAACGCGCTTTATCAGTTATCTTTAACATCCCGGCATTAACTTTTTTAGTGAGGTTGTCTGATTGTAAAAAATGGTGATCTTTAATCCAAGATCCATCTCTGTACGCCACTTTCACCTGTCCC
>NZ_JAEMVE010000199.1 GCF_029216045.1 Sulfurimonas sp. MAG313 | reverse complement strand
TAGCATATACAGTTCAATAAACACACACTTGCCACTTCAAGATATTTTGAAGCTACTTGTAGCTCCTGCAATACCTTAAAGCAACAATTGCATATTTATTGAACTGCTGTTATGCTTATGTTTGGTCTAGAATAGCAATAAATAGCGATACCCTTATATAATATTTGGAATTTTATCTAAAAAAAGCTTATATAGTACTAATAAACACCTATTGTTAAGTAAGCCCTAAGAAGCGCCCTTAAAGTTAGTTTATGTGAAATCAGGTTTTTTTGGTTTTTGGCAATATTTAAGTATATACCTATTATACTATCTCAATTCAAAGCACGAAAGAGTCAAAAAGTGATGCAGAAAATCGATATGAATTCGCCAGAATTTTTAAAAGAAATGGAAAAAACTAAAAAATTTACAGATAAAGTTAATAAACAGTTTGGATATGTGTATAACAACAATGAAGACATTAATGAAGGTGTTACAATGGGTCTTGCCCGTCATAAAATACTTTATGCAAAACGTTTTTGTCCTTGTTTTATGGTTGAAGAAGTAGAAGATGGTACATTTAAAAGTGTAGATGACAGAGTATGCCCCTGTCCTCAAGCTATTGAAAAAGAAATTCCTGAACTCGGCAAATGCCATTGTGGTATCTTTTGTACTCCAGAATATGTTGCTAATAACGATCAATAGATAAAATATTTACAAAAAAAGATGACAAAATGAAATTTTTTGTCATCAACTCTTTACTTCCGCTATAATTAACTCACTAAAATATCAATACAATTGAGAAAATATGACAGAATGCATTATTGAAAAACCAAAACAAATGAAAAGAGTAGGGCTGATTTTACGCCCTTCTTCTCCAGAAATGAAAGAGCAATATCTTTTTGTAAAAAAATGTTTTGAAAAACATCATATTGAAGTATTCTTAGATAACAATAGTGCTCAAATGATAGGCCTTATTGGCAAAGATTTTGATAAGTTGTGCGAAAATTCTGATGTATTAGTAACTCTTGGTGGGGATGGAACATTAATTTCTGTAGTACGACGTTCTCACGAATATGACGTGCCAGTTTTTGGTATACACGCGGGCAAGCTCGGTTTTTTAGCTGATATCGACTTAGGCGAACTTGATGATTTTGTTTCGAAATTAGTTTCAGGTGATTATAGAATAGATAATCGTGCTGTTTTACGTGCCGAAATAACAACAAAAGAAGGCACATCTAAGATAGTCGCTTTTAATGATATAGTTATGACACGCTCATCAATTTCAAAAATGATTCATTTAGATACCTTTGTAGATGAAAAACCGTTTAATACGTATTATGGAGATGGTGTGATTGTCTCAACGCCTACAGGTTCAACCGCATATAACCTTTCAGCAGGGGGGCCTGTACTTTTTCCTTTAACGCAAGTCTTTGCGCTAACGCCTATTTCACCACATTCTCTTACTCAAAGACCTGTTGTCTTACCTGGTCATTTTACTATTGAGATGAGAACGCCTGATTCTTCTGCTCTTGTGGTAGTAGATGGACAAGATATGTATGAGTTTGGAGAAGGTGATATTATTAAAATACGCCTTTCTGGAAAACCAGCACAGCTTATACACAGACAAGAGTTTAATTATTTTGAAGTCTTAAAAGAAAAACTTAGCTGGGGTGAATAATGATAGAGCGTTTCTATCTTAGAGACTTTCTTTCTTTTAAAGAGGCTGAGCTTGAATTTGAAAGAGGGCTAGTTGTCTTTACAGGACCAAGTGGAAGCGGTAAGTCTATTTTAATGAGTTCTATCTTGGCTTCTTTAGGTTTAGATGAGGCGAAAGCAGGGCTTAGTGAAGCTACTATAAACTTTCCTATTGAGCTTGAACATATTGGTATAGAAGAAGACGAATGCACCGTTTTTAAACAAATTAAAAAAGACAAGGTTCGCCATTTTATAAATAACCAAACGATTTCTAAAAAAATGTTAGTTAATCTTTCTAATACCTTTGTACGCCACCTTAGTCTTAAGGACTATAGTGATTTTAAAAATGAAAACCTTCTTGATATGGTGGATAGCTTCGCTCTTGAGAACAATAAAAATCATGCAAAAGTACTTTTGTCGTATCAAAATAAATTTAAAAACTTACTCAGTGTTAAAAAAGAATATAAAAAGATATTAGAAGATGAAAAAAAAGTTTTTGAATTAAGAGAATTTGCAGAATTTGAGATTTCTAAAATAAGAGCTATTTCACCAAATATTGGTGAAGATAAAGAACTTATGAAGATGAAAAAAGAGCTTTCAAAAAAAGAAAAAATTGAAGAAGCAATTAATGCAGCTGAAGAACTTTTCTCATATGAACACTCTGTTTCATCAGCCTTAGACTTGCTAGATATTAATGCGTCTTTCTTTGATGATGCTATGAATGAGTTAAGAGCACATTTTGAAGCATCAAAAGAACGTTTAGCTGAACTTGCTGATTGTGACATAGAAGAACTGTTGACAAGAATTGAACAAATATCTGAACTTAAACATCGATATGGAAGTGTAGAAGAAGCTCTTGCTTATAAGGACGAACGTTTAAAAGAGTTGGAGATATATGAAAATTTGGATGAATATAAGGCTAACTTATGTTCAAAGATTGACACCTTGGATTGCGAGGTTAAATTAAAAGCAGATGAACTTTCTAAGGTGAGACTTAAGACCTTGAAAGGTATTGTAGTTTCCTTTAATGATTTTTTAAAACAATTATATTTAAGACCAGCGCGTATAAATCTAGT
>NZ_JAEMVE010000198.1 GCF_029216045.1 Sulfurimonas sp. MAG313 | reverse complement strand
TTATAATGTAAGCCTAAATCATCCAGTTGCGCTTGTATTTGATCGCTAAAATGCTGGGATAAGTTAAGCAGTTGAGTCGGTGGCAATTCTTCTGTGCCCAGTTCAACGAGTAAATCTTGCGACATTATGTGGATCCTTTGAGTAATGGAAAACCTAAATCTTCACGACGTTGATAGTATGCTTTGGCAATTGCTCTGGCTAAGCCGCGAACACGGCCAATAAAACGTGCGCGTTCGGTAACCGATATGGCATGGCGGGCATCGAGTAGGTTAAACGCATGTGAGGCCTTAACCATCATTTCATAAGCGGGCAAGGGTAGATTTAATTCAATATATTTTTTTGATTCCAGTTCATATTGAGAAAACTGAGTAAATAAATTTTCAATATCGGCATGTTCAAAATTATAAGCAGACATTTCTACTTCATTTTGTAAAAAAACATCCCCATAGGTTACTTTACCTTGTGGACCATCTGTCCAAACTAAGTCATATAAGCTACTTACCCCTTGTAAATACATGGCAATACGTTCTAAACCATAGGTGATCTCACCACTAACCGGTTTACAATCTAGTCCACCCACTTGCTGAAAATAAGTAAATTGTGTGACTTCCATACCATTGAGCCAAACTTCCCAGCCTAAGCCCCAAGCACCTAATGTTGGTGATTCCCAATTATCTTCCACAAAGCGGATATCATGCACCAAGGGATCAATACCTAATTCTTTTAGAGAATTAAGATATAGGTCTTGGATATTGCTGGGTGATGGCTTAATAATCACCTGAAATTGGTAATAATGCTGTAAGCGATTGGGATTTTCCCCGTAACGTCCATCGGTGGGTCGTCGACAGGGTTGAACATAGGCCGAACTCCAAGGTTCAGGGCCAATAGATCGCAGGAAAGTTGCGGGGTGAAAAGTACCTGCACCCATTTCCATATCATAGGGTTGAAGTAAAACACAGCCTTGTTTTGCCCAATAATTTTGTAAAGCAAGGATTAAGCCTTGAAAGGTAGAGACATTTGCTTGAATTAAATTGCTCATTATAATTTTTAATTGTAGTATAGGATAAACCTAGAAAAATCTTAATCTTCTGCACTTTTAGTCACTTGTTTACAAGTTAGTTATCTTAAGATATTCATTCTCACCATAGTCCAACTGATTTTTCAAGGTTGAACAAACAAATGGATTAATAAGGAGGTACTTACCCCAAAAGCCTGATATCTTAAAAATTAGAGAATAAAAAATTCAAGAAATTGAAAATTATCTTAACAATCGACTTCGAAAGTGTTTAAATTTCAGAACTCCTTTTGAGGCTTTTAAAGAACAAATTGGTGCACTTCTATGTTGAGTCTAGGTAATTATTCAATATGGTTTTTAAAATTTTACAAAAAATGTGAGAAAACTGGTGAAACTTTTTATAAAACTTATACTTTTGAGTGTTTTTTTCATATCTACATTAGAATCCAATACTGATATATCGTTGCAACTTGCATGGAAAAATCAATTCCAATTCGCGGGATACTATATGGCAAAAGAGAAAGGATTTTATAGTGATGCTGGATTAAATGTGAACATCATGGAATTTGATAATGGTATTGAGGTTACTGATGATGTTGTAAGCGGCAAATCAGATTTTGGTATTGGCCGTTCATCTTTAATATATGATAGATACAATGATAAACCCGTCGTGATGCTTGGTGCTATTTTTCAACACTCTCCTGTTATTTTATTGACTAAAAAACGAGACGATATTGTTAAAGTTGAAGACTTAAAAGATAAAAAGATTATGCTCACAACGGATCAAGTTGCCATGGCCTCTATTAATGCAATGCTACAATCTCGCCAAATATCTTCAGAAATGTATACGACACAAGCACACTCCTTTGATGTTCAAGATCTTATAAATGGCAAAACTGATGCAATGCTCTCTTATATATCAAATGAGCCGTATGCCATGAAAACGCAAAATATTAAGTACACAATTTTTTCTCCGAAAGAATACAATTTTGATTTCTATAGTGATATTCTTTTTACATCAGAAGCTTTACTACAAAAGAATCCGCAGATAGTGAAAGATTTTCGCTTAGCTTCTCTAAGAGGATGGGATTATGCTATCGAACACAAAGAAGAGGCAGTAGGACTCATTTTAAAAAAATACAATACCCAAAAGAAAACAAAAGAAGCACTTCTATACGAAGCTGATGCAATAGAAAAACTTATTAATAAAAATGAAATTAAACTTGGAAATATTGATTCAAAAAGAATTGAGTATATTACGCAAATCTATAGTTTAATGGGCTTAATTAAAGAGAGTAAACCCATTGATGGCTTAGTATATAAAGTAGAAACATCTAATATAGAGTTAACAAGGGAAGAGAGAGCTTGGATTGATTCACACACTGTTAAAATTGGAGTTGAACAGTGGAAACCTGTGGTTTTTTCAAATACAGGAAAAGATATTGATGGAATTGGTGGAGAATTTACAAATAAAATTATTAAAAATACAGGATTAAAAGTAGAAGTTATAAATGATAATTGGGATAAATTACTAAAAGATTTTGAAAACAAAAAAATAGACTTACTTCCAGCAACATACTACACAAAAAGAAGAGCTAAATTTGGTCTTTATAGTGATGCCTACTTTAAGATGAAGGATGCAGTTTATCTAAAAGAAACTAATCATGATATAAAGCAATTAAAAGATTTAGAAGGTAAAACATTAGCTATTCCCAAAGGTTATGGAACTATTGACAAGCTAAAAAAAGAATTTCCTAAAATAAATCTAGTGCTAACAAAAGATTTAGATGATTCTATTGACAGAGTATTAAGCGGCAGAGTGACTGCTTTTTATGAAGGACATATAGCTGCAGAAACTAAAATAAATGATGAATTAATCAAAGGCTTAAAAGCAATATCTATAAGAGATTTTAAGGCGCCCACTTTGCACTATTTTTCAAACATTGATGAACCTTTACTGCACTCAATTATTCAAAAAGGGTTAAGGAGCTTAACATACCAAGACAAGGTAGAGATAATTTCTAAATGGGCGACTTCAGATATTGATATTGTACTGGCAGATAACGAGCAAAAATGGTTAGATAAAGAACAAGAAGTTACTTATGTCTTTGACCCAAATTGGAAACCCTTAGAATGGAAGGATGATTTAGAAAATCATACCGGGATTATTGCAGATTTGATTAAACTAATAGAAACAAAAAGTGGTATAAATTTTGTAGAAGTTCCTGTAAACAGTTGGGATGAAGCAATAAAAAAAGTAAAAACAAAAGAAGCTGATATGTTCAGTGGAATTGGTGAAACACAAGAGCGAAAAGAGTATGTTGATTTTACTAAAGAGTCTCTATTTTCTACACCTTTTGTTTTTGTAAGTAGGCATGGTGAAGATTACCTAAATGGATTTTCTGATACTAAAGATAAAAGACTAGCGGTGACAAGTAATACAACTATAGAAGATAAATTAAAGAACAGCCATTCTGACATTAAATTTATATCATTCAAAACAGATGAAGAAAGCTTTGAAAAACTTATAAATAACGAAATTGACGTATTTGTAGTTAATGCGGCAACCGCTAGATATTATATAAATAATTTAGGGCATAAAGATCTTAAAATTGCCTACAAAACTGAATACAACTTAGAGTTAAAAATCGCACTAAGTAAGGATTCACCTAAAGAGCTATTAAGTATTATAAACAAATCTATTCATGCTATTAGTAAGTCAGAGCTTAGCAATATCTTTGATAAGTGGACACAAGCAAAAGTATCTCACAAAACAGATTGGATTTTAATAGCTAAAATATCAGGTTCAATTATTTTAATACTCCTTTTTGTTCTTTTTAATAATAGAAAGCTAAAACAAATGGTTGCAAAAAAAACAATAGATATAGAAAATAAAAATAGAGAGTTACTTGAGTTAAGTGCCGGACTTGAGCAAGAAGTTGATAGACAAGTAAGAACCATAAAAGATTCTGAGCGTAAAATGAAGGCTCTTTATGACGCTGCACCTGATGCGATTACTATTATGCTAGATGGAAAGTGGGTAGATTGTAACCCGGCAACATTAAAGCTTTTTGGATTCAATGACAAAAAAGAGTTTATAAATAAATTGCCATCAGATATTTCACCAAAGATGCAACCTGATGGAATGTTATCTAGAGATAAGGTGTTTCATGCTGTAGAAAAGGCTATTGAACTAGGCAGTTACCAAATGGAGTGGGAGCATATTCGTTTTGACAATGGTAAACCTTTCACCTGTGATGTCATACTAGCTCCAATGATACTTGAAGAGAAAACGCATATGTATGCTATGGTTCGTGACATATCTAAAAGAAAAGCTCTAGAAAAAGAAATAGAAGATGTACATAAACATACAAGAGAATCAATAGAATATGCCTCTTTAATTCAAGGAGCTCTGATCCCAGATAATCATAGTTTTAAAAATTACTTTTCTGATTTTTTTACCATATGGCAACCAAAGGACATAGTTGGTGGAGATATATATCTGTTTGAAGAGTTAAGAGATAAAGATGAGTGCTTACTTATGGTTATTGATTGTACGGGTCATGGCGTTCCGGGTGCTTTTGTAACTATGTTAGTAAAAGCAATAGAGAGACAAGTCGTAGCAAAAATAGAAAATGATAAAAACATTGATGTAAGTCCAGCTTGGATACTCAGTTATTTTAATAAAAAAATGAAAATTCTTTTGAAACAAGAAGATAAAGATTCTATCTCAAATGCAGGATTTGATGGTCAAATTATTTACTATAATAAAAAAGATAAAATACTAAAATATGCAGGAGCAGAAGCATCATTGTTTTACATTGATGAAAACAATGAGCTTCAAACAATAAAAGGTTCTCGTCATTCAATAGGGTACAAGAAGTCAGATGCTAACTTTAAATTTAAAGAGTTTTCAATAGCAGTCAAAGAAAATATGAAATTTTACTGTACAACAGACGGATATATTGACCAAAATGGTGGAGTAAAAGATTTTCCATTAGGTAAAACGAAATTTACCCGTTTAATACTGCAAAATCATAATGAAACATTTACACATCAAAAGGAGGTACTACTCAACTCTCTTAGTATCTATCAAGGTAAGGAAGAAAGAAATGATGATGTTACTGTTATTGGCTTTGAGATATAGTTTGTAGAAAAAAAAAGAACAAAACTATAACCAATTACCAATCAACACAAACGGCGCCCAAAATACCGGATGTTGCATTTGTTTATTTTTAAGTAATTTTAATTGCGCTAATTGTAAGGCCTTGGCTTTACTAATATCGGGCTTTAACAATTGCTCATAAAAAGTGGGAAACAAGATTTTTGCGGTAGGCCACTGGCCATAAAGTTCCTAAGACACTTCTGGCACCCGATTTTAAGGCAATACCCGATAGACCCAATGGTGAGCGATCATCACCTTCGGCTGTTTGACACGCGCTGAGACTTAAAATCTCAATCGGTGTTTGCTTAAAG
>NZ_JAEMVE010000197.1 GCF_029216045.1 Sulfurimonas sp. MAG313 | reverse complement strand
TTAGAATCTATAGACATACCCGTTGGCCCTGATTCAAGTATAAATGAATAAGGAAAAGCGCCCCCTATAACAGCAAGGCGGACATCATATACCAAACCAGGATAGGCCTTATAAAAACGATTTTTTATATCAAGGTTTGCCTGAGGTTGAATTATTTCCAAGGGGTAATTAGCTGCACTAAGGCCTATACTTAAAAGCAACAACAAAAATTTAATACCAATATATCTATAGCCTAATTTTATATACATACTTAACTGTCCTTACTGTTATTTGAATAAAAACATATTACATCTGGTTAAAGTATTATTACAAAATAAAAACAATCAAAAGAAAATCAATAGCAAGTAAAAAAGTTTAAATTCCCTTAATAAGGTATAAAATATATTATTAATTTCCTTAGGTTATACAACCTTTATAAAATTGTGCTAAAATCCCGAAATAATAATTTAAAGGAAATATCCATGTTAGTAACAAAAAAAGCTCCAGACTTTACAGCAACAACAGTTCTAGGTAACAACGAAATCGTTGAAGACTTCAATTTATATGACAACTTCGGTGAAAATGGTACAGTTTTATACTTTTACCCACTTGACTTCACATTTGTGTGTCCTTCTGAAATCATCGCATTTGATCACAGACTTCAAGATTTCAAAGACCGTGGTATTAATGTAATTGGTGTTTCTGTTGATTCACAATTTTCTCACTTTGCATGGAAGAACACTCCTGTAAACGAAGGTGGAATTGGTCAAGTTAAATATCCATTAGTTGCTGACCTTACTAAAGACATTGCAAAAGCTTATGATGTACTTCTTGATGGTGGTGTTGCACTACGTGGTTCATTTTTAATTGACAAAGATGGTACTATCCGTCACGCAGTAATCAATGATCTTCCACTTGGACGTAACATTGATGAAATGATTCGTATGGTTGACGCTATGCTTTTCACTAACGAGCATGGCGAAGTATGTGCTGCTGGTTGGAACAAGGGTGATGAGGGTATGAAAGCTACAACTGAAGGTGTTGCTGAGTATCTTGGTAAGCACGAAGGTGACCTGTAAGTTTTAACTTACTCGTTTCTTTTAGCTAGGCACTTTGGTGTCTTCTAAAGTCGACTTCACTTCTGTCTAATGGGGATACAGCTACAATTTTTATCACACAGTGATAATAATTAAAGTTATGTCCCCGTGCATAAGTTCATAACTATACTTCTATATTAACTCTTTCACTTAACAATTTATTTTCACAAAAGAATCCACAGACTTTAAAACTTATCATGTTACAATTACAAAAGATAAAGCAAACAATGTTTTGCCTTCAAGTTTTTATATTAGGTTAGTCTTATGAGTATTTTTGCCTTACAATCTCCTTCGGGTGGCTTTTTAGATGAAGAGCTATTTCGTTTTAACAAAATCTTTGATGAGTGGTGTGTTCAGTTTGAATGTTTTGAAGATGCTCAACTTATTGTGGAAACATTAGATAAAAAGAAGCTTGTTGAGATTGTTGAAATCACACCCTTAAGTTATCCCAAATACTTTTTTCATAAACTGCAAGGAAACATCCATACAACGAGGCAGATAGAAAATAAAATTATTTGTATTGTTGAACCTTATATGGGTTCAAATTATCGCATCGCAGTTTGTGATTTAAAAACTAAAAGAGTGGTTCTGTCTACGAAACGTTATAAAAGCACCTTAGGTGTTGAAGGTGCTTTTGCAAACTTTTCAGTCTCATAAGTAAGTGCCGAGATACAATTTATACTCTTTTTAACTCGGGTTCACTACTTTTTATTTATTTAATTCTATTACAAAATCCTTTACTTTTTTATACCCTAAACTTTCTTTAATTTTCTCTTCATTATTTGGATTAATGAACATCACTACAGGTATACGTTTGGTGTAAAACTGTTTTGGATAGTTCCCCTTTTCTCTGTTTAAAATTAAGGGTATGTATTTTTTGTGGACAATTAAATTCACTTTTTCTTTTACAAGGGTTCTTTTTTCAAACTTCCTGCACCAAGGGCAGTAGTTTGTTACCATCACAAACATCACCTCTTTATTGCTTTGCTTAGCCTTTTGAATGGCTACCTTGTAGCTTGTTTCATATCCCATTGTTTGAGCGAATTCACTTATTTCCGATGCACCTAAGCTCACCATAGTAATGAGTACCAATAATAACAATTTCATATTATTCCTTCTCTTCTATAAACTGATCGCCAAATTCACTTAACATATATTCTAAAGACTCAATCATATCAACATTAGGCTCCGTCGTATCAAACAAATCATCTATCATATATGTAATGCCTAAAGAAGTTTCTTTTGCCTTAGCTCTTTGTACTTGTGAGACTATCATCAATTTTGTATTTAAAAACATCATACCTCCAAATTCATTTTGCCCTATAATTAAGATCAAAGACTCAGCTGCATAGGTATCTGTTTTGACCCCTAAAGTTTTTAACTTATTCAGCATCATCTGCTTTAAAATACTTTCTGTCTTCTTATCAACAAGTTTTGTGCCATTTTCTAATACAACATATAAGTCCTCTATCTCAGTTACTGTGAAAGGTGTTCCTGCAAAACTAAAACTGATACAGAATAACCATATTAACACTATTTTTTTCATATTTTTTCCTTATTTTCTTTGAGAATACTTTGTCTTACTATGCTTAGTTTATTTGAACAGTTAGGGATAACATACTCTATCTCAACTTCTATCAAACGCATCATTTCAAAAGTTTCAAACACATCAAGATATTGGTTAAGTGCCAACTCATTATCAATAACTTTAGCCCTTCCACTTATCTTCAATCTAAAGTCTTTATTGAAATCAACAAAAAGCATACCTACCTTTGGATTTGAGGAGATATCTCCCACAGAATGTAAAATACCATTACCCTTATAATCAGCAAAAATAAGTTTATTCTTGCTTAGAACCTTGACTAAGGTATTTCCTTCACTTCCTTTAAAGTTTACGTTTGTATTTCCATTAGAACTAGACGTAGCAAAAAAGAAATATGGCATAGATTCTATGAACGTAATCATAAATTCATTCAAATATGTTGTATCAATACTATTTAACCAATGATTTGCTTCATCATTTGTCTTATACTTTTTTCTTACCTCTATATGTTCTTCAGTGAAAAATTCCATAAACTTCCTTTACTTCAGTTCTAACTTTTCACAAAGGCTTTAATAATATCTAGACTTATATGTTGCTCTCATCTTTTGCATACATTAATTCCTTAATCATACCATGTTCATCAATTAAAAAATCCGCTGGCATTCGCGTAATATTTCTTTAAACACTCCAAATAGGGATTTACTTAAACCATAAGATTTATAATATTGTCCTTCACTATCTGAGATAATTGAAAAAGGAGGTTTATAATGAGACAGATGTTTGTTTAAATTTTCATTCGAGGATTCAAAAATTGCCACGATCTTTATTCTTAATTTTTCATATTCTTTTGACAAAGTATAAATACGTAAATTACAGAAACGAAGTGGACTTTTAGAAAAAGGGCAGGTAGAAAATCTAAAAATTAAGACCATATTTTTTTGACCCTTAAAGTTTTCAAGGTCAAAGGGATTTCCTAAGATATCTTTTGTTTGTATAGAGGGTGTAGGACTATCAATACTAAGTTTCATTATTTCTCCTATACAAACCATATAGTTTGTTATCTAGAATGATATCACAAACCAATTAGTTTGTAAAGAGATTATAAGCCCTTAATATAGGCGATTAATTCTTGAGAGGAACGATTATAATATGAAATATTTTGAAAGACTTTTGCTGAAGATATGGCACCTTCAATAGAAGCTATAATAAACAAAGCCACATCTGGTGCATTAAAGTTACTGCGACATTCATCTGAATCTTTGGCATTTTCAAGGGCCTTTTGTAAAACTTCATGCCATTTTATGTGAATATTTTGCAAGGCACTTGCGAAATCATCATCAATCACACTCAACTCTTGAATCATGTTATTTAAAGGACAGCCAAACTTAACATCAAAGCTTGTGTTCTCATCTTCATTTAAATGAGAAAAACTTCGGATACACGCTACAATATTTTTTATGTAGTTTTCTTTTACATCTAAAGGTTTTTCCCAAAGCTCAGATATAGCCTTACCTAGAACTTCCTCAATAGCCGCAATGCTTAGTTCTTTTTTAGACGTAAAGTGATGATACAAACCACCCTTTGAAATACCTGCATTTTTTAAAATATCATTCAGGTTTGAAGCATGATAACCTTTAGTATATATAGCTTCAAACATAGCATTAATTAGTTTTTCTCTTAGGTCTATTTTCATAGTCTAATTATAACACAAACTGATTGGTTTGAGTTTTATTTTCTTTTTATTAAAACAATTATTTAGAAAAAGAGGCCTTGACTTTTTTTGCTAATTGCTCAGGAAGTAGTCCTAATGATTCTTCTACAAGTTTAGTATTTCCATGAGTGATAAAAGCATCTTCATATTCAAAAGATTTGACATGAATACCTCTGATATTATCTTCAGCTAAAAATTCTAAAATAGCTGAACCTACCCCACCCATCTTTGCAGAATCAGAAAAAATGAACCATGAGCTGTATGAATTAGCACATTTACGTAAGGTTTCTTTATCTAAGGGTTTTACAAAACGAAGATCCAAGATAGCTATATCTTCATCCATATATTCAGCGGTTTGTTTTGCTCGCCCTACTCCATTTCCATATCCAATAAAGAGTATATTTTTGGTGCTTTCTTGGATGAACTCAGACTTACCTAATACATAAGGCTTGGCTTCATCAGTGCTTGTATCTAAAAATGGACCCCGTGGATAACGCAGGGAACAAGGGGTTTTAAAACTATGAGCAAAATCCATAGCCGCGTGCATATCCTTTTCATTTCTTGGGGCAAGAAGTGTCATATTTGGGATAGCTCTCAAAAATGATATATCAAAAGCCCCCTGGTGCGTTTCTCCATCTTCACCTACTATACCCGCTCTATCAAGAGCAAAAACAACAGGCAAGTTCATTAAACAAATATCATGAATAACCTGATCAAATCCTCTTTGTAAGAAGGTAGAATAAATCGTACAAAAAGGTTTAAATCCTTCTTTAGCTAAAGGCCCCATAGATGTAACTGCGTGCTGTTCAGCTATGGCAACATCCCAAAAGCGTGTTGGAAACTGATCAATTAAAGGGCTTAAACCCGTTCCACTTGGCATTGCAGCGGTAACACCAACTACCTTATCATCCGCGTGCGCTAATTCTAAAAGCTTTTCTGTATAAATTTTTGTAGCAGCTTTAGCACCCCCAGAATTTTTGGATGCCTTTCCATCCGATATATCAAAAGGCGAAACACCATGCCAATGTTCATGATGTCCTTCTGCTAAATCATATCCTTTTCCCTTCAGTGTTTGTGCATGTACAATAACGGGTTTTCCTAGATTTTTTGCAATAGTAAGTGTTTCAATTAAGTCTTCTAAATTATGACCTTTAACAGGGCCTATATATTCAACCCCTAACTCTTCAAAAAGAAGACCCGGTGTAATAAGCTTTAAACTTTCTTCAAAACGCTTAGCCATATAGGTTGCACCCTCTGGAAAATGTTCTAATATTTTTTCTGTACCCGCCTTAATCTTTTGGTAAAAAGGACTAGCCATGGTCTGAGAAAGAATTTTCGAGATAGCACCAATAGGTTTAGCAATACTCATCTCATTGTCATTTAAAATAATAACCATAGGATATTTACGCTCACCCAATTCATTAAGAGCTTCATACACCATACCAGCAGTCATTGAACCATCGCCAATCATCATTACAGGAACTCTATTTTCCCCTTTAATCGCAATAGCCTTAGCCGCGCCAACACCTAAGGAGATGGACGTTGAAGAATGTCCTGCTACATAATAATCTGCATCAGATTCTGTTGGTTTTGTATACCCACACAACCCATTAAATTGACGTAAAGTTTCAAATTCATCCCAACGCCCTGTAATAAGTTTATGGGCATAAGCCTGATGAGACACATCAAAAATAAAAGGGTCTTTGCCCACCTCAAATACTGTATGCATTGCTACTATTAATTCAGTAGCTCCTAGAGTGGAACTTAGGTGCCCCCCGTTTTTACTCACTACTTCTAAAATTCTTTCACGTATGTTTTGACAAAGTTCATCTCGTTGAACTGAATTCATTTCTTTTACATTTATCATTTACTACCATTTCAATACGATAAAAGAATATATCCTTTTATCTGCGTTAACACTACATTTTATAAGTGTTTTATTTAATTTATTTGCCTAAAGCAGCGATTTTAATACGTTCATAACGTTTCATAATATCACCATCTATATTTCCCGCATCACTAAGAACAATCACACCGCCTAAACTAACAGCATTATCAGATACAACTTTTATATTTTCTAAGGTGCCTAGACTTTGTTCTAAACTCACTTTATCAACAGGATTAACCTTTATGATGACTTCTGAGGAAGTTTGAATCTCTTTTATCAACTCAGAAGCCAAGGTACTCGCCACTAAACTGGAGTTTTCAGATGTTTCCACTAAAATCACTTCTTTTGCAATATCAATAGCTGCATTAATAAGTTCTTCTTTTATACCTTCTATTGAGTTTGAAAATTCTTCTGTACTTTTTTGCAAGGTTTGAACTGAGCTAGAAAATTGTGTCATCAACTGTTGGTGTTCTACTTGCACAAGCTCTTGCGCCTCTTTTACACCCTCTGCTCGTCCCTCTTCTAAGGCAATGTTTTTTGCTTCTATTAAAGCAAGTTTATATTCTTCTTCTTTTGATTCTAGCTTCATCTGCATTTTTATAAAATTTGATGACATTTCATCTGTCTTTTGTAAGAGAGATTCTATCAAGGTGTCCTTAGAAGAGCTTGACAAAGTATTATCATCTTGAACACCAGCGCCTTGATTTAAGTCTTCTTCTTTTGGTTTAACAATGCTCACACTAGCACCTTCAACAAAGACGTCTTCTTTTATTTCAGGATACAGAGTACTGCTTGATAAAACTTTGAAGTTGTACTTGTTAATGATGTGAGTGCTACTGTTTTTATCGTTAATAACTGCTTTCATTTTATTCAATCATCTCTTCAGATTCACCAACTTGTAAGACACCTTGTTCCGCTAACTGCTGCACAGCTTCAACAATCTTACGTTGAGAACCTTCAACGTCTTTCATTTTAACCGCACCAAGGAACTGCATTTCTTCTTCAAAGGCCATTCGTGCACGTTCAGACATATTGGAAAAGAACTTCTCTTTAAGTTCTTCTGGTGAAGATTTAAGCGCTAACATAAGCTCTTTTTTATCAACTGTTTTTAAAATCTCTCGCACGCCATTATTATCAAGTTGGACAATATCTTCAAAGGTAAACATCATCTCTTTAATAGACGCTGCAAGTTGCTCATCTATTTGTTCAATATGAGAAAGCGTGCCTTTTGAAGCCTTAGCTCCAAGTCTGTTAAAGATATCCGCCACAGCTCTTGGACCACCCACTTCAACCTTATATGAGGCAAGTGACTCAAGTTTAGACTCAAGAACAGCCGATACACGTTTAATAACAGAAGGAGATATATCTCCAAGTTTAGCCATACGCATAGCTACTTCCGCGCGTAAGTCATCTGAGAAAAACCCAAGTGTTTCCGCTGCAGCAGTAGCGTCCATATGCGCTAAGATAAGGGCAATGGTTTGAGGATGCTCATTCACAATAAAGTCTGAGAGTTGCTGAGGCTTTATTTTTGCCAAATAGGCAAAGTTTTGCGTCGATTGCATACTCTTAGATAATCTATCTAAAACTCTTTTTGCTTCTTCTGGGCCTAAGGCTTTGTGTAAAATTTCTCGTGCATATTCTAAACCACCTGAGGTAATATATTGGTTTGATTGAAAAATTGCATAAAATTCTTCAAGAACAGCCGTTGCAATTCCTCTTTCAACCGATTTAGAAGCAGCAATGTACTTTGATACTTCAGTAATAGCTTCAACTGTTAGATTAGAAAAAACGGTCGCCGTGGTATCTTCTCCAAGTTGTAAGAGTAAAATAGCTACTTTTTCAGCCATAGCCATCTCATCAAATGTAGCTTGTTGCATTGGGTTTAGTGTCATCATCTACTCCTTAGTCTGCGTTTGCGGCCATCTTTTTAGCAAGTTCCGTCATATTATCATTTCCACCATCTTCTTCGTCCATCAAAGCCTGACATAAAGAGGCTAACTCTTCAGGTCTTTCAGCAGATAATTGTCTTACTTTTTCAAGTAAAACTTCATATTTAAGTTCATCTTCATTAAAGTTTTGACCGACTCCTAGTTGGTCTTCAACCTTCTTACGCATATCTTGAACACGTTGAATAAGATCATCTTCTTCTTCCTCATCAATTTCAAGGACAGGACGTTCCATCTCATCTTCTTCTTTAGAAAATTCAAGCATACGTTCCGCAAATGGAGTGATAAGCTTTTTGTAAACAACAAAAAGGATAATTCCAACAAGAAGCAATTTCAAGACTTCTGAAAAAAGGAGAAACGTATTCTTGAATAAAGGTATTAATCTTACTTGATATATGTTTAGGTACAACCTTTAACACTTCAAATTGAAAGTTTCTTACTGTTACTAAATCACCGCGCTTAGTATTTATACCTATGGCTTGTTCTACTAATGAAGAGATAGCTTTTAAGTCACTCTCAGCTCTTTTCACATACTCAATTTCATCTGTAGGGTTACCCTCATCATCAAGCTTTTTCTTATACTTTCCATCAACTACAACCGCGGCTGTAACACGTTTTATAGTTGCAAATTCACCCTTAGTACTTGAAACAGTTTTAGAGATTTCATAATTAGTTGAGACATTTGATTTTTCGTATTTATCCCCACCAGCTTGTGATTCAAGTCCCTTAACCGGACCGATATTACTCACCGCTCCTGGAACGCCTCCTATTTCTTTAGGACGGGTACCTTCACGCTTTTCTTCTATGGTTTGTTCCGACCTAACAACAGATTCAGGGTCATACACTTCTGAACTAGAAGACTTTTGAGAAAAATCATATTCAATAGTAACCTTAGCCACAACACGTTCATCTCCCCCAATAAAAGGGGATAAAACATTAATAATT
>NZ_JAEMVE010000196.1 GCF_029216045.1 Sulfurimonas sp. MAG313 | reverse complement strand
CTTTATGTACAAGATTCTCAGAGCATAGAACTCAATACTAACTTAGTTAAATCTTTTGATGATTTTTCTCATAGTGTAAGTATGACATTAGCGTATACTCGCCCTGGAGCAGAGTTTAGAAATGGCTTTTATGAAGAGTATTCAAAATTAGAAAGGTCTTTATCTTTTCCATAAAAATTTATTTGTGATGTATAAAGATTTTCACGTACGCTAAGAGTTAAAAATTCGTCAAAAAGAGGAAATTGCAGACTTAAAGGAATTCTTAGCTCATTTTGAAAAGCACTTTTCCCCTCAGGTCTATAAAAGTTATCCCCTCTGTAATCAAAAGAATAAAAAAAGTGTTCCTCTAGTAAGGTGTTAATATAATGATGGTATTGCAAGGTAGGAAGATTTTGTATCGTCTCAGAATTATTATTGACACTTAAGTCTATAAAGTACTTTGCATAGGAACCATAATAATCTTCATTTTGATTTAGAAATACATTTACCTTGGAGGTGACCTGAGATGTTGTGGCATAGGCTAAGGTGTCATTTTTTTTGACATTTAAATATTCTACATCATTTAACAAGGTAATATCAGAAAAAATTCCCGATTTACCTTGAACATCCCAATCCAACCAAGTCTTTAAAAAACCTCTGTGTTCATAATCAAATTCAATTCCATAATGTTTGTCGTTTTTTAAATTAAACTTCTTTTGATACGCTTCTTTTTCTTGAAATCCACCAAAGGTTATAGACCCTTTTGATTTTTTTGAGTCCACAAAACGAATCTTAGAATATAAACCATATCCTCTTTTTGTACGTAACTGTGGCAAAATTTCTACGTCCCAATTAGCAGACTCAGCAATATAAATAGGTTGCTCATAAATGAGCCCCTCATCCTCAGAAATACCATATCGAGGAATTAATAAACCTGTACGCCTGGTGGTATCTGTAGGATAAGCAAAATAAGGAAGATACATTACAGGAATATCACCTGCATATAAGCGAGCATTATACAATTGCATCCATTGATTTTCACTGTCATAATAACCTGATGAAAACTGTATCGTCCAATCTGGGTCTTGAGCATTACATGAAGAAACTACCCCTGAATATAACTCATATTTTTTTTCTTTTGCCTTAGCTTCTCGTGAACTAAGCCATAAGTCATCATCGTGTTCTTGAAAAAAGAAAGGTCTAAACTCTTTTGTTTTTTCTTTAGTATTGAGCATAAAATATTCACCCATACTATAATACTCAGCATTTTTAAGTACCGATACTTTACCAAAAAGTTCTATTATTCCAGCGTCTTTATCAAAGGTCGCAGAATTTGCACTGATGTACATATCATCATATAAGACAACCACATTATTTCTTGCATGAATAATAGAACCATTGGTGTCTATATTTTTAGAAAATACTTCTACTTTTTTATCTGCATATAAAAAACTACTGCAAAGAAAAAAAAGTATAAAAAGCGTTTTAGGCATCAACTACTACTGTATTAGCTGTTTTATCCTGCCATGTTTGAGAAAGAGGGTCTAAAAGGCCCCATATAAAACCTGCATAAAAAAGAAGCTCACTAATGACTCGAACGCAGGCGCGGTTAAGTGATTGGAATAAAGATGGGGTTGAAAGGCTTGAAACTTCTAGCACCCTTATCTTCATAAAAATTTTCCCCGGACTGGCTGAAAATTGCATCACAAAAAAGGTATGATAAATAATTTTTATCGCCATAGTATATAAAATATAAGGTTGTAAAGCCAATAATATTTCTTCATAAGTGCTCAGTCCACTAATTTTATCCCATAAAATTAACATACTCAAAATTGATAAGATTATCTCATCAATTGCAAACGCGAGGCTTCGTTTTTTCTTATTGGCTAAGACTAATTCTTCTCTATCTAATAGCTGTATTATCTCGTCATTCATATCTTAAGAACGAAGCGCCTGATACGCAATATCGGTACGAATTTTCTTACCTACAAAATGAACCTGACCGCAAAGAAGATAAGCCCGATCCCGAGCTTCTTTAATGCTATCGCCTAAGCCAACACAGACAAGAACCCGTCCACCTGTTGCACATAAGGTCTCATCTAAAAGAGATACGCCCGCGTAAGAAATATGCGTATTATTTGCGATTTCTTCATGATGAATCTCATCAACAATAATTTCTGCTGGTTTAGAAGAAGAATAAGGATAATCCTTAGACGCCATCACAACACCTACCGCGTATTTATCATAAAACTCAACATTAAGTTCATTTAATTTTCCTGTTGCTGCCTTATAAAAAAGGTCAAATACAGAAGACTTCATCAGTGGCATTAAAATCTCACATTCAGGATCACCAAAACGCACATTAAATTCTAATGTTATAGGTTCGCCATTAACCACCATAATTCCAATGAAAAGAACACCTTCAAAAGGGGCACCCTCTTTTTTCATACCTTCTAAGGTAGGACGTATTACTCTATCTTTTACCTTTTCATAAAGTTCATCATCTACAAGTGGAGTTGGTGCATATGCACCCATTCCACCTGTATTTGGTCCCTTGTCTTCATTTAATAATCGCTTATGATCTTGAGCCGCTTGAAGTAATACAAAATCATCTCCATCACATATTGCAAACATTGACAGCTCATAACCATCAAGAAACTCTTCAATAATAATTTTAAGACCCGCATCTCCAAATGACGTACCTGAAAGCATTTCGGATACAGCCTTTTTAGCCTCATCACGACTCATAGCGATAATAACACCCTTACCACCACAAAGACCATCGGCCTTAACAACGATAGGAGCATCCAGTGTATCAATGAACTTAAAAGCCGTTTCAATATGGTCTGTTTCAATATACGCTGCAGTAGGAATATCATACTTTGCTAAAAAGTTTTTCATATAAACCTTTGAGCCTTCAAGTTGAGCCGCCTTAGCGCAAGGACCAAAAATAGTTAAACCTTCTTTTTTGAAGATATCAACAACCCCATCAACAAGAGGTGCTTCTGGACCAACAATAGTAAATTCAATAGTGTTATCTTTAGCAAACTGCGCAAGTTCATGATAATCTTTGATATCAACATTGGTGCCTAGGTTATGTGTAGCACCATTTCCCGGGCAGAAATAAAGTTTATCAACATTTTCATCATCTTTCATTGCACGGCCAATAGAATATTCTCTACCACCAGCACCAAGTATCATTACATTCATTACAATCTCCAATAACCATTTATATATTTTAATGTAAATCTGAGTTTAGGAAAAAAGGTGTGCAGTAGTTATAATACTTGTTCCTAGAGGATTCATAAAAGTTTTGAGTCATACGCCTGGTATGGGGATAAACTTTTATGAGTTCTATAGGTATATCTTTTTTCCTAAACTTAGGTTTACCCGAGTGGGCGTTCCGCGTGTGGCAATGGTTCTCAAAGCCTAATATAGTCAAACGAAAGAGAAATAACGGTAGCAAATTCTCAGCTTATCACCTCAAACAAAAATGCTTCACACAAACTCTTTACGGCGTCGACCAAATGTATATGTAGAACCCCCTGATATGCGAGTAGTCGCGTCACTCAGGCTTATATTATTATAGCAAATTAAAGATTAAAAAAATGTTATTTTTGCAGGCTTCTTGCACACTCTATGGTACTTTCAATAGAAGGCTTTTTAGAGAGGGTATATTTCATCCCTTTTGCTAAGGCTGAAGCTGTTGTTTCACCTATGCACACAAGGGTATAGGTATCTAAAAATTCATACTGTTTTTCAAAGCACTTAATGGAAGAAGGAGAGCTGAAAATACAAATTGCATCTGAAGGTAATGTAATTTTTTTGTCCTTAGAACAGGATGTTTCATACACAATAAAAGAGTCCATAACAATGTCTTTCAAAGCGGCTTGCATATCAAAGGCTATTACCTTAGCATGAGGATGTAAGGCCTTTTTATCTGTATATTTTTCTTTTATTAAAGAAACAATACTTTTTCCATACCCATCTGCAATATCTAGGACCTTACCCCCTACCCCTTCACAAAAAGCAGCAGTCGATTCAGAAATGCACAATACAGGCAAGTCTTTCCAATGTCCAATTTTATCTAAGGCAGTAAAAACCTCTTTTGATGTAGCAATAATATAATCATAAGAAGAAAAATTTATAGCAGGTTGCAAGTATTTGGGAACTAAAATAGGAATATGATGTACATCAGGGTAAGCAGTTTTAGAAAATAAAAAAATGTTAGATTCATTCATAAGGTATTGTAGCAGGTCAACAACGAGTTTACAAGTTGCACAACAAGTTTACAAAGTTGCCTAGGGATAAAGAGTTTAGTGCAGATTGGTGTTTTCTTAAGGTTGAAGGCGTAGTAGTCTACGCCAATTTCTTAAAAAACTTCAAGATGTGCTGAAATCTTTATTCCTACTATTCCCACTCTATTGTTGCTGGCGGCTTTGAGCTGATGTCATACACTACGCGGTTAATTCCATCAACTTCATTAATAATACGTCTAGAAATTTGCTCTAACAAGTCATGAGGAAGATGAGCGAAGGTGGCAGTCATTCCATCAACGGCTTCAACAACACGTACACAGACCGTATTATCATAGGTACGATTATCCCCCATAACACCAACAGATTTCACATTTAATAGCACCGCAAAGGCTTGCCATGTTTTAGCGTAATACCCGCTTGCTTTTAACTCTTCTAAAAGAATAACATCAGCCTCTCTAAGAATCGTTAAATCAGGAACATTTACATCTCCCATAATACGAATAGCTAGACCTGGTCCAGGGAATGGGTGACGGTTAATCATGCCTTCTGGAAGTCCAAGTTCTAAACCAATCTTACGTACCTCATCTTTAAATAACTCTCTAAGAGGTTCAATTAACTCAAAGTCCATCCAGTCTGGAAGCCCACCAACATTATGATGGCTTTTAATAACCTCAGAAGGACCATTGACAGAGATAGATTCAATAACATCTGGATACAGCGTTCCTTGAGCTAAGAATTTAATCCCATCATGTTTTTTCGCTTCTTTTTCAAACTCTTCAATAAAGGTGTGACCAATAATTTTACGCTTTTGTTCAGGGTCTGAAATACCTTCTAGTTTACCTAAGAAGTTATCTACTGCGTCAACCGTGATAAGTGGTGCTTTCAAATTAATTTTAAACACCTCTTGAACCTGCTCACGTTCGCCCTTACGTAAAAGACCATTATCAACAAAAACAGGGATAAGTTGATCGCCAATCGCTTCATATAGCATTGCCGCGACTACAGAGCTGTCAACACCACCAGAAAGACCACAAAGAACCTTGCCATCTCCCACTGTTTCACGAATTTTAGTAATTTGTTCTTTTAAGAAATGTTCCATCTTCCATTTTTCAGTAATCCCACAAATGTTTCTTGCAAAGTTTCTTAGCATGAGATATCCCTCTTGCGAGTGGTTTACCTCAGGGTGAAACTGCATTGCGTATACACGTTTTTCTTCATTTGCAATGGCAGCAAATGGAGAGTTAGCTGAAGTAGCTATTGGTGAAAAACCTTCAGGAAGAACATCTACCTTATCAGAGTGAGACATCCATACAATACCATTATCATCCACCTCATCAAACAGTCTAGACTTAGTTTCTAATGTAAGTTCTGCCTTGCCATATTCATGATGATCTGAACGTATGACTGAACCGCCAAAATCAACGGCAATTCTTTGCATTCCATAACAAATACCAAGAACAGGGACACCAAGTTTATATACCCCTTGGTCAACCTCATAAGCATCTTTGTTATAAACAGATGATGGACCACCTGAAAGGATTATACCTTGAGGATTTTTAGCCTTAATATCTTCAATAGATGAATGGTAAGGAATAATTTCACAATAAATTTTATCTTCACGCATTCTACGTGCGATAAGTTGAGTGTATTGTGAACCAAAATCAAGAACTAAAATACTTACATTTTTCATGGGAGGAGCCTTTAATAAGAAGTTAAATAATTACGTGAATTTTACAATAAAGTAGTTTAAGAGAGGGTAAGTTAATGAATTATCAGGCCTAAGCCTAATAAAATCTAATGCCCTATATGAAGAACTTGATACTGAAAATACCAAACACTACAAGACACGATATATCCAATGAGAATCATCCAAGAATATTTCATGTGTGAACCGAAGGTATAAATCCCTGGAAGTTTTCCCATTACACCAACACCAGCGGCGGAACCGAAAGAAATCAATGAACCACCAACACCCGCAGTTAGAGTAACTAGCATCCATTGATCAAGTCCCATCTGCGGATTTGCTTTTAAAACAGCTGACATAACAGGAACGTTATCTACAATAGCAGACAAGAAACCTACTCCTATGTTAGACCAAGTTGGTCCCAGTACATTTGGATCGTATACTACTGAGGCCAAGGCAAGCCAACCGATAAAATAAAGTGCACCTACGCCCGCTAAGATACCAAAGAAAAACAGGAGGGTGTTATTTTCAATTTTTGACATAGATTCAAAAATATCCAGTCTTGTTTTATTAAATTTTGTAAGCTTATAAGCATATAGCTTTAGAAGTGAAAGACCAAACATCATTCCCCACATT
>NZ_JAEMVE010000195.1 GCF_029216045.1 Sulfurimonas sp. MAG313 | reverse complement strand
GAGATGGTTGAGCATAAAAAACATGGAGGTACTTTTAAATGTAGCTCTGTAAAAGTAAACCAGTCTGAACTTTTTTTCTTTTTAAACCGCGTAGTCAAAGGCTTTACAAAAAAATTAACAAGTGACCTTATTGAAACCTTTGGAGAAGAAGGTTTAATAAATGTTTTAGATAACAATATTGAAAAACTTTTAGACTTTAAGGGTGTAAAAGAAAAAAAATTAGAGCGCATACAAAAGTCATGGAAACAATTTCGCTCAATTAGAAAGCTCGGTGAATTTTTAGCGCCTTTTGATGTGAGTTCGGCCATGATACATCTTATTGCTACTCAGTTAAAAGATGTCCCCAACCCTGCAGAAAAAATAAAAAAAAATCCTTATGTGCTTACGAATATTAAAGGGATAGGATTTAAACGCGCGGATGAGATTGCTAAAAAGATGGGAATAGGGGACTTAGATGAAAACCGTTTGCATTCGGCCACCTCGTATCTTATACGAGAACTTTGTGACATGCAAGGAAACTCTTGTATATCTAAATACACACTGTTTGAACGACTTGATGAAGAGTTAGTTATGTTTAATCAGCAGGCCGTATATGAAAACACGGTACTTGAAATGGTACATGATGGGCATCTTCATACCTTTGGTGATTTACTTGCACCTGATATTTATTACTACGCAGAAGATTTTATTTTAAAGTACATCAAAAAGAAATGTAAACAAGACTTTGGTGAGATTAAAAAAGACTTAGAATCCTTTGTTAAAGAGCGAGAAATTGAGGCAGGATTTTCCTTGTCATCTGAGCAAAGAATGGCGGTAAATATCTTAAATGAGGGCTCATCCATCTTACTTTTAGTGGGTTACGCAGGAACAGGTAAATCAACGTCCTCACGACTTATCTTAGACCTTTTAGCGCAAAAAGTAGGAAGAAATTCGATTATGTGTACGGCGCTTTCAGGAATCGCTTCTCAACGAATAGCTGAAACAACTGGGTATCAAAGCCAAACGATTCAAAGTCTTATTGTTCGGTATGAAGACAAGGATGAGGGGATGCCTTACAAGGTGGTTCTTTTAGATGAGGCTTCTATGGTCAATTCAATGTTATTTTTTCAACTCATTAAAATGATAGATGAAGACGCGATTTTTATTATTGTGGGAGATGATGGGCAGTTGCCTCCTATTGGCGCAGGAAACGTGCTCTCAGATATGATCAACTTAGAGCTTGCTCCCATGGTGAAATTAACCAAATTATATAGACAAAATGAAAAACAAGCCATTGCTTTAATGGCTCATGAAATTAGAAAGGGTCAAGTTCCTCTTTTTTATGATGATTATGATGATTTTCATTTTCAAGAAGTTAATATACCTAATTATTATCAACTCAAAAACTCTTTAACTAAGCCTCAACTTCAAGAGCTTAGAGAAGAGCATGCTCAGCGTATCATGGCTTCAATGATGCACTTAGCGGTGGAAGAAATTCCCAATTCAAGAAAGCTTTTAAAAGAAAAGAAGATTTTACAATACCTAAATGCCTTTCAAGTGATAACGCCTATGAAAGGTGGTGCCTTAGGAAGTGAAAATTTAAATAATGTATTACAACAATATTTTAATCCCTCTAGTAAAGAACAGGTTAAAAGAGGAAAGTATGAATATAGAGTGATGGATAAGGTGGTGCATATTAAAAATGAAAATATGCCTGCTAACACGCCTGAAGGTTTCAAAGAAGATACGGAAGGTTTTGAAAAACGCATTTTTAATGGGATGGTTGGCTTAGTGTTTAAAATAGATACAGATGAAGAACAGGTTTTTGTTTTTTATCCCAATGAAGACTTAGTAGTTCAGTATGAATTTGATCAGTTGAAAACACATTTGTCTCTTTCGTATGCGCTTACTATCCATAAGGTTCAAGGTATGGAATATGAAAGTGTGGTCATTCCTATCACGTTTTCGCATTTTATTATGCACAATACTAAACTCTTATACACGGCCATTACACGAGCAAAAGACCAATGCTACTTGGTGGGTGAAGGTGCAGCGTTTGAATCAGGATGCAAGAAACTGGACACGACGAAGAGACAGACAGTTTTGCAAGCATTGGTGTCGATAACGCAATAGCGAGAGAAACTTTTCACTTTGTGAAACCGCCACGGCTAGTTT
>NZ_JAEMVE010000194.1 GCF_029216045.1 Sulfurimonas sp. MAG313 | reverse complement strand
TTTTATGGGTTTAGCTCTTTTACCTTTAGTGAGCACCTTAGTCATACTATTTTCCACCTTAGGCTATGGAATGCAAGTCCTAGATGATGGCCTAAAGTCGGTTCGAGTTGAAAAAACGACAACTGAGTATTCAAATAAAAACTCCACCCATACACAAAGTTCATTAGACATCTCTTATGATGAAAATGCCACTTCCACCTCGTTCTTTGATATTAATCCCATAGCACTTTTAAGCTCTTTACAAAACTCTGACATTCTTTCTAGTATGCTTGAATATTCATGGATACGCTGGATTATAGAAAAGATAGTCTTGTTAATCGCGGGATATTTTATCCTTATTTTAGCCGTCATCATTGCTGTTATAATCATTGGATTTTTTACACCCCTCATCATTAAAAAGATAAAATCCAGACATTATCCACCCTTAGAAATTAAAGGACATGGTTCTATTGCAACAACCTTATGGTTTACATTTAAGTCGCTTATTATTATGATTATTTTTTATATTGTGCTGATTCCTTTTTACTTTATCCCTTTACTAAACATTGTGGCCTTCAATCTACCTGCGTATTATTTCTTCCATAAGATGTTAGTTTTTGATGTAGGTTCAAGTATCAATACAAAAAAAGAGTTTTTACATATTAGAGCCATGGTAGGAAATCAGATTCGTTTACGTACCTTTTTTATGTACCTTTTAACCCTCATTCCATTTGTAGGTATTCTTTTTCCTGTATTTTTTGTCATTTATCTTAGTCATATTTTCATGAGTGAAAGTGTTGAATTAAGAATGGCTACGCATTAGTCACTAAGTTTTATTAAACTTCTTAAAAAATTTCTTGTAACCATAAGAGGTTTTTCAAAAAGTCTGATAACTTTCATGTGCAATGGAGCATGAGAAAACTCATGCCTAGTGTAAAAAGTTTAATCTTCTGCTTGCCATTGGCTATAGTCCGTATTATCTATGTCTGTAGAATCACCCATATAAGGGCTATCTGATGCATCAGTACTCTCTGAAGTATACGATTGAGGAGGAAAGTTAGATGTTTCTTCCTCTATATTGGTTGCTTGTACGATGACAGCAA
This sequence comes from Sulfurimonas sp. MAG313, assembly GCF_029216045.1. Taxonomy (GTDB): domain Bacteria; phylum Campylobacterota; class Campylobacteria; order Campylobacterales; family Sulfurimonadaceae. The sequence goes on along the minus strand of NZ_JAEMVE010000194.1, from coordinate 678 downwards.
AACTAAGTACTGTTATTATTATAATTAAATATTGTTTTATTTTGTATCCTTTAGTTGGTATGGTGAAATTTTATATAAGAATGGTTAACAATTCGTAAATAGTAATAAATATTATAATATATATTTATAGTGTAAATAAAGAATCATTCTTCTTTTATTTATTTTGTTACAATGGGGCAAAGGAAAAAAATGACAAGTTTTACATTTATATTAGGATTTGGTTTTCTTCTAGGTCTCTTATACTTTTACACGAATAAACGTCTCTCAAAAAGAGAGTCTGAGTTTAATGACTTTGCTTCTAAGATGCAAAAAGATTTTTTAGAAAATACACCTACTGTGCACACAGGGATAGACTATTATAAAAAAGTAGAATTGTTGTATGTACAAAAGGGGTATACCCTTTCAAAGCATCCAAGTTTTTCCACAGACTATATTGCTAAAAAATCAGGTGATACTCTTTTTATTCGGATTCAAGCACCTGGTATTAAACACGATATTACGGCGCAGGTGATACAAAACTTTGTAGGGCAAACTGTCTTACCTACCTTAGATGATAAAAGCACTCGAGTTTCTTGGCATTATGTATGTTCAAAAATGATGTGTGACAGGTCGGCTAAGATATTAATTGCGGCGAATGAAACGAGGTTGAAGTTTGAATTAGTTGAAATTTAAATAAGG
>NZ_JAEMVE010000027.1 GCF_029216045.1 Sulfurimonas sp. MAG313 | reverse complement strand
TTCTGGTGTATTAATCTTATAGGTGACATCTCCAAAACAATATATATTAAGTCGTCCATTTAAGGCTGTTAAGTCTTGTGCTTCTGTAAAAACTTCACCAATAGGAAATTGACCCCCTGTATTTACCATCTCAGAATAATCACCAATATTGAGTTTAGCAGGTTCAAAAGGAGTGTCGTAAATAAGAGTTTCACCTCCACTATCAATAACGCCTTGTGAGGCACTGTCAACCTTTGTTTTGAGAGTTCTTCCAACCCCTGTAAAATAGTCTTTATCGTAGTTAAGGGAGTTTATGTAAATTGGCACTTGTTCATCTGTCATACGGCTAAGGTGAGGATGCTCTAAAACCTTAATTTTCTTTTTAAATAACTCTATACGCATGCGAAAAGCATCGAGTCTAAAGCTAGTAGATTGTACTAAAATAACCAAGTCAAAAGGGGATAAAAGTTCAAAACTAGCTAAAATATTTTCAGGTGTTTCTTTATCGAAATTTATGAGCTTTGCGTGAGGCATAGCCGCCATATACGCCTGTGATAAAACGCGAGAAAGCGTACTGTTTTCATCATACACTAAGACAGCTTTTTCTTTAGAAGTATGGGTGAAAACAAGCTCAAGCAAACCTTTTATATTGTTTCGTGCTTCTTGTGTTAACGTTTTTAGATTGATGTGCATGTATAATTCCAAACTTTAAGTAAATGATAATGAAATTATAGCAAACAAAAAAATGAAGCCCTATATTAGATATTTAGTTTGGTGGCGTAATGTTTTTTAAACAAGCAGCCAAATAATATTTTATGAGAGATAAAAGTAAAATGAGTACTCAACAAGCAAGTTTTAAGTCCTCAAACAGTAAAATTCCGCATACAAAGTCTCAAGTAGGGACATGGTAGGCATTTATGCCTCCATGGCTCACTAATTATCACGTATGTGGTAGCTTGGTGGGTTACGCTAGCCGAACGGACTTTGAAATTTTTAGAACCTAGTGTTCTTACGGAGAATTATAATGAAAAAAATCGTATTATTAATGCTAGCACTTGCTGCTACTGCATTCGCAAATGATGGTGATGTTGCTAACCAAACACTTAAGGCGTATTCAATGATCGCTGCTGGTGTTGGTCTTGGTCTTGCTGCTCTTGGTGGTGCAATTGGTATGGGTCATACTGCTGCTGCAACTATCGCTGGTACTGCACGTAACCCAGGTCTTGGTGGAAAACTAATGACTACAATGTTTATCGCTCTTGCAATGATTGAAGCACAAGTTATCTATACACTTGTTATTGCTCTTATCGCTCTTTACGCTAACCCATTTTTAGGTTAGTAACGAAAAGAAAGTAATTTATTTTTGGCGTTAACACTAGGTTCCACTCAGCGTGGAGCTCGCGCGTTAATGCTTTTCCTCTTAAAGGTTCAGCTTCTAGAGTTGAACCTTTTTTTTTCTTCAAAAATGCGCACGTGGTGGAACGGTAGACACGCTACCTTGAGGGGGTAGTGCCTTCGGGTGTGGAAGTTCAAATCTTCTCGTGCGCACCACTCTATTTGTTTCCTCGATTTTTCTAAATAAAAATACATGTTTTCTTTTCATTCTTTTTTTTGTACATTTAACTGTAGGATAAAACAAGAATTACTCTAAAGTTAATACTTTATAATTTACTTCTTTTTGTAATGGGATATGAAATAGTTAAATGAGTGTTTTAGTGCCTTGTTTGTTAACTCTATAAAGTCTTTTACTTCTTTAAAATTTTCTTCTGCCTTGTCTTTTAATGAATCAAATTTTTCATCGGCTTCTTTGTATAATCCTTGAAGCTCTTTTGCTCCAATATCAAACTGTTTCTTAGTTTCATTACTTAAATGAGAACTTGTCACTTTAAGTTCATCTATCTCTTGTTGAAATCTTTTTAACTGCTTTTTCGCTTCTTCTATCATTTTGTCTTTAGTCATTTTTAATCCATTTCATTTTAGTTTTTTGAGGTAGCCTTAATATTTTATTGTTATATTTATAAAAGTTATATTAAGTTTCTTGAAAATGTATTAAATTCATTAATAATTTAGTTTGGAGGTATCCTCAAAATATAGATATAATAATGAGATATTGAATGATGAGATTTATGTTGGCTGAAATTTAGGCAATAAATCTATTATGAAATGAAGGACTTAGATGGAAGAAACACCTTTTATACTCGTGGTATCTTTGATTGTGTTTTTATATGGATTGTTTTCTAAAAAGTTAGAAACACTGAATATTTCTGGGCCTATGATTTTTCTTATAGTTGGTGTGATAGTCTCGCCTTTGGGTTTTGATATTGCTAACTTAAGTATAGACGCGAACATAGTTAAAAACATTGCTGAAATTGCACTTGTTTTAGTTCTTTTTACAGACTCTGCAAGTATTAATATAAAAACTTTTAAACATAAATGGAAAGTGTCTGCACGACTATTGACTATTGGGTTACCCTTGACCATAGTGTTCTCAACTTATAGCGCTACGTTTTTCTTTCCAAGTGAGAGTCTTGTTAACCTTTTATTAATGGCACTAATCTTAGCCCCTACAGACGCAGCACTTGGAAAGGCGGTGGTGTTAGATAAGGCTATTCCTGAAAAAATACGGCAAAACATCAACGTAGAAAGTGGATTAAACGATGGGATTGTCTTTCCGATGATTATTACTACCATACTTATTATTTCAAGCCATCAAGAGTTAGGTGAACAAAATGATTGGATGATATTTCTTGTTAAACAAATAAGTCTCGGTCTTATTTTTGGTGCATTAACAGGTATGATAGGCGGAAAATTTTTAAGTTTTGTGGTTCAAAAACACTGGATCTCTGATGCCTATCGAAACTTGGCTCCTGTTTCTTTAGCTTTGTTGTCTTGCTATATTGCAGAATTTTTCGGAGGGAATGGTTTTATTTCAGCCTTTGTTGCAGGTATGTTTTTTGGAAATTATTCTAAGCTTATTGATGCAAAAAGCGAGGTGTTTTTAGAAAGTGAGGGAGAAGTGCTTATCCTCATTAGTTTTACTATCTTTGGACTTACCTTCATCCCTGAAACTATTGATCATTGGAACCTTGATATTTTATTGTATAGTCTTTGTAGTTTGACAGTTTTTAGAATGTTACCAGTTGCCTTAAGTCTCATTGGTTTGAAACTATCGCTTGCTTCAAAACTTTTTATAGGATGGTTTGGACCAAGAGGTATTGCTTCGATCTTATATATCATGATTGTTGCACATAAAATTGAAGATGTTAATGGACATGAAACACTCTACTCAGTAGTTACTTTAACCATACTCTTAAGTATTATCTTACATGGTCTAAGTGCTAAACCTTTAGTTAAATTGTATGCCAACTACATTAAGGATAAAGAAGCATAACATAGATATAGATACATCTCTAAAGAGTGAAATATAAAATTAAAGATTGCCAATAAATCTTCTTGATTTTTGTCAATAATAAAATATATTTTATAGGTTATACTTTTCTCAACAAACACAATTTTAAGGAGACAATATGTTAATGAATATCAAAGATGTACAGCAAGTGTCAAATGCAGTGATGAATATGTTGCACGAAGAAGAAATAGAAATAATTAACGATTTTCATGACGCAGTTTTAGCTAAAGATATAGATAAAATTACGGAACTTTTTGAGGTGGTTCAATTTGATGTGGAAGACCACTTTTCTACGGAAGAGCAGATGATGGAAGAAAGTAAGTTTTTTGCTATGCAAATTCATAAGTCTGAACATGACACGATGAGAGGTAAGTTGAAAAAGCTTCAAGAAAATTGGGATGCGCACAAAGACCCTGAAGCTATAAAAGTGTTTTTGGAAGAAGAATTTAAACACTGGATTATCTTACATATTTCGAGATGGGACTCTGAAACAGCTATGGCTATTGGGGATAATGCTTAATATATAGGCGCTTCTAAGTAAGTTCGTGTAAAATTTCGTTAAAACCTTTAAGGGCGAAAAATGGCTTTTTATATTATAAAACTTCTTATTACAACGGTGCTTATCGTCTTAATTTCTGAAATTGCTAAACGAAGTAGCTTATTGGGTGCTTTGTTAGCTGCTATATCTTTGGTTTCAATCCTTGCTATGACATGGATGTATGTAGATACAAATGATCCAGGTACCGCAGTAGAATTTTCAAACCGAATTGTTTGGTTAATTGCTCCATCTATGACCTTATTCATAGCCTTTCCTCTTTTGATAAAAAAAGGACTTAGCTTTTATCCTAGTATGTTTATTTCTATAGCCTTAACGATTTTTGCTTATTATAGTGTTATCTTTGTTCTTGGAAAGTTTGGTGTGAAGTTATAGCTAAGGTTTATAGGAGCTGCATCATAATCTAGTCTTTAGATTATGATTAACGAGAAAGAATAGGGTGACTTTTTAAACGGGTGTGCTTGGATTTTCTGAGGCTACTTCTCTAACGAGTTCATTTTCATCTTTGTTTAATCTCGCTAAGATTTCTGCGGGTGCATTGATATTTTTTGCTACGGCAGCACGAACATTTTCATTTTCGTCTTTACTTAACTTATCTAATGTTTGATCAGAGATATTTGGATTGACGGAAATAGAGATTCGAACAAATTCATCTTCATCTTTACTTAATTTTTCTAATATTTTAACGGGTGTATTTGGATTGCCTGCTACCCAAGATACAATCTCTCTATCATTACTTAATTCTATCAAAGTTTTAACTGGTGTGCTTAGGTGTTCTGCTACAAACTCTTTAACAAAGCCACATTCATCTTTACTTAATATTTGTAATGCTTCAGGTGATGTATTGGCATGTGCCGCAACTCTAACGCGAACAAACATACTATCATCGGAACTTAGTTGGTTTAAAGTCTCAGCAGATGTTTCTGGGTTATTTGCAAGTGCTCTTCGTACATTTTCATCAGTACTATTAGCTAATTCTAATTCTTCTTCATGGGTCATCTGTATTACCTTTTACGTTCTTAATTTGTATATAAATTTATTAATTTTGGAATTATAGCTTGTATTGTCTTTATCAAGCTATAAAAATTAAAGAGGCACAATAAAAACAATAATTTTTTAGTTAGAAGGGATAAGAGGATTTAAGAATGTAGTAAATATTTCTCTTTCTTATGGCCTAACTTATGCAAGATTCAGTCCTTTTTCTTAGTATTAGCAAAGGGTGATAAACTACTATTGGAATGCTATGAATTTTTAAAATAATCTATGTAAAATTCCATTATGATTTTAGAGAATATAACACTTGATACTCCTTATCTTGACTTAGATGAAGAGTTTTTTAGATTAAGCGACCCTGATCCCCTCGATAAACCCTATCTTATAAGCTTTAACCCTGAGGCAGGAAAACTAATAAACCTAGATATCACGGCTTGTGATAATAAAAATTTTATTGAACTTTTAAATGGTACCTTTATGCTTAAGGGTTCACGTCCCTTTGCTATGTGTTATGCAGGATACCAATTTGGAAACTATAACCCATGGATGGGAGATGGAAGAGCCTTAAATCTTGGAAAGACTCTTGGCTGGAATTTACAGCTAAAGGGAAGTGGTGAAACTCTTTATTCCCGTTCAGCGGATGGAAGAGCGGCGATACGTTCCTCTATTCGTGAATACCTTATGAGCGAGGCAATGTTTCATTTAGCAATTCCTACTACTAGAGCGCTAGGTATTATTGGGTCTAAGACAAAGATTCTTCGTAATCGTATGGAAAATGCAGCGATACTAATGCGCCTTTCAACGAGTTGGGTGCGTTTTGGTACCTTTGAATATTTCTATTATAGGAAGCAATATACTAAGCTTGAAGCTCTTGCTGAGTATGTTATTAAAGAGTCTTACCCTCATTTGCAAGATGATAAAGACCGTTTTTTTAAAATGTTTTGCCAGATTCTTGAACGTACGGCACAATTGATTGCAAAGTGGCAGGGCATAGGCTTTAACCATGGTGTTATGAATACGGACAACATGTCTATAGAAGGGCTAACTATAGATTATGGTCCTTACGCTATGCTTGATGATTTTAATTACAATTTTATTTGCAATAGCTCAGATCGTATTGGCCGTTATAGTTATGGTGAACAGCCCAATATTTCGTATTGGAATCTTACGAAACTTAGTGAAGCATTTTCTCCTCTTGTGGACAAAAAGAAAATGAAAGATAAACTTGATGACTATGGTGCCTTTATTTATCCGAATGCTTATGTAGAGGTGATGCGTGAAAAGCTTGGACTTTTTGTAAAAGAAGAAGATGATGCAGACCTTGTTGAAGAATTAGTAGTCAGTTTGCATGAGGCTTATGTGGATCATACCTTGTTTTTTAGAACCCTTAGTCATTATGATGGAGACAGAGCACCCTTATATGATATTGCTATGAACCCCGTGGTGGTGGATAATTGGCTTAAGTTATATGATGAACGTTTGGAAAAAGAAAACTGTTCTCAGGAACAACGTCAAGAAAAAATGTTAGAGACGAATCCTAAATATATTTTAAAAAACCATATGCTGCAAAAGGCTATTGAAAAGGCAGAAGAGGGTGATTTTTCTATGGTTGAAACTCTGCTGTATATTGCCGCTCATCCTTATGATGAATTACCTGAGTACGAGCATTATTCACAAGATACACCTGAAGAACATAAAAATATTGGACTGTCCTGTTCTTCATGAGAGTGCCCACAAAGTTTTAAAGGAAAGATAAGTAGATGGATACAAGTATTGAACTTGGATTTAAAGAAACTCAGGCTCAAATACAGATGATAGAAGTAAACATGGAACAATCTTTTTGTGAAGACCTGAGTCTTTAGCCTCTATATATTACCTTGTACGCGGTGATTTACACCCTAGTTTAAGTGTGATCAACTGGATGTTTTGAAGCTATGTTACAAAGAATTGTAGATAGCCGTAAGGCCTAAATAACAACTTTTAAATATTTAAAAGATATAATAGTTCTATAAATAATAAGGAAAAATATGTATATTCAAGAACACGAGGTACAAAAAGTAGGCAACGAGATTATGAACATGTTGCATGAAGATGAGTTAGAAGTCATTAATAATTTTTATGAGGCAGTAAAGTCTAAAGATATAGAAAAAATTGATGAGTTGTTTAAAACACTTATCGCCGAAATTGAAGTGCATTTTAAAACAGAAGAAGACATGATGGAACAAAGTGGATACGCGGATATTGGTATGCACAAAAGTGATCATGATGTCATGCGTAAAAAACTAGCAAAGTTTCAAAAACGTTGGGACGTGTTAAAGGGTCCAAAAGAAGTACTGAACTTCTTAGATAAAGACTTTAAGAAGTGGTACACAGGACACGTTTCAAAATGGGATGTTTCAGCAGCTACACATCTAGGATAGTTGTGAAAACAAGGATGAGGTATTAAATTTTAAATGAGATTATACCTTGCCTTTTAAAATTTATATGAGCTATAAATACCCCTGATTCAGTAGTTTCTTTTGAAGAGATGCCCCCGTACCAGTCTTCCATAAAACCATTCAAAAGTAATAGAAAAAAGTATAAATCCTATAAACATAAGTATCGCTTTTGTATTTGAAGTATAGGTGTGATAGAGTAAAATGATAAGGGCTACAAAGCTTACTAAACAAGCAGCCCCAATGATAAAGCGATTTCCTCCTATACGTTTTCTGCTTTTGAATGCAGAGAGGTTTACGATGAAAAATATAAGTAAAAAACTAGCACTTGCGATGATAGCAATAGCATCTAACTTGATAGTATTTGCTAAAATAAGAGAGAGGCCTAAGATGGTGACAATACCTATTAATGGAATTTCTTTTCTCTGTTGACTCAAAACTTTTGGAAGTTCCCCTTCCATCGCGATGATATATCCCAGTCTCGCATTCCCATAAATAGTGGCATTTATGGCTGAAAAGGTGGCAAGTAAGGCGGCTATAGCAACTAAAATAAATCCCGTATGACCCAATGCCGGTTCAGATGCTATCGCTAAAGCATAATCTTTAGCTTCTAAAAGTTTAGCTTCAGGAACAGTTCCTATGCTTATCATCGCAATGAGAATATATAAAATAATCACAAGTATCACCGAGCCATAAAAAGCACGAGGAAGGTTTTTCTCAGGATTTTTAATTTCTTGAGCGGCATTGGCAATAAGTTCAAAGCCTTCATAAGCTACAAATATAATCATACCTGCGACCACTAAAGAAAAAGGTTCCAAAGTATCAGGTACAACAAGACGAGATGGCTCCACATAGCTCATTCCACTGACGATAATAATCACAAGAAGGATGAGTTTTAAAGAAACGATGAGGGTTTCAGATTTACTCACAAAAGAGGCACTGACGATATTGATAATAGCAGGTAAAATAATGGCAAAAGAGATTAAAAGATGGCGTATTAAAGGTGAAGATTGTGTGAAAAATGTTTCACCATACGAAGCAAAAGCGACAGCATATAAAGAGATAGTAACAATATAACTAAGCCACAGCATTAAATTTACAGACCCAGAAAGAAGGTTGTACCCAAAAGCTTCATCAATAAAAGTAACCGTTCCCCCTTGACTTTGAAAAGATACAGAAAGTTTTGCATAAGAGTAGGCTGTTAAAAGAGCAACGATACCAGCTATGAGAAAAGCGTAAGTAGTGGCAGCATGAGCCAGTGAGACAGCTTCACCTAAAACAGCAAAGATACCTCCACCCACCATGCCTCCCACTCCTATAGATATCGCACCCAATAAACCAATTGTTCGCATTAAGATAAGCCTTTGAGATAAAGTGCTTTTAGTATAGCAGTTAATTGTTGTCTCTGACGTCAGAAATTTTAATTTAAATTTGATGCTTGATTCTTATCTCTTAATCCCCATTAAATTACGTACTTTAAAGTCTATACAAGGCCATAGTTAAAATGGCAATACCTATTAGAGAGTACAAGTTAGTTTCTTCAAATTCCACTCTTTGCACTAATATAATGAATACCAAAATTAAGAGCTATGGGGCTATATTGAGTAGAAGAGAATTTAAGATATATTCCTAGAATGGTTTAAAAATTTATTATTTTAAAAACTCAGCGGCATCGCTGTCCATCGTTTGCATATGATGAAGTATCCATGGGCTTAAACCACCTTCAATATGCACATAAATAGCTCTAGGGTCTTGGTTCTTATCAAAATACTTTATTAAGGCACCCATCTCTTTAATATGTCTATCGTGTTCACCCTTATGCGTTAAATAATCAGGAAAGTCTGCTTCCCTCATAAGTTTTTCTTCATCAGCAAAGTGTTTGATTGAATGATCAACATATTCTCTCAGCACTTCAGCAACAGCTTTAATGTCATTAGCTCTTGCTACCTTATCAAGTTTGTGAATAAGTAAGATTTCTTCTAAGTGATTATCATTCATACTAGGAATTGCTAACATTGGTAATTGGTCTTGTGTAATCAAAATACTTTCCTTATTTTTTCAATAGTTTGTCTAATTCATCAGCGTAAATAATTTCTTGTTTAAGAAGTACTTCTGCTAGGTTTTCAATATCAGACCAGTATTCATTTACTAAATGTTTACTGCATTCATCTCCCATAATCATCCATGTTTCAAGAGCGGTATCTATCTTGTCATGATAATGATTGGTGTCTTTACTACTAACTGCGTTTGCGTCCATAACACCATTAATATTAATATACCCAACCTCTACGTCCATACCATAATGTGCAATAGCCGCGTAGGCATCACGAGTCGCTTGTTGCAAGTCGTTAGAAGCGCCTGTATCCATACCATCTATCTCGCCAAAGCGTTTTATTTGAGCGCTTCTTCCTGCAAAAGAAATACAGATTTTATTTCTAAAGTCTTTAACTGTCATGTTTTCTTGCACTTCATTATAATTTGTTGCGGTGAAGTGTTCGTTATTATCTCTAGGGGTTAAACTTACATGCTCAATAGGAACATGAGGCATTAATATCTTAGATATAATCGCACGTCCTGCTTCATAAATAGCTGTTTCTTTAAACATTTGTTCAGGAGAAAGATAAGACTTCTGAGCACCATATTTAAGGGCATTAATCTGTTCTATTAAGATATCTTGAGTAATGGCTTCTAATCCATGACGAAGGCAATAAAAAGAAGATTCTTTACCTAACATTTCAAGTTGAGAACCTGTAAACCCTGTTGTATACATCAAGAGTTTTTTCATATCAAAACTGCCGCTTGTAGGTTTGTCTTTAATAATTCTATCTAAGAAATATTGTCGTGCATCTTTATCAAGGTTATTAATCTCAATATGAATCTCGACACGTCCTGGTCTGATAATAGCGCTATCAATGTTTTCTTTATAGTTCGTTGCAGCAATAACAAAGATATCTTCGCCCTTTCTACCTGAGAACCCATCCATTTCTGATAAAAGCTTGTTAATAGGCACTTCTCTACCATTTTCACCATCACGCTTTCCAAGAGTATCTATCTCATCAATAAAGATAATAGCAGGGGCATAGGCCTTAGCTTTTTCAAAGATAAGCTTCGTCTTTTCAGGTTTAAGTAACTCTAGTCCTGTAGTAGAGATAAATGGTAAGTCTGCTTCTTTAGCAAAGGCTTTAGCAAGCATCGTCTTACCCGTACCTGGAGGACCATAAAGTAACATTCCCTTAGGAGGTTCAATATCAAACTTTTCTAAGAGTTTCGGCTCTTTAAAAAAGTTAATAACCTCATTAAGTCTTTGTTTTGCCACATGATGCCCAGCTATATCATCAAAAGAAACATTTGGAATATCAAAAACAAGTCCATCTTCACTAAAGTCTTTAATTCGCACTACTTGAGTGAATTTACATGTAGTTATCTTGTAGGTTATTACACCATTTTTCTCAGTAATACTGTCTTGAATTTCTAGGGTAGTGTTTTTTCTAAACAGCTCTCTTACCAGTGTTTCTGCCTCAATTAGAGGATTAACCCTGTCTTTTAAAAAGGCAACTGCTTCTTTAGCTAGAACTATCTTAATTTCTTTAAAAGTTGCAAGAGGCTTGTCTGAGTCTTGCATATACTGAGTGATTCTATTAAAAAAGAAGGTACTTACCTTTTCTTTAATACGACGTGCATCAAGTTCTGGTGCGAAGTTAAGCATCTGAATCTTTAAGAAGTCGTCAAAGTTCTTGGAAACAAGAAACTCAATTTTATATTGTTGGTAAAACTCAGTGATATAGTTAATGAAAACACGCTTAGAGATTTTTTCAAAGGCGTTATATTCAAGCTTGTTAAAAAGAACAATATTAGCCTTGGAAAATCGAGAAATAAGCTCAGGAACGATAGCCTCTTGCATACCACCACTTCGAGAATCTCTTTTTTTCTCTCGTTTAATCGCTTCAAGAATCATAGATTCAGCTTGAATATAATCTTTTTCAACTAAGTCTTTAAACTTATAATCAAGATAAAGTTCTTTACCAACACTGGTTGTAATTACAAAGATAGCTTCAGTAAAATCCACCATATAGTTTGCATTTTCATCATTATAAAGAATGTCTGGGTCTTCATTACACGCGTCATCGGTAATTTTATCCCAACCACAGGCATCACGCATCTTTCCACCCTCAAAGATAGAAAAAAGATTATTTTGAATAACATTATCACACTTCTCAAAGGCGTCAAGCACAATTATGGCTTTAGGATTTCTATGTACAAAGCCTGTTAACTGACCAACACCATAACCCTTCCAACCTGCAGGATAACCATAGAGCTCCCCACCATTTTGTTGGTGGTATTGAGTCATATCAAACTTCATAATTTTATACTTAGGAATATGCTCCGCCATTAGTTCTGCAAGAAAGGTCTTTCCTGTTGCCGGAGAACCAAGAAAAAGATAGGTTGACTTAGGTCCTTTATCGTCTTTAACAGCTGTTTTCATACTGTTAGCAACGATATTAATAGCTTGTTCTTGACCAAATAAATCTTTTTGAAGTTCTTCTTTAAAGTGCTTTACAAAATCAATGTTATTTTGCGCTTCTTTAAGACCTGACTCATCAAATTCATCTTTGTCGTCATGGTTCTTGAACTTTTCTATGTTAGCTTTTACTAAGGCTTCTGTTTCTGTCATGTGTTTACTCTTATAGTTGGCGTTATTAATGGAATTGTAGCTTTTTTGTCTTAATATGGGGTGTCAAATGCTATAGGTAAAAAATATTTTAGGAAGTTGAAAGTAGTACGTATAGGTCTAAGAAATATAAAAAGCTATAGAGTTCGTGGATAAGGTTCTTTCTAATGTGGTTGAAGTGAGAAAATATTGTCTTATTGATGTTAATTTATTGTGGGAGTTTCTTTAGGCCAACCCTTAGTCATGGCATAAATGAAAAGAATTCCTATTGCTGTTCCAATAGGAAATCCAAAGAGTAATAGTATTCCTAATATAATTGTTGAAAGTCTTGCCCACTTTTCCCCTTTTTCTAATGCCTTAGAAATAAAATAATATAAAACAGCAAAGACAAAATCAATTAAGATAAATGCTTCCAAATAGCTAAATTCAATAATTTCTCCAAAAACATATAAATAAACGGCTGACATAGCTCCAAAAGATATTAATTGTATCCACATTAATATTTGTAAAACCAATATTGTTGAAACTATTGAAGTTGGTTTAGAACTCATCTTTTTCCTTAGTTAACCTTCATTGTGAGGTTTGACATAGCAATCATCATATAACAAGTACACTTAACGATCACTTTTTTAAAACACATACGCATACTGAAGTCTTAAAGCGCGTCTTGAAAAGTCTACGGAACTTCCATATATGCGTCCTTGGTCATTAAGCAAGTTGGTGACTCCAACTTCCATAGTATGGGCTTGATATTGAGTTTTATAGCCTATGTCTACGATTCTGTATCCATAGTTTTTTCCATCAATTCGGATATCTATTGTGTCTTTTTTTGCCATCTTATCTTCACTTACAGGAGGTGCGTATTTGAAATTTATATAATAGTCTTTATATAAGGTATTTTTTAGCTCTAGTCTAAATGGTGTTAATTTGCTAATATAGTCATACTCGGTTTTACCGTAGGTATATTCCATAGAAAAACTTGTTTTATAGTTTTGCAGGTACTGCTTTTGTGCCCAAAGATACGCCCCATAAATCTTTCCTTTATTGGCATTTTGATATTGCCAGAACAAGCTTCCATCAGGGCTAATGATATTAGTTTGTTCTCTAATAATCATATCTTTTAAATCTTTATAATACACACTTGCTTCAAAGTTTTTGTTCTTATATCCAAGCGTATAGTTAAAGGATGTTTCTGAGGTAAGATCAGGATTTGAAAGTTCATTTACATCATCTCCTTTTGCCTCACTTAGGTTGACTACGGTTGGAAACTTTATAGACTTATCCATACTTAGATAATACCCTGAGTTTGAAAGTACTAAGCCTGTTGAAAAATCATTCATGCTCTTATCTAAGGCACCACTCATATTCATAAAACTGTGTTTATAATATAAGGACAGTTCATAATCATTAAAATAGGTGTCGTACTTGAGATACGCTGAGGTTAAGGCATAAAGGTAGTCATTTTGTACACCCTTATCCACTTTAATATCCTCAAAAGAATTTTGTAGACCATAACTGAAGGTTCCATCTAGGTCTGTTGGCTCATATAAAGCACTTAGATTAAGTCCATAAATATTATTTGTTGTATTGGTATAGCGGGTCTTTTTATCTACATTATCTATAAATCTTTGATACGAAAGACTCAATAAGGCGGAGTCGAAATGTTTATCATACTTGGCCATAGTGTATTGCTGGAGGTCGTAAACATAATATTTACCTTGTGCAAATACATCAGTTCTATCTATCTCATCACTTTGAGAATGCATGAGTGTTACTTCATCATTGCCAAATTGTTTCTTAATCATCACAGCCTTTTGATTATAAGCACTATGAGGAACTTCTCCTTGGGTATCATAAACATTATCTGCTTCAATGACACTCACACCCCCTTGAAAATCTTCTTGGGCGTAGGTTCCTAAGAAGGTGTATCTGTTTTGGGTCTTGTCTAATACGACCTGAGTCTTATTAATGCCTAAACTCATATTGATACCCCCACCTAGAGCACCATTTTCAAGATACTCTCCTACCTCTAAACGTGATACAAAACCTTGGGGAATCCATGAAAAATATTGATTAGGACCGGATCTAAATAAACTGTTTGAAAAGGTCATTCCATCTAAGCCTATTGAAATTTTATCGCCTTGTAGACCCTTGATAATTGGTTGAGAAAATCCGGGAACACTTTCTTGTAAAACGACCTTAGAAAGTTCTTTTTCTTTGAGCTCAGGGCTTTGTAATGATGTTTCATCAACAATGGTAAGGTCTTGCATATACAGTTGAGCTGCTTGCAAAGAAACAGCTAAAAGAGTAAGTAAAACTATTTTCATAGAGGTGCCTTGGAAAGACTCATAAAAGAGTCTTTTATTTATTTATTTGTGTAAAGTCTATATATCCAACAAGGCCATTTTTTTGTTCTTGTGATACGGATTGCATCAAAGACTCTTTAATCTTTTGTCCTTTTGCATTGATAGGGACATCAGCAAAAGGGTGTTGAAGATTTAAAAGAATAAATTCTTTGTTGTTTATCTTACTTCTAAAAAGTCCTGTTATTTCTGTTCCTATAGGCATAGTGGCTATGCGTGTTAAACTCTTTTTTTGAGTGTTATAGGCCCAAAGCATATTGCTAAGATGTAAGGAAGTATCTTCGCCAATTAAAAGCGTGTTATCTCCTATATAAGCTATGTTATCTGGATTTGAAATACGTTCAGGTGAACAAGTATAGGTGTTGGAGTAGGTGTCAAAGGTACTTAAAACCTTCCCTATAAGTAAAGAAGTCATCTTAGTCGCGGAAAAATTCTCATCTAAAGACAAGGCATAAACGGCGCCACAAATGTTTTTTTCTAAACGTACATCATCTGTGTAATGCCCCTTTTCTTTTTTGAGCATGGCTCCTTTTATAGAACTCATTGCAAGATATAAAACATTGTTTTGAGCATTATAAGTAAGCCCTTCTTCTTTGTTAAACTCGGTTGTTGCACCAAGGTAGGCCCCATATTTTCTACTTTCTAAAAACCCTGCGGCCATCTGAAGTTCTTTATCATCTTTAAAGACCTTACTTTCTTTTGCTTTTTTAAGTCGCAAGCAGTAGGATTGTTTATCTTCATAAATATTTGTAAAGCCTGATGCACAGGTCCCGTTTTCTGTCTTTTTAAGTTCAAAAATATCACTAACTTTAATGTGTTTATTGATGAGTTTTTTTATCTTTTTATCGCTACCCTCAGCTAATTTAATCCATGAAATATCAAAAGAGCCTGCGTCTTTATTATGAACTTGTTTAACCTTGGCTATATATAAACTACCCGTCCAGTTTTTCTTAAAGGCATCTATTCTTTCATCTGAAACAAATTTATAAAATCCTTTGCCATCCCCATCATCTGACATATAAAAGGTTTTATGATCAGGCATAACAAGGGCTAATTCAGGTGTATACTTTCCTGTTACATAATGTTTAGCAACAGAGCTTTTTCCTTTCTTGTCCAAAGCCACTTCAACAATATATCCATAATTATAAGGGGAAAAAAGATCTGAGTTATATCCATTTTTTTTATCAATTTTGGAGTCTTCTAAATACGCTTTCATACCTTCAACATAAGCACAAAAAGCATCAGTATTACCTTTTTCGCACTCAAGATAAAAAGGTGAAGCTGTATCGGCGTAACGACTGTTTAAGCCATAATCTTCTTCTCCTGCTAAGTGAGTGTTCCAAGGAGTCTTACTTCCTGCGCAGTTAATTAAGGTACCCCCCACACTACTAAAATCTATGGGTCTTGTCTCAACTGCAATCAGTTTTCCATCTTTGTTTGCTAAACGTGTTTGGTAGAGTGCCCCAGGAAGAGATTCTAAATGCGTAATTAAATGTTTCTCGCCGTCTACGTCTAATAAGGAGTTTGAGTCTACGGATATACTTATTTTCATACTCCCATCTTTATTTAAAAGAGGATTCATGTCTTTATCTACTAAGGTTCCAAAAGGATAAGGTGAACCTTTTATTTTGGTGCTTGTTGAGATAAGTTCTTTGTAGGATAAGGCGTATTTTCTATCACCTATAACAGCCTTAGAAGCAAGTCTTACTTTAAGAAGTTGTGCATCGTTATGGGGTAGGGAAATAGAATTGAAATGAAGTTCATTTGCAAAAAGTACAGATGCCAAAAGGTTTATTATTAGTATGTTTTTCATCTTAGACCTTATTGATATAGTCAAGCCATATCTGTGCTGTTTTTTTACTCTTTTTATACTTAAGTGCCTTACTAAAACCGGCCTTGGCTTGCTCTATATTATTAAGCTCATAATACGCCTTTGCCATTAATAAATATTTTGCGCCTACTTTTTCTTTATCTTTTTTATTGAGGGAATGTTTAATCGCGTCGACTGCCTTAAGGTAGTGTCTGTTATTAGATTGAATCTGCGCTATTTTAAAATAAATATTTCCATTTTTACTTAAGTTTGCCGCTTTATCATACCAGTGTAAGGCCTGAGTATATTCTTTAGATTCATAATACATATCACCTAAGGTGTCTAGGTGTTTTTCACTTGAACTGATGACCTTGTTATCTATACCTTCTTGCATTAAAAAAGCAGCCTTATAGGGTATGTTTTGAAAACGTAGCCATGAAATAAGTTGCAGCCATTCATTTTCACTTAACTCAGCCTTGGCTAATCTAGAAATATCTAAGGCACATAAGGCTTTGTTTAGATGTTCATCTACGACATATAAAGAAGACAGTTGAATCCAATACTCTTTACTCTTTGGTTCACGCTGTATAAGTAGCTTTAGCATATCAACGGCATTAGAATATTCTTTTAACATATAGTGTGCATAAAACTTTGTTTTAATCCAATTAGTTTTTGTCTTTTTACTAACTGAAATTGCCTTGTCTAAACTCGTAATAACCTTCGCATAGTTCTGTAAAGCTAAATGAGCATTAGCCTGATAAACAAAGTACTCAGGCTTAGGTGGAGTTGTTAATGCTATAAGTTTATCTAAGTACACTAAGGTTTCTTCATACTTCTGAGCATCCATAACAATTTGTATAATGTTTAAATAGGTATTACTTAATTGCGCTTTTGGAAGGGCCTCATAGGTGAGAGCTTTTTTATAATACTTAAGAGCTAAGACATTGTTTTCTTGCAAACTATAAAAATATCCCATAAAAAACCGTACATAAGCCTTACCCTGTTTTTTTCTTATTTTTTTAGACGCTTCAAGACTCAGTAAAAGCTCTTTGGCTTCTTTGAATTCTTCTTTTTGAATGTGAACTTGTACCTTAGAGATACCCTCATACGTTACCTTATCCAAGGCAAACTTTTGATCTTTAGCAAAAGAGGATGTTACGGATAAGACACATATAAATACAAGACTTATAATTTTTTTCATCTAGTTATTTCCCAATTTAAAGTTTAGGGTTAAGACGCCTGTTTGTTTTACGGCTACCCCATTTACGGTTTTAGGACGAAATTTCCATCTTCGAATCGCTTTTTTTTACAGACTTATCAAAAATACCTTTTGGTACAGACTTTAAAATCTTTGTTGAAAGTACCCGTCCCGTGGCATCTACATTAAGTTGCACTGTGACATAACCTTCTATCTTCATACGCTTTGCTCTTGAAGGGTAGGCTGGCTTAATCTGAACCATAGGAGTTAAGGCTGAATCCATCTTTGCCATTTTCATAGAAGCTAAACCTCTTGGTGCACCATTACCTAGAGCTGCTCCTGAGCTTAAGCTCGGAATATCAAGGTTCAAGGGGGTCTGTTCTTGCATATCTTGTGTACTTTTACTCTGAACTACCTTATTTAGAAGCTTGGGTGGTACTTCTTCTTTTTTAGGTTCAGGAGGAAGCTCTTTTTTAACTTCTGGGTCAAGCTCTTTTTGCTGTAGTTGTACAAAATCTATGATTTTATAGGTACTTCCTTCTATGAGTTTATTGTCATTATTACTAATCATATAATTCATGAACCAAAACAGTGTTAAAGTTATGAAAACACCTGAGATAGTAGAACTACCCCACCTAATTAAACTATTGGGCATCACTGTTTGCACCTATGGAAATTTTGTCAATACCTGCGAGTTTTACTTGATCCATCACCGAGACTAAAACACCTGTTTGCGCTTTTTTATCCGCAGTTATAATAACCGTTCCCTCAGGAGTATCGGCGTGAAGTCTTTCAACAGTAGTGCGAACTGCTCTAATGTCAACAGGGTGTTTGTCTATCCATATCTCACCTGATTTTTTGATACCAATAATAATATTAACCTTCTTCTTTGACTTCGCGGTGCTGGCTTGAGGTTTATTAACCTCTATGCCTGATTCACGCACAAAAGAAGTGGTTACAATAAAAAATATCAACATGATAAACACAATATCAAGCATAGGCGTCATATCTATGCCTTGCTCATCCTCATTATCTAAAAATGCATCATAATTTTTACGCATCGGAGTCCTTTAATATCTTATCTTTAAGTTTTCTAATTTCTCTTTTAATAATATAATCAAGCCGAGAATAAGCAAAAATTCCCAAGACGGCTAAGAGCATACCTGCCATGGTGGGTATGGTAGCCATTGAGATACCACCAGCCATTGCCTTAGCATTAGTTCCAAAAGCGCCCATAGAATCAAAGACACTAATCATACCGGTGACTGTTCCTAAAAGTCCCATCAAAGGAAACAAGGCTATAAGGGCTTTTAACACAGGAATATTGGTTTTTAATGCCACATTGAAACGTGATACCTGAGCCTGTTTTATTTGCATGTTTGCCCATAACATAGACCCTTCTTTATCTTTCCAAAAACGTCTGACTTCTTTTGACTTGGGTCGGTAAATAAACTTAAAATACATAAACTTTTCAATAAGAACCGTCCAAAATATTATAGAACTCACCATTAATACGATTAAAACTTCACCCCCCATATCAAGGAAGGAAAAGATATCAGTTAATGGATTGATCATGACTTTTTACATCCGTAGAAATAAGCTCAAGTTGCTTGGCTACAAGCGCACTACTTTGCTGTGTCAGCATTTCAATTATCTTTTTACTTTGTGAATTTAAAACACTAAAAACAAAAAGAATAGGAATAGCAACAACAAGACCTAATACGGTCGTCATAAGGGCTTGAGAGATGCCACCTGCCATTAACTTAGGATCACCCGTACCAAATAAGGTGATGGATTGAAAGGTTTCAATCATACCTGTTACCGTACCCAATAAACCAAGTAAAGGAGCCACAGCTGCAACAAGTTTAATCATAGGAAGTCCCGTTTGAATCGCTGGAAGCTCTTTTAAAATCGCCGTATCCATCTTACTTTCTAAACTTGCTATGTCTTTAGACTTATGAGAATTAAAGGCTAAAAGAATACGGCCTAAAGGATTGTTTTCTTTGGCCTCAGAACTTACTAACTGTCTGCCCATTTTAAGATTTGTACTAAAGAGTGAAAAGTATTTATAAGCAGCAAATGCCATAGTAATAGCACCTAAAACAAGAATGATATAGCCTATAATTCCCCCTTGCTCAATTCTGTCCAGGATGCCCGCTCTTTCTTTTAGCATACTAAATAAAACACCTCGTGTTGGGTCAATTAAAATAGGGGAGGGGGTGTTATCTAAATGATTATAGGTTTGTATATAAGAAAGGTACTTAGAATTTGGCTGGCGTATCAAACTTACAAAGGCCTGCATTGATTCGTCATATCTAAGGTACCCTTCTTGTGTGAAGGCTGAAAATAAACCCACGCGTGTTACCTTTGATTGCACTTTTTCACCGGTGCTAAGAACAATTTGCATATCGGATGTTTTAAGCTTACCTGCTTCTATCATCTCTTGCATATATAAGGTCCAAAACTCTCTAATCTCTTCTATAGTGGGGACATTTTTCGACTTACTTAACTCATTTAAAAATGCTTCTCTGTCTTTTAATTCAGCAGATGTCATTGAAGCTTTTAGTAAGGAAGAAAAATCACGTGATTCTTGTCTTACAATAGCAAAAAGGTCTTTCAAATTAATTGATTTAGCATCAAGTTCTGTGTGCATAGTCTTGAGTGTAATTTTATTTTTTCCAAAATTATCTTTTAATCTTTGTGTTTCTTGTGTCTCTTTTTTCAAAGAAGCTTTCATTAAAGAAAGTTCTTTTTTGGCCAACTTTAAGTCAGCTAAGAATTTTTTTTCTCTTTGTTTATCTTGCTTAGATTGAGAAGCAGTTAAATGATTAACTTCTTTAAGAAGCTCATCTAAAGGAGCCCCCATTAAGATGTTTAAACTAAGAAGTAAGCTTAGTGCTATTTTTTTCATTTTTCAGCCTTTGTAGGTACAATAGCCAAGGTTAAAAAGTCAGGTGAAACTTTTTTACGTGCCATTTTTATACTTTTTTTAATTTTTTCGTTATAGTCTGAATCTAAAAGTATCCAGTCTTGTGTATTGACATCATACAAAGCGGTTTCTAAGCCATCTAAACTTTGATAATACAAGGCCAATCTCCCTACACGTAAGAAGTCAACTATCTTAGTGTTATCGCCTTCACTTAGTTCAGATCTATATACTTCTAAGGTTCTTGCATAGCTGTATTCAATCTTATAACTTTCTAAAATCATTCTAAAAAGTTCTGCAGTATTTAAGTCTGGATTAGTAAGAAAGTTTTTAAGGTTTTTAACTCTTTTTCTTCGTTCTTCTTTTAAAAATGGGGTATCAATAGAAACAAATTTTTCTAACTTATCTACCATCTCAAGCATAAGAGGAATGATTTTTTTATTCGTTACTTCTATTTGTTTTAACTGCTCATTGAGTTTTGGAATTTCTTCTACCTGTCTTTGTACAATTGAGCGAAGTTGCTTGTTATAAGCTTCTTGCTGCTTAAGTTCTTTTTGTAATCTTGAGTATTCATCATATATTGTCTCAGATTTTTCTGCATAAGTATTAATCTTTTTTTGAGAAGATTCACTTTTTTTGTTTGCCAAATTTGTCTTATCTATTGCACTATCAACGCTGTTGGCATGAAGAGAAAAAGAGAGACAACATAAGGCTAAAATATGAACGTTTTTCATTTTCAGCTTCCTTTAGTTTGTGGAAGTTTATAGAAAATACATTTCTTTTAAATTACTATAATATTACAGTTTAATGACAAAGAATATATTATAAGAAAAGGACGCCCTAGTGAAAATAAAGACTCTTGTGATTATGTAGAAGAAATATCAGGTAGAGATTTGAGACCTAAGAAAGATGAAAACATAAAATAAATAGGTACTATGTCCCCGGATTACAAGTAGTTATTTCACAGTCTCTT
This sequence comes from Sulfurimonas sp. MAG313, assembly GCF_029216045.1. Lineage (GTDB taxonomy): Bacteria > Campylobacterota > Campylobacteria > Campylobacterales > Sulfurimonadaceae. The sequence continues at coordinate 1,991 of NZ_JAEMVE010000027.1, read as the reverse complement.
GAACTTGTTATGTGTTCGGAGTCTAAGTAAAGTGTGTCAGGGCAAATATCTTGTTCATGTGGCCATGTAACAGTTCCGTATTCAACAAAAGCTTGTTTGAAATAGTTTATATCTTGAAATTCTTTAAAAATTCCAAAGTCTAATAAGCCACTACAATCATAAATCCCTTTTTCTTCATTTTTAAATGTAAGTATTAATTTATAATCATCCGTAGCAATGACTTCTTTAACTCTAGGATTCATTATCTTAAAGGCTCAATTTTATAAGGTTTTTGACCGTCAACTGCTAACTTCCAATCAGCAACTAATTCATCTTGATGCAATTCAACCCAAGCACTTAAAAGCTTCATCTTAGACTTTGGAAATTTTCCTTCTAAAACTTCTCCATTAGGAATTTCAATAATGATTTCATCATCTTGATACATAGCATGAATATGCGGTTTATGGTGTTGATTGTTGTCTTTGTAATACATATAAATTATGATTCCATAAAACATTGATAATGAAGGCATCATTTTCCTTTATAATTTTTTATTTAATTATAGCATATTGATATTGAGGCTTTCAAATTTAATAGCGTGTAATTGTCACATAACTATTTAATAGCTCACACTATACGCTACTATATAAAAGAAAAATTAGCTTTCTCATTGATTTTTCTTACACTTATACTAAATCCTGTGTTCTACTATTACGAAAATAGCCAATAGAGGGACATAATGTGATGATATTATTCATAAAAAGTATACCCAACTCCCTCAAGCATAAAACCAAAACCTTCACACATCCACCCCATCCCAAAACTCGTCAAAACTGATATCTGTATCGGGGTCTTTTTCACTCATGCTCTTTTCTAAAATCATCTTCTCTGCCTGTTTAAAGTAAGATTCTAGGGCTTCGTTTACGATAGTCATGGGCTTTTTTTCTAGGATTTGGGAAAAGGCTTCGAGTTTTTCGCTTAGTTCTTCGTTTAGTGTTAGGTTCATGGTGTTTCCTTCTTTTTATACTCATAATGGTGGCGTTTTTTGTCTGTAGTGATGAACATATACGAAATTTTCGGGTGGTTTTTAAGTATCTTCATTCTGATTTGTTGTGGCATCACTGAAAGTGCGGTGGCAAGTGCATCTAAAGTGGTGTTTGTGTGGTGTTTTGAGTAAAGCGTTATGGAAGCTATGTTTTTTTGAGAGACCCTTTTTTTAGGGTTGATGAGATGGTTGTGTTTTTTGGATTTGATGTAGCGTTCATAGTTTCCACTGGTACTTATGGCTTCGTTTTCTAAGTCCAACACTTCTATAAGTTTATCTTTTTCAAAAGGTGAGCGTATCGCGATCTTACATTTACCCTCACAGTAGATATCTCCACTCAGAGCGATTTGGAATTTTTTCACTTTGTGTTTTTGCAAAAAGTGTTTGATTTTATCTACGGTATAGCCTTTTGCAATCCCACCAAAATCTATACTCACCTTTTCATCTAAGCTAACTTCTTGCTCTTTGATAAAAAAGCCCAAGGCTTCACTCTTTGCTTGGAGCAGTTTCTCTTTGGTGGGAATATGGGCATTTGTTTGTCCAAAGTGATACAAATCTTTGGTAATACTCCCTATCGCGATAGAGAAATAGCCCTGTGTTTGAATGTATAGAGCTTTACTTAGTTTTAAAAGCTTTATAAAATCATCAGATACCTTAAGCTTTTTCTTTTGGTTAAGCCTAAAGGTTTGAGCCTCTGTCTTATAGCTTGAAAAGGTTTCATCCATGTTTTTTACAATCTCAAAAACTGGTTTAAAAAGATTTTGTTTGGACTTTGGTAGGGTGATGGAAACGAAGGTTGCCATATGCACTTGGGTGCGTGAGATAGAAGGTTCTGCTAAAAGTATCGATAGTACACCGAAAAGAAGTAGCAGAACTTTTAACATTTACTTTTGCTTGGGTCTAAAGACCTTAATCACACTTTCGTCACACTCTAAAAAAGGACCCTCAATTAAGTCAATACAGTAAG
>NZ_JAEMVE010000026.1 GCF_029216045.1 Sulfurimonas sp. MAG313 | reverse complement strand
TAAACATACTACTGATTCAAAAACAAGTTTTGTCTTTTTAAGTGAGCAAAACGAACATATAAGGCTTGGTGGCGCAATGCCAACAGCCACAACAAAACTAGATACCTACAAATCAAGTCTATTACATGCTCATCAACTTACTGATAGTTTTGAACTTGAAGTGGGTACCTCTTACACCCTTATGAAAGAAAACGAAGCATCCCAAGAAAGCACCGAGGCAATGGATGATAAGGAGGCACTTGATGCGCAAGTAAAACTCACTGCGAAAGAAGATAAAAATACACTCTTTGTTAGTGTTGCTAGAAAAAGTAGAATGCCTGCTATGTCTGAAATGTTTACATTTTTTTCTTTTGCCCCTGCGAATAAAAATGTAAAACCTGAACGCAGTTGGCAATACGCTACGGGTTATAATTACGCCCTAGGTGAAAAATCTAAAATGAATGTTGAGCTATATTATTATGATGTGAATGACGTGATTATTGAGACGAATAATGGCTTTGTTAACAAGGGTTCTGCCGAGCATTATGGCGCAGAATGTAGAATAGATACCAAAGCCTTAGACAAAAACAGCATAAGAATCTCTTACGCCTATGCTAATGTTCAAGATGATAAAAATAAAGACTTGGCCTTTACTCCTCATCATAAAATAATTCTTCAAGATACAATAGAAATTAGTAATACAATCAATGCTTTTTTATCTTATGTGTATACATCGTCTCAGTACACTAATAACTTCCCAAGTGACTTAGATACCTTATATAAAATACAAGGGTATCACCTTTTTGATGCACAAGTGTCGTACAAGATGAAAGATGAATTCTCCGCTAGAGTGGGTATAAAAAACATCAGCGATGAAAATTACCAATGGCAATACGGATTTCCTGCTCAAGGTAGGTCGTTTTATCTGTCAATAGAGTGGAAAATATAATGATAAGCACACTTAAAATAAAAACTATTCTTTATCTTCTTATTTTTTTGGTGACGGGTGTTTCTGTTACTTATATGTACGTCAGTTACCAACAAATCAAAGAAAGTACGCGGGCATCGTTAAACACTGAGTCCATAAACCGTGCTTATGAAGTAACAAAAAAGATGTCTGCGCTTAATGATAAGGCGGTCTGGGAATATGACAAATATAATAATGAAATGTATGAGGCCTTGCGGCATGCACAAAAATATTTTGAAAAAAATGGACAGAATGCTTCGCTTGAAGTATTAAGAAAAGAACTCAATGATAATCTTGATAATCTTTCTTATCATATCTACCTTGTTAACAAAGAGTATGTTATACAAAGTACAAGCTTTAAACCAGACAAGGGCTTAGACTTTCATGTAATACCTGAAGCCCTAAAGGTTATGATTAAGACCTTTAAAAATCCAAACTATATCGATTTGTCATCTGCCATTAATGATACCCTTAGCAATAGGTATAAAAAGTACATTGTGCAAAAAGCTAAAAACAAAGACTACCTCATACAAATTAGTGTCAGTATAGAAGATAAACAAACTTTAAAGAACCTTTTAGACCAAGCCTATGCAGACATTCCAAACTTACTGGATACTGAAATTTATGTGCTTTTTTTAAATGATGTTAAAAATATAGCCTTTGATGTTTTATATACAAAAAACTATACACCAGGGAGCAAAGGTCATATGCTTGTTGAGAGAAACCTTTATAATAATTTTAGCCCCTTACGCAAGGAAGGTGAAGTTATAGATGAGCATAATTTTAAACATTATATTAATAAGTTTATTAAAGATGTGAAATACAAAGACTTTTATTATCATAAAGATGGAAAGTATATCCATAAGGTTCTAATGTCTTTTTACTCCTACGTAAATTACAAAGAAAACACGGTTTTTGTCATTTCCATAGAACTTGATGAAAGTGACGCTGAAAAAACAATAGATAGGCTAAGTTACATGGCTTATTTGGTGTGGTTTATATTATTTATCATCTTGATATTTTTCATTTTTATTATCCAAACGAGAGTTATAAAACCTATAGAAAGCCTTCAACTTAAAATGAAAACAAAAGAAACGGTTGATATCAAAAAACTAATGAACCAAACTGATGAAATCGGGACAATGAGCCTTGCCTATAATCAACTTCTTCAAGATTTAAAACGAGAAATATTAAGCAATGAAACCTTACTAGAAGAGTTTAAAAATTTTACAGCAAACACTATTCATCAGGTTCGCACACCCGTGAGTGTGATTAAAATCGTGCTAGAAATGCTAGAAACTAAGGACACTGACGCCATTCTTCAAATAAAAGCTTCACTGATATCAATAGAACATATGTATGATTCCCTAAGTTATGCCCTTCATCATGAACATATTGACTTTCCTCCTGAAATCTTAAATCTTTCAGACCTGCTTAAACAGCGTATTGCTCTTTTTTCCACCATTGCACAGGCTTATGATACGAAGATTGAACATGTTGTTGAAGATGACTTGATGATTAATATGAATCTTATTGAAGCCGAGTATTTGATAGACAATAACTTGTCAAACTCTATTAAATATGGTGCGACAGGCAAAACGATTGTTGTTACACTTAGCAAAATTAATGACAATCTTTTACTCTCCTTTGATACCTTTGGAGAAGAGATAGAAAATATAGATATTATTTTTAACCGATACCACAGAGAACATAAAGACAAAAAGGGTCATGGCATTGGTCTTCATATGGTAGATACAATTTGTAAAAACAATAATATCTTGATTAAAGTAGATTATTTTGCTAGAAAAAACAAATTTTTATACTTTTTTAAAGAATATGTGACATAGAGATGACTTCAAATTGTTAAACTATGGCTATGAAGATACTTGATTATTTTTTTAGCAATTTTATAGGCAATAATATAGGGAAGGATCTCAGTTCCTTGGCCTTTATGAAATCAGCAAGAGCTTCTTTTATAGCAGATGAAGCAGGAATGTTTGTAGAGATAAACCAAGCTTTTAGAAAGCTTTTAGGCTACAACAATAATGAACTTGTTAATGAACCCATTTCTATTTTAAAGTCAGGAAAATATAATCATCAGTATTATAAAGATTTATGGACAAAACTTTTAGCACAAGAACATTGTAGTTTCGAAATTTATAACCGCTGTAAAGATGGCACAATTTTACTCTTTCAAGAAGATATCATTAGAATAAAACATCATGGAAAAACTTTTTATATCGTTACTCTGGAAGATATTACTACTAGGCGGGACTTAGAAAATAGACAGCAGTACTTAGCGACACATGATCCCCTAACCGGACTTGCAAACCGTGTTTTACTACTAGATAGGTTTTCTCAGGCCGTCTTTCATACCAAACGTAAAAATAAAAAGATAGCCATCTTCGTGTGTGATTTAAATGCGTTTAAAAAGCTCAATGACACCTATGGCCATAATTTTGGAGATAAGGTCTTGAAAAATGTAGCCAAAAATCTGAAAAATAGTGTCAGGCAAAGTGACACGGTTGCTCGCTATGGTGGAGATGAATTTGTAATGATTATTGAGCAATTAGATTCGCAAGATGAGATAAAACGAATGGTAGAGAGCATTAATAAAAACTCAACGATAAAGATTGAAGACAAGGGCAGAGAATTTACGGTGAATATGGCTATCGGTTATGCTTGTTATCCCGGTGATGGCTCAGAGTTTAAACAACTTATTGAAATAGCAGATGCAAAAATGTACGAAAATAAACAAAAATATTATACGGCTTAAAT
>NZ_JAEMVE010000025.1 GCF_029216045.1 Sulfurimonas sp. MAG313 | reverse complement strand
AGTTTGATGAAAATGGATATGTGAAAAATGGTCAACTTCAAGAAATAATGAACCAACTTGATGGATTTGCCGCAGGTTTAATTGAGAGTACAAATAATTTATATGCTCAAGGGGCTCAAACAAGTATGGTTTCAGATCGATTAAGTCTTGAAGCCAATGCCACGCTTAAAGACTCGACATTAAACTTTCGTGAGGGAAGTTTTGATATGATTGCTTATGATATCAATGGAGACGAAGCCGCTAGAAGAACGATTACAGTGACGAGCACAACGGTAATGGACGATTCTTTGGCCTTTCCTCCTAATGGTTCATCAAACAGTATCATAGGTCAGTTAAAAGCTCAGATAGATGACAATTCTGATGGAAATGCAATAAATGATATTAATTCTATTTTGAGCTCTGTGTATAGTTATAATCCTACAAATATATCGGGTGAATTATCCATACAAGTCAATGAAAATGATTTTCCTGGCTATACCTTTGGGATAGAAGATGACCAAAGCAATGGTCTGGCTTCGGGTAGTAACTTTGCAGGGGCTCTTGGGATGAGTCGATTTTTTCAAGGAGATGACGCTACAAATATTAATTTGAATTCGACCTTGAAAAAAGACCCTTCTATCATTAGAGCAAATAAGTCCCCCGTAGATGGAGATAATAAATTAGCCAATGATATGCTTCAACTTCAATTTGAAAATGTAGAGTATGAGGCAAATGGACTGGTTATTAAGGACTCTTTGTATGGCTATTACGACGCGCTTGTAACAGATGTGGGTACACGTACCAATGCTGCTATTATTACAAATGAAACCGTTGCCGCAAAATATAATTCAATCTTATTAAGCTATGAGTCTATCTCTAAGGTTAACATAGATGAAGAAATGGTTAATCTTATTAAATATCAAACGGCCTATAGTGCAGCGGCTAAGATTATTACTACGATAGATCAAATGTTAGATACTCTTTTAGGACTTAAACAGTAAAATGGTATACTTCTTCAAAAAGAGTATGTGTGAAAAAACCTTATTTTAGTCTTCTAGTTTTAATTTTTATCTTTCTATTTTCCTTTTTTGGAAACCTCTTATATACGACGTCCGCCTATGAACTTGACGCCTTATCTATCCTGTCTTCTCCTTCACTAATACATCCTTTTGGAACAGACCGCTTAGGTCGTGATTTACTTGCACGAGTTTTGCAAGGGGGACAGGTGTCTTTAACTATTGGTATAGGTTCGGCCCTTATTTCTTCTTTTTTAGGTTTGATACTTGGGGCAACGGCTGGTTTTTTAAGAGGAAAGGTGGATAAAGGATTTGTAGTGATGGTGGATCTGTTTTTAACCTTTCCTACCTTTTTTTTACTTTTAGCTCTTATTTCTTATGTCAATGCTTCTGTTTTTGTGTTGATTTTTATTATTTCCATAACAGGATGGATGACTACAGGTCGCCTTATACGCTCAGAAAGCTTTAGTATTACCTCCGCACCTTTTATTAAGATTCTAAATATAGCAGGTGTGAGTAAATGGAAGATATTATTAAAATATTACGCCCCTTTATTGGCCCCTATTTATTTTGTATCGTTTACCTTTGGAGTGGGTGGAGCTATTTTAGCGGAGTCAGGTTTAAGCTTTTTAGGTCTTGGTATAACGGCTCCACAGATGAGTTGGGGTAGTATACTTAGTACCGCAAAATCTGTTAATGATATAGCCTGGTGGGTAGGAATATTTCCTGGTCTTATGATTTTTCTTGTTACATTTTCACTGATGAATATATCTAACTATTTGCAAAATTTAAGTAATCAGAAAAAAGCCTTAATTTAAAATTTAAGAAAAAAAAAGCTTATATAAGACAAATCTGTTTCTTATCACCCTTACTAGCATAATCATAAAGGGTCTTTCCGCTAAGGTTTGGTGTCGTAATACTTAGTATAATAAGAAAAAAGCATTACCTCTTACGTTCATTATTATCTAGTAAGATACCTTTATTCTTTATAATGATCTTATTGTTTTTCTGTTTTGAAGCCGCTTTGTTTTGTGTTTGTACAGGTGTTTGTACTGTTGATCTTCTGGTCTGAGGGTCTTCTTCTGGAACATAACCTTCTGCTACCCATTTTGCAATTTTAGACTTTGATGGAGAAAATCTAAGCCAAGCTTTTACTTCTTGTGGAGTAAACACTCCAATGCTGGTCCATGACTTAACAGCCTTAGGTGAATGTAGGTTTATTTTTTTCCAATCTTTAATTTCATGGGGTGTTTTAACCTGAGCATCTAGCCATGGAGCTGCTTTTTTAGGGGTGTTATAGTTTGAACGTTTCCACTCACTTACAATCGAAGCATCATTCACCCCAATATCAATCCATGCCTTTGCTTGTGCTGCTGTATCTACTCTAGCTATCTTCCAAACACTGAGTTTATTAGGTGAATCAATATCAAGGGCTATCCATCCTTTGGCCTGATTGGGAGAGGTGACACCTAATCGGTTCCATTGAACCACATCCGGATATCTTAATTGAGAAATTTCAGCCCAAGGCATAGCGTCTTTAGGTTGTTTTCCTGCTTCTTTCCATTCTGAGGCTATCTTAGCTAAGGGAATAGATGCTTGCATCCATGACTTAGCTTCTTGAGGACTTACAATACCTACATTTTTCCAGTCTCTTACATGTTTAGGTCGTGTAACCTTTATCTTTAGCCATTGTCGACCTTCTTTATAACTCTTTACTCCGGCTTTTTTCCATGCATCAATTTCATCTATATTTAGTCCTAATTTTTTCCAATCTTGCGCAGCTTTAGCTGTGGAGATTTTAGCACTGGTCCATTTTTTAACTTCTTGAGGACTTTTAATATTTGCATCTATCCATGCTTTAGCGTCTTTTGGTGTGTTTACATCGGCATCTTTCCAGAATTTTACATGCTTTACATCATAAATGCCAATTTTTTGCCATTGTCGTGCTTCTTGAGATGTCTTAACTCCTTCCCTCATCCATGTATAGGCATTTTTTGGGATAGTTGCTCCTAATGAAATCCATTCTGAAGCCGCTGCTGGTGTTCTTACACCAATCTTTTGCCAATCTTTATAATCCTTAGCTTTTACATGGATTTTCTCCCATGCTTGCCAAGATTTTTGAGTACTTTCTTTTCCATCAAATCCAGCTTTTTGCCAAGGAGTAGGAGCGCTGTTCCCACATCCTAAAATTAGTAGAGTAGAGACTACGGTCAAAAATAGTTTTGTTTTCATGGGCTTTTCCTAGTTTATTAAATTTTATTGAATAGTAACAAAAGCTGACTTAAGGGTAGCTCTTAAGTTTCTCTTTGTAATTATATATTTAATTTGTAAATATATAAGAAAAAGTGATTTTTTTATCTTAGCTCATAGTTTTGAGCAGATGCTTTTTCTTTATACGATTGTAAAGGTTCTGTATCGATATTGTCAAGCTTTAAATAAGAATCAAGCTCAGCCTTGTTATCGTCAAGAACCTTGTCAAATTCATTTTGAGTTCGAATAGGCTTCCCTTGTGCATATTTATCAAGTAAAACATTTGTATTTCCCAATAGTACTAGGTAAGATTGCCCTTCAAAGTCAAGCATTGCTACCCGATTTTTAGGATCCAATGGTTTTTGAAAACGAACGGAAATGCCTTCTTTTTTCTTAGTTGTTTTAAATAACCAAGGTTGTTTTCCTTGGTCGTGACTCGGACCCATTTTCTTTTTTAGCCAGAGCATGATAAAAATTCCAAGAAGTAAAATAGCAATCACAATATAATATGAATTATTAAACTCAGCGTCTTGTTTTGTTTCTAAATTAGAGGTACTGGATAATGCGGGCACATGGGCAGTGCTTGATTGTAACACAGGCACATTTTTTTGAAAACGTAAACGTAAACCATAGGCATCACTAGTCTTTGAGGCTGTCATTTTAATATTAGCAGCAGTTTGAAGTATAACTTCAGTATGTGAACCAATAGGAGTGATGGTCATCTTATGTAAAAAGCTTGTATTTAAGTTTTTAATTTTAGGGGCTTCAATTGAAGCATTATCAAGCTTTAAAATAATCTTATTATTTTTTTTAATTTGAGAAAGCTTCCCATCAAAGGGTGTGTCAAATGTTATCATTAAATCTACACGGTTTGAACGTTCATAAACATTATAAGAGAGGATTTTTGATCCAAAAAGAAAGAATGGAAGACACAATAATACAAGATATTTCATAAGGTACGCTCTTTAGATAGATAATAAATTACAGAGGTAGAATCAAGTACCTCATTAATACGAATAGCAAGATTTTTTTCATACACCATAACTTCACCCTTACCAACAATACGATTGTTGACATAGGCTTCTACACTCTCACCCGCAGGTTTATGTAAGTCTATAACGGAACCTTTTTGAAGGGCTAAAACTTCTTTGATGGTTAAGTTCGTTTGACCTAAGTCCGCGATAAATTCAACTTCCATATCCAGAAGTCCTTCATAATTCATCCATGCTAAGTCTTCAATCTCTGCATCTTCTAAGTTCAGATTGTCAAGACGGTTTTCAGCCATCTGCTCTTCAAGTGTTCGTGTCTCTTCTTCTGGCATTAAGTTTTAATCCCTTATCCTTTTATACCGATAACAAGAGAGTCTTTAGAAGTACTTAAAATCGAAATCTCACTGCAAATACAGTTGTCAAACTCTTCAATGGCCTTAAACTCAGGTGTTGTTATCATGAAATGTTCTTTTTCAGCTTCTTCAGCTAAAACTTTTGCACTACCTACAATCATATTAGTCGATTCTAATACCATATCTTGCATAGTTGCATCATCTGCATCATCTTCCATAAGATAAACAGAAATAATTTCTTTAATGAGTGTTTCATTAAAACCAAGATAAATGGTTTTAGTCTCTCCATCATCCATCTTTACGTCTATAGAAGCAATTACTGTTCTCATTTTAGAAAAGGTGTTGATATCGGTAGACTTCTCAGTCTTTAAATCAATTTGGTTATGTAGAAAATTCTCAGCTGCTTGAATAATAATAGAAAGCATAATTATGTCCCCAATGTACAAGAAATCTGGTAAATTACTGACCTTACGCACTATGTATAGTGCGTAAGGTCAGTAAATAGTCTTGTTCCATATATTATAAGTAAAATGTATTAAGTATAGATTAATCATTTAATCTTAATCAATAGGCATGGGTTAAAATGATGTAAAGGGCTGAATTTACCCTTATTTAGAAGTGCTGAACATTCTTTTACAAAATTAATGTGCTAAATTAATGCCTTAAGTAGGATAATTTAAGTACAATTCTACAAAAATATATAGGCAGAAATTATAGAACTATTTACAATGATTGAATTAGTATTTTTAGGTATGGCCGTTGGTGTATTATCTGGATTTTTTGGTATTGGTGGCGGCACTATTCTTGTACCTATACTTTTATTTATGGGGTATGATATTAAAACAGCCATAGGTATTTCTGTGGTGCAAATGGTATTTTCTTCTTTATATGGTTCCTTTTTGAATTTTAAAAAAGGATCATTAGAATTTGACACAGTCTTATCAATAGGTATAGGTGGCTTTATTGGTGCCTTATTTAGTGGTTGGGTAGTGTCCATAGTCCCTGCACAAACTCTTGAATATATTTTTCTTGGATTTGTAATGATCGCTTTGGCTCGAATGGCGTATACCCCAGCTACGTATACTCAAAGTCGAAGTATCCATCCTGCCTTTTTATTTTTAATTGGTTGTGCCTTAGGTGTCTTTGCTATTTCTATTGGGGTAGGTGGGTCTATCTTATTAGTGCCCATTTTGGTAGGGTTTTTACACTTTGAGATTAAAAAGGCTATTTCTGCTGGTTTGTTTTTTGTTGTTTTTTCATCTATTTCAGGACTCATAAGCTTTTCTTTAGTAGGACATATTCAATACCTTGATGGTATTATTATTGGAATGGCCTCTTTAGTGGGGGTTTACTTAGGTGTCTACCTTAACCATAAAACATCAAGTATTTTGCAAAAAAGACTTTTACTAAGTTTTTATGTATCTGTTTTATCTTATTTATTATACAGGACTTTTTCATGATCAAAGTTACCGGCGCACGCGAAAATAATCTTAAAAATGTTTCTTTAACCATTCCTAAAAACAAGCTTATTGTTTTTACAGGTTTAAGCGGTTCGGGTAAGTCAACCCTTGCCTTTGATACTCTTTACGCTGAAGGTCAGAGACGTTATATTGAGTCTCTTTCTTCTTATGCAAGACAATTTTTAGACAAGATAGGAAAGCCTGAAGTCGATAAAATCGAAGGGTTGACCCCTGCGATTGCCATTGACCAAAAAACAACCTCGAAAAATCCACGTTCAACAGTGGGTACCATTACAGAGATTTATGATTATTTACGTTTATTATTTGCTAGAGTAGGGGAACAACATTGTCATATTTGTTCTAAGCCAATTTCACAAATGAATGCAGCGGATATTATTGATCAAGTTGCTAAACTTCCATTAAACTCTAAGGTTATAATCTTAGCACCTCTTATACGTGAGAAAAAAGGCACCTTTGTAGATCTTTTAGAATCCCTTCGTGCTAAGGGATATGTACGAGCTATGGTTGATGGAGTTATGGCTAGACTTGATGAAGATATAGAACTCTCTAAGACTAAAAAACACACTATTAAGGTTGTAATAGACCGTATCGTTATGAAAGATGACAATCAAGAACGTATTGCTCAAGATGTTGAAAAAGCCTTGAAAGAATCTTATGGTGAACTAGAAATAGAAATTCTTAATTATGAAGAAGTAGGACTTCCTAGTAAAATGATTCATTATTCAGAACACTTAGCGTGTCATACGTGTAAGGTGAGTTTTGAGCCTCTTGAACCTTTGTCTTTTTCGTTTAATTCACCTAAGGGTGCATGTACTGAGTGTGATGGTTTAGGGATTCGTTATGCCTTAGATAATGATAAGATTATTGATGCCGATTTATCGGTAGATAAGGGTGCGGTAAAGATTGTTTATGGGATAAATAAGGGATATTACTTCACTTTTCTAAAAGGCTTTTGTATCCATGAAAAGATTTCTGTTACAAAACCCTTTAGTGCATTAGAAGAACATCAGAAAAAAGCAATATTACATGGAAGTATAGACGAGGTTCCTTTTGAATGGAAGGGACATCCTATTAAACGTGTATGGCCAGGGATTACAAAAATAGCTTACGATATGTTTAAAGATGAAAAAGAACTTCAAGACTATATGAGTGAAAAAACCTGTTCTAAGTGTGATGGAAACCGTTTAAGACAAGAATCTTTAGCCGTTGATGTAGCAGGGAAGAAAATTTTTGAGCTTATTAAAATGCCTATAGAAGACACCTACGCTTTTTTTAAAGATGATAAGAATTTTAAAGATTTTTCTAAACAAACGGCCATGATTGGTGAACCCATTTTAAATGAGATTAAAGAAAGACTCTTTTTTCTTTATGATGTAGGGTTGGGATATCTTTCACTTTCACGTGATGCCCGCTCAATTTCAGGAGGAGAAGCTCAAAGAATTCGTATCGCCTCACAAATTGGATCAGGATTAACGGGTGTAATGTATGTTTTAGATGAACCAAGTATTGGGCTTCATGAAAGAGACACTTTAAAACTTATTCGTACTCTTCGTTCGTTACAAGAAAAAGGAAATACCGTTATTGTGGTGGAGCATGATAAAGAAACAATTGAAAATGCAGACTATATCGTAGATATCGGACCTGGTGCAGGTAAGTACGGGGGAGAAGTTATTTTTAATGGCACCTTAGAACAGATGAAAAAGGCAAAAACCCTTACTGCGGATTATTTATATGGTCGAAAAAAGATAGAATATTTTCACAGACGTCCTCAAGAAGATTGGATAGAAGTAAAAAATGTCACGATTAATAATATAACAGATGTATCTGTAAAAATTCCTCTTCACAACTTGGTCTGTGTTTCGGGAGTAAGTGGTTCGGGTAAGTCGTCATTAATCCTTCAAACCCTTTTGCCTGTGGCACGAGAATTATTAAATCATGCTCGAAAAGTTAAAAAGGTAAAGGGTGTCGAAATTGAAGGACTTGAGCAATTAGATAAGGTTATTTACCTTGATCAAAGTCCTATTGGTAGAACGCCTCGTTCTAATCCGGCTACATATACAGGTCTAATGGATGAGCTTCGTAATCTATTTGCTAAAACAAAAGAAGCTCAAATACGAGGATATACTAGTTCACGGTTTTCTTTTAATGTTAAAGGTGGGCGTTGTGAAAAGTGCCAAGGTGAGGGCGAAATTAAAATAGAAATGCACTTTTTACCTGATATCATGGTGAAATGTGATTCATGTCATGGAAAGCGTTATAACCCTCAGTCTTTAGAGATATTGTATAAAGGAAAATCAATTTCTGATGTTTTGTATATGTCTGTAACAGATGCATTAGCATTTTTTGCACCTATTCCAAAACTCAAGATTAAACTGCAAACCTTACACGATGTAGGTCTTGGATATATTTCTTTAGGTCAAAATGCAGTTACTTTATCTGGGGGTGAGGCTCAAAGAATCAAGCTCTCAAAAGAGTTAAGTCGTAAAGACACAGGTAAGACCTTATATATCTTAGATGAGCCGACCACAGGGCTGCATTTTGAAGATGTAAACCGTTTGACTCAGGTTCTTCATAACTTTGTGGACTTAGGTAACTCCGTTTTAGTGATTGAGCATAATCTTGATTTAGTAAAAAATGCGGATTATGTGATTGATATGGGGCCAGAAGGTGGAGCCAAAGGGGGACGTATTGTTGGTGTAGGTACACCTGAACAATTGGCTGAAAATCATAAAGAAATGGGTTCATATACAGGAGAGTTTTTGAAAAAAGAGCTGGCTTTACATAAAAAATAAACAATTAGTGCTACAATAGAGTACACAAAACAAGAGGGTGTACAACGACCCTCTTAACTAAATTAATTAAAGTGATATATATATGAAATCCTCTCTAGTTGAAAGTATTAAATCTCTTCCTGCGCTTCCTAAAACTATTGTCGAAATGCAAAAAGTGTGTGCTGACCCTGAAGCGGCGATAAATGACTTAGTTGGTGTGGTCGAAAAAGACCCTATGATTGTTGCAAACTTACTAAAAGCTGCTAATTCTCCCTTATATTGTTTTGGTAAAGAGATAAAAAATGTGTCTCAGGCCGTTTCTCTTTTTGGTATGAGTATGACGCGTTCTATTGCCATAGGTAATTCGGTGAGAAAACTTTTAAATGTTGATATGGAACCGTATGGTGTTAGTTCAGAAAAATTTGCTGACATTTCCAATCAACAAGCAGTTTTAATGCATAATTGGTATTCTAAGATTGATAGAAAGAAAATGGAAGATTTATTTCTTGCTAGTTTTCTTCAAGAAACGGGTAAGATTATTATTGCTTCTGATATTATTAAAGAAGACCTTTTGTATAACTTTAAATCAGAAATTGAAACCAGCCATAATATCCCTCAAGTAGAGTTTTCTTATGTAGAAGAAACAACAGCCACGGTTACGGCTGCTATCTTTGAGCATTGGAAATTTGATGCTACCTTTGTAGATATGATTCGTTTTTCAGATACCTACTCTAAAGCACCTGCTGAGATTAAAGAATATGCAACTGCCCTTAATATTATAAAAACAATTGCTCCTATAAATGGACCATTTTCAGATCAAGCCATTACCTTTGGTCTAAGAAAGGCTCATGACGCTGGATACGATCATGAAATGCTTGAGGATGTGGTGGATAATGTTATGGAACAACTGGGTATTCTCCCTGATTATTAACTGGGCATTCACACTATACTTAGTGCGTAAGATCAGTTATTAAGAATATATGTAGTCCATCCCTGTTTTTTCACAATAAGAGCTTACCATAGCTCTTTCTAAGTCAACATTCGCGTAATATTCATACCCAAAACATTTTTTCCACAAACTATGGTCTTCCATACATAAATAAAAGAAAACCTTCTTATGCCAAGGCTTAAAAGACTCATAAGCATGTTTAAACATCTCTTCTTTAATTTTAAGTGGATACGAAGCCTTTCCAGCTGCATTATCAAAGGGCATTTGCAAGATTTTTGAATTAAAGTTTCTTTGGCGAAGTTTAGTTATGACAGGCTTAATAAAGGTAAGTGTTCCCATAGAAATTAAAGAAACTTCTTCAGGCTTAAAGGTATGTATAAGCTCATCATACACTTCTTTATATTCTTCTAAGTAGTTATCATAAGCGACAATAGGATGAAAATGGAAACCAACAATCACCCCTTTGTTTGCTACTGCTCTTGCGGCGGCTATTCTTTTGCCTAAAGATGCGGCTAAATGTTCTTCATTTTGTACTATGGTATTGGTATTTAAAGACCAGGTGCAAATGATATTGGGGGGTACATTATTTTCAAGAAAGTATTTAATGTTGTCAGACTTTGTTTTAAATTCTAAAATAACATTTTTATTTTTTCTAGCAAAGTCAAATAAGGCCTCTAAAACACCTTCTTTATTTCCCCACATTAAAGAATCAGAAGATTGTCCTGTGCCTATATGATAAGTTTTATTAGGGTCAAGTTGAAGATTTTTAAGCTTGTCTTTAAAGCCAGAGTCAAAGGTGATTTTCTCTTCTTTATAAAAAGACTGGATAGTACAATAGGAACAATCAAAACCACAACTTTCCACAGCGTCTAATGTCATTAGATTACAACAACGGGTGTCCTCAGAAGCAACAGGACACATACCTAAACCAAAACCTTCTTTGGCTTTAGTGGTAAATGAAAATTTTTGCTCAGAACGAAGAATAGAAGGATCAAAACCATCATAAGATTTTGGTTTGTTCTTCACCTCATTATAAATCTTAGTAATTCTTTGTAAGATAACCTTAGCATGGGTATGCTCTGGCCATATTTGCATGATATTCTTCTCTCCCCACATTTCAAAATCATTAGACATCTCAATAATAAGACGAAGTTGCTGATACGAAAACTTATGGAAAAAAGCTTTGTCTTGAATAAAGGCTTGTTGCTCAGGCTTGAGCTTTTTAAAGTAGGTAGATTTTATGGAAGTTTCAAATTTTTCTTTATAGGTATTCATGAATGTAAGTATAGCTTAATGGTACCTCTAAAAACCCTATATTCACTCTTACTTCGTTGAGTACGATTGAAGCTACTAGTAGCTCCTTCACATACTCGCCTCGTAATAGTAAACTTCTTGTATCGCTGAGTGAGTATAGGGTTTTTAGAGGTGTCCATAAGCTACTTGATGATAAAATTTTGTTTTAAAAATAACTAGGAAGAAATAGATGCAAAAAAATTATAAAGAAATAGAAAAATTAGTATTAAAGTATAGTTTTGAAAAGCTTAAGGTTTCTAAAGAACCTGAAAAACTCTTAAAACTCTTACACAAAAATAATCCAGAAATGATAATAAATGCACAGAACCTAGGGTTGTTGGCTGCGGCTATCATTTATGTATACCTTAAAATGAACAGTCTTAATGGCCGAGGTGGGATTACAGCGAAGGCTGTGGGGTTGTACTTCGGAATTAAGGCATCTGCTATCACACAAAAGGTCTTTGATGTTGAATTTTATATAGACAATAACAAAGAAGAGATGCTTAATAACGACCCTTATGAAATATCTGAATATATTGATATGGATAGATTTGAAGTAAATGAAACGTATTGGAATTTTTTAGAAAGCCCTACAAGTAAGGATGTTAAAAAGAGTATAAAGTCTTTGAAAGATATTATAAAAAAAGATCCTGATTATTTTGATCCGTATATTACCTTGCATGAATATTATATAGCCGATAAGGATGTAGAAAAAGCTTTTAAAATTCTTTCTCAAGGATATTACAAAGCGGTTGCTTTAATCTCTGATAAGAATGATGAGTTTCCCGAAAGTCTTCCTTGGGGATTTACAGAAAATAGGCATATTATCCGTATACTGTTTAATTTTGCGACTATGTTATGGTTAGCTGGAAATAAAAATGAAGCTTTGGCTATTTTATTACAGCTTTTAAAGTCAAATCCAAATGATAATATAGGGGCACGGTATGCTATTTTAGCGCTTCTAGAAAACTATGAATCTTATGAGCATTTTGAAGAAGAATTTTTAAATGAGACAGGAGAATACCTTGATTGGGAAAGACAAGATGACTGGTTTAATAAAAAAGTAAAAAAGCACCCTAAGGTATTATCTTGGTGGATGGAATTGCACTAAATTGCTAACTAATATAGCTTTGTGCTTATATCCATCTGAGTGAGATACAGTCTAAGGTCAAATTCAAGTTGATGATAGCTAGGTTCCATGTGCTCACATAGTTTATAAAAGGCTTTGTTATGCTCTTTTTCTTTAAAGTGGGCAAGTTCATGTATTACGATCATTCTTAAAAATTCTTCAGGCATATTTCTAAAGATGGGGGCTACTCTTATCTCATTTTTTGCCTTAAGTTTTCCCCCTTGAACTCTTGAAATAAATCGGTGTGTTCCTAAGGCATTAAGTGTTTGAACCTTTCCGTCATATAAGGCCTTAGAGAGAGGGTCTGATTTTCTCATATGCTCATTTTTATAATTCATTATATAAGTAAAAAGAGCCTTGTCTGTTTTTATTGTATGCGTTTTTGGATATTTTCCTAGGATATGTTCTGCTAATTTGTCTTTTTTTATTAGGGCTTGGACTTGGGCTTGGGTATCAGGGTGATAATGTTTAATATATTTTAATTCCATGTGCAATTTTACCATCTTATCTAGAAGAAGAAAAATTAAAAGGTTTTTTCATGCAAGGAATTTAAGCTATAATCCTTAGATGAAATTAAAATTTGAAAATATATATGCAGACAAACTTAGTCTTCATACGATTGAAAGTAAGACAGAAGAAGAAGTTGAAAAGATTTTTTTAAATCGTGTTTATAATAAAATTCATAGTCTTAAATTAAAAGGCTTTGATACCTATGTAGAAAATATGAGTTTTTCTGGCTTCTTTTCGGGGAAAACTCAGGTTCTAACGGTTGAGTTTAAAAAGTCAAAATTGAAAAAGGCATCTGCTTGCTTTTTTATCGAAGTTAATGGAGCGGCTTATATCTTTAGACTCTATAAGGGTATGGATAAAAAATACTTTGAAGGTTTAACTGAAAAGCCTCTGTCTCAACGTTTAGAATTTATTAAAAATCGAATGGGAGATTTTGAAGAACGAAATAATTTTAGTTCATTTGATGCATTAATGGATATGCTTTTTATTGAGGCAGTAAAAAATCTACCAGAATAGTTTACTTAACTAAGCTTCGTAAGTAAGAAGTATTTATATAAGAAATTTCACCAGAGTCTTTCATCTTTTGTAGTATAGGTGTAAGAATAGGGATAAGTTTTGCATTTTTTTTATGTAAAAAATGATACAGTTTAAGTTTTTTTAATACAGGGCTTACCGGTTTAATCTCATAATATTTTTTTTCTATCATTAAATGTAAGGCTGATTTTTTAGGGATAACTATAATCTGTGTTTTATTTTTCATTAACTTTTCAAATGCTTCAGGAAAGGTGCTCACTGATTCTTTTTTGAAGTTTTTTGTGGCTTCTTCAATGAATTTTGAACCCTTTGTAATGGTAAAATTATAGTTTTTTAAGTCTGCCCATTGTTTTATATGAATGTTTTTGTCTTTAGAATAGGCAACAGCCTCTATATTTACAAGCGAAACAGGGATGATTCTTAGGTCAGGACAAAATTTTGATATCTTTTTAATGCGAGCTAACTCCCCATCAAGTTTTCCTGAACAAGAAGCATCTAAAGCTTCTTGCGGTGGAAGAAAGACAGCCTTCATTTCTAAGTTTGCTTGGGCATAGGCTTTTGTTAAAATCTTTGCTACGACATTTTGTGCAACATTTTTATTAGGTCCTGTTATTTGGTAAACCTGTGCCCAGAGCATAAAAGGAAAAGTTAGTAAAAATAATTGTTTCATAATTACAGTATAGCATATTTAATAATGTAATAAATGAACCCATTTTAGTAAACTTTTTGCCTTAGCAAACTATACTTAGAAAAATATTTTCAGGAAATACCTTGTCTAAAACCATAACTATTATCGATACCTTCGGATTTTTATTTCGTAGCTTTTTTGCCTTACCCCCTCTTAGAAACAAAGATGGCTTTCCCACGGGGCTTTTAACAGGCTTTACAAACTTTATAGCTAGTGTAGAAAAAGAACATAATACCGACTATATTGTCTTTGCCCTTGATATGAAGGGCCCAACCTTTAGAAATGAAATTGATCCTGAGTACAAGGCAAACAGACAGCCCCCTCCAGAGGACTTATTAGCCCAACTGCCTATCGCAATTGAATGGGTAGAAAAGATGGGTTTTGCTACCGTGTCAAAATCAGGTTATGAAGCCGATGATATGATTGCTTCTGTCGCAAAAGTAGCTGTAAAAGCAGGTATGAAAGTCCGTATAGTTTCGCATGACAAAGACTTATATCAGATGATAGATGATGGTAAGGTAGTTGTGGTTGACGCTATAAAAAGAAAAAATATGGATGAAGAAGCCTGTATTGAAAAATATGGAATTCGTCCCGATCAGTTTACGGATTATCAATCCTTATTAGGAGATTCTGCAGATAATGTTCCTGGTGTAAAAGGTGTTGGCAAGGTGACAGCTCAAAAGCTTTTATCTCAGTTTGAAACTCTTCAAGGTATTTATGACAATATTGATGAAGTGAAGCCAGCAGGCGTTCAAAAGAAGTTGAGAGACTTTGAAAAAGATGCTTGGAGATCTCAAAAGTTAGTAACATTAGTGGACGATATCTTTGAAAGCTTAGACTTTTCTAAGTTTATTTTGAGTGACAAAAATCCTTTTTTAGGCATAGTAGATGACTTACATAGGTATGAGCTTAATGGAATTCTTAGACAGTTAAAAGCAAAGGGAATGATAGAAGACCTTAAGCCACCAAAGGCTCTTATTGATGAAGTGCCAAGGGAAGCCCTTGAATCGGTACTTCTTGACAGCGAAACTAAGCTTTTTGAGGTAATTAATGCCATAGAAAAAGATAGTATTATTGCTCTTGATACCGAAACTACAGGACTTAATCATAAAAAAGATTCTTTAGTAGGATTTTCTTTTGCTGTGGATGATACAAAGGGATACTATGTTCCTCTTGCCCATGCTTATTTAGGCGTAGGGGAGCAAATTTCAAAAGAGATAGGTGTTCGTGCCTTGCGTCAACTTCTTGACTTTAAGATAGTGGGACATAATCTAAAGTTTGATTTGAAGTTTATTTGTCCTTATCTTGGGATAAACGCGTATACCCCTTATGCAGATTCTATGTTACTCGCTTGGCTTGTTAACTCTGAAAAACCAGTTGGACTTGATAAGCAAGCGGATTTATATTTTCAACATAAGATGATTTCGTTTAAAGATACGGTTAAAAAAGGGGAAAACTTTTCTTCGGTTGCCTTAGATGATGCGGCGGCGTACGCAGGCGAAGATGCCCTTATCACCTATAAACTATATTTTAAACTTTTAGAACAATTAAAATTACAAAATGCAGAGCATTTAATCCAAGAAGCCAAAGAAGTAGAATTTCCTTTTATACAAACCCTTATATCAATGGAAGAAGAAGGAATTAAAGTAGACACTGACTTTCTTCAAAACTTCAAAACTGAAACAGAGGTTCTTTTAGACGAATTACGAAAAAAGATATACGGACTTGCTGGGGGTGAGTTTAATATTAATTCCACCAAACAATTAGGTGTGATTCTTTTTGAAACTCTCGAACTTCCTGTTGGTAAAAAAACAAAAACAGGATACTCAACAGATGAAAAAGTTTTAAATGGACTCTTTGGTACACATGATATTATTCCTGCTCTTTTAAATTATAGAGAGGTGTTTAAGCTTTATTCTACTTATATCACGCCTCTTCTTGAGCTTGGCCTTGAAACAGATGACAGACGTATTCACACTTCTTTTTTACAAACAGGAACGGCTACAGGACGTTTAAGCTCTAAAAATCCTAACTTGCAAAACATTCCTGTGCGTTCGCCTATGGGAGCAAAAATCCGTGAGGCCTTTGTGGCGCAAGATGGGAAAACCTTAATTGGTATAGATTATTCTCAGATTGAGCTGCGTTTATTGGCGCATTTTTCACAAGACCCTACCTTGCTTGATGCCTTTGCTCATGATAAAGATATTCACAGACAAACAGCAGTAGCCATTTTTGGTGAAGAAGAAGCCGACGCTAAACGTAATGTCGCTAAGACCGTTAACTTTGGTCTACTTTATGGGATGGGCCCTAAGAAGTTATCTATTGATATTGGAGTAACTACCAAAGAAGCTAAGCTTATTATTGAAGCGTATTTTGAGAACTTTCCAACGGTTAAAACTTTTTTACGTTCAATTGCTGACTCTGCTAAAGAGATTGGTTATGTTGAAACCTTATTACGACGACGTAGGTACTTTAATTTTGAATCTGCACCTCCTATGATGAAGGCAGCTTATGAAAGAGAATCTGTTAATACTGTCTTTCAAGGCTCAGCAGCGGATCTTATCAAGTTGTCTATGAATAAAATTCACGAGCATATAAAAACGAAACACTTAAAAGCTAAAATGTTACTTCAAATTCATGATGAATTGATATTTGAGGTGGATGAAAATGAGGCAGAAAGCTTGGCTGAAGAGTTTAAAAATATAATGGAAAATATTTATAAAATTGCAGTACCTCTACGTTCATCTGTTAATATTGGGAAAAATTGGTCACAGTTAAAGTGATGGTATAACATTATATTAACATTGACAAGCTAGAATACGAATAATCTATTTAAAGAAGTAAACTATGAACAAACTATTTAACATCATATCCTCTATGAAACTTACAGCAAGTCTTTTAACTATATTTGCTGTATCTGTTGGTGTAGCAACCTTTATCGAAAGTGATTTTTCAACACAAACTGCTCAGGCTGAAGTGTACTCAGCTTTTTGGTTTGAAGTCCTTTTGGCTCTTTTAGGCTTAAACCTTATAAGCTCAATGATTAAAAATTCTATGTTATCTGTGAAGAAATGGAACGTTGTTCTTTTTCACAGCTCTTTTTTAGTCATTTTAATTGGCGCAGCAGTAACTCGTTTTGCTGGATATGAAGGGAGTATGCATATTCGTGAAGGGGAGAGTGAAAATCGTATCACCTCAAGGGAAACGTATATTCAAGCAGTTTTCACTTCAGACAATAAAAAAAATCAGTTTAAAAAATCAATACTTTTATCTGAGATTAGCGAAAACAATTTTGATGAAGATGTGAAGGTTAAGGGTGAAAATGTAAACATCACACTTCTTGAATATATCCCAAATGCTTCTTATGAATTAGTAGAAGATAAAGAAAATGGGATAACTATCCTTGATATGATGATTTCTATGGGTGGCCAAGGAAAGGCTATGAAACTTAAGCAAGGTGAATATATAGAATCTGAAGACCTAGTGCTAAACTTTGGCGCCGATGTGAAAACGGATAAAAAAATAGTAAATATTACTTATATAGATGGTAAATTACATATGTCTAATCCTTTAGAATTTCAAACTCTAGATATGGGAACAAAAAATTCTGCCACCTTAGCTATATCAGATGATAATGAGTTTAGAACACGTATGTTGTATCAAAGTGAAAAGACGAACTTCGTTTTAAAGTCTGTTATGGAATCTGTTAGTGAAAAACTCGTTTCTAAATCAGTCAAAGGTTCTCGCAACCGTCTTCAAGATGCCCTTAAAATGCAAGTTAGTTATAAGGGAAAGAAGAAAGAACTTACTCTTATTGGAAGTTCTGGAGCCGTTGGATATGAAAAAGTAGCTATCTTTGACGGCTTGGAAGTTGAACTTTCTTATGGAGCAGTTATTAGAACTATCCCTTTTTCTTTAAAACTTATAGATTTTGAACTCGAACGCTACCCTGGTTCTATGAGTCCGGCTTCGTATGCTTCTGAGGTTATTTTAATAGACAAGGCAGATAATGTTGAAACTCCGTATAGAATTTATATGAACCATATTTTAGATTATAAAAGCTTTAGATTTTTTCAGTCCTCTTATGATAAAGATGAACAAGGAACCGTACTTTCAGTAAACAACGACCCTGGAACTCTTCCAACTTATATAGGCTACATAATGTTAGCTATTGGTATGTTCTCTCAGTTTTTTATGTCGAATGGACGTTTTAGAAAGCTTATGAAAAAAGGTCGTAAATACGCAGACCAAAGAAATGCTCTAGCTTCGGCTTTAATAGCCGTAGCTCTTATTTTTTCAGCAAGCCCATCTGAAGCAAAAGAAGTCAATGAATTGGTTAAAGCAATTACTTCTTTTGACAAAGACCACGCCGCGAAATTTGGACAACTAATTTCTCAAGACAGTTCAGGACGAATGAAACCTCTTAACACCTTAAATGTTGAAATAGTAAACAAGGTACATGGGGGAACGATAGCGGGTATGACAGCAGATCAAATGGTACTTGGTATGATGGTACGACCTGAGGCATGGAAAGAAATCAACCTTATTAAGATAAGACATAAGGGTATCAATGAAATATTAGGAACAGATGAAAACAATAAATTTGCATCGTTTTCTCAGTTCTTAGAAGTGCCTGAACGCATGCAAGGTTATAAGCTTCAAGAAGCTATATCCAACGCCGTAGCAAAAGACCCGGCCCATAGAAATAAGTTAGATAAAGAACTTCTAAAAGTTGATGAACGTTTTAATATCGTATATATGGTGTTTACGGGTTCTGTGTTTAAGCTGTTTCCGCGTCCGGGGGATGTAGGCAATAAATGGTACGCAACGATAGAAGCGCTTCAAAGCTTTAAGCAAGAAAATGCCTTAAAGGTACGAGAAGTAGCCGTACAGTATTTTACAGGTATAGAAAGCTCTTTAAAAACGGGAGATTGGTCAACTGCGGACACAGCAATAGCTGAAGTTGCCAAGTATCAAAAGTTTTACGGAGCAGATGTATATCCTTCACAAAATAAGGTAGCAGCAGAAATATTTTATAATAAATATAATGTTTTTGAAAAGTTAATGCCGTACTATTTACTAATGGGTATTTTACTTTTAGTACTAAGCTTTGTGCAAATCTTAGCCCCACGTTTTAAGCTTGACATGTTTTCAAAGGGAGCAACGGGTCTTTTAATTGTTTTCTTTTTACTTCATTCAATAGGTTTATTAATGCGTTGGTATATCTCAGGTCATGCGCCTTGGTCTAATGGATATGAATCTATGATTTATATTGCGTGGGCCACCGTACTTGCAGGATTTATTTTCTCAAGACAGTCTGTTATTACACTCGCAGCTACAGGAATACTTGCAGGTATTATTTTATTTGTAGCGCATTTAAATTGGATGGATCCTCAAGTAACGAACCTTGTACCTGTACTTAAGTCGTATTGGTTGTCTATCCATGTTTCTATGATTACAGCTTCGTATGGTTTCTTAGCCTTAGGTGCACTTCTTGGATTTATTGTGTTACTTTTATTTGCAATGCGAACTAAGGGAAATGAAAAACGTATTAATCTAGCAATTTTAGAGATTAACACCATTAACGAAATGGGACTGATTGTAGGTCTTGTTCTTCTTACGGTTGGAAACTTCTTAGGTGGGGTTTGGGCAAATGAGTCTTGGGGTAGATACTGGGGTTGGGATCCAAAAGAAACTTGGGCCTTAGTAAGTATCTTACTGTACGCCGTTGTTATTCACCTTCGTTTTATTAAGGCACTGTATACACCATTTAATTACGCGGTAGCATCGGTGTTGGTGTTTTCATCTATCATCATGACGTATTTTGGTGTGAATTATTATCTTGCAGGTATGCACTCATACGCTAAGGGTGATCCTGTTCCTGTTCCTGATTTTGTTCCATGGACCTATGCCGTGATTTTCTTATTAATTGTAATTGCAGCGCGTAATAGAAAGATAGCCTAAGACGATTAAAGAGGGCTTAGCCCTAAAGTAGATATTGAAAGTCTAATAATAGAAAATCCCCTTTGTTGTATAAACTGACAAAGGGAAAAGAAGTGGTAATTACTTATTTTCTATGCATAGGGTGTTGGTAGTCATTACGTTCACAAGCACTCATTCCCATTCCCATAAGTATTAAAATAACCGAAAATATAATTTGTTTCATTGAATGTCCTTTTTTCTTATTACTTAAGTATATCCTTATTTTTACAAAGATACAAAGACTCAAGGACTTCAGGTGAAAAAATCCTGTTTTTCTTGGATTTCATTACTGTTTCCATCCAATATAAGAATGATTGTTCTAATATCATTAATCATAGAAATATCATATATGTTAGGGTCTTTTATACCTTTGCTAAACAAGGCTAAATTACATTTTTTTAATACATAAATAAAACTTTCTAATAAGATGCAAATTTCACCACATGCTTGTGTGAAAAAGTCTAAATGTAAAGTGATTGATTGGCTTAAAAGATTAAGTTCTTCAGATAAATTTTTAAATAATGGGTAAGCTTTCAAGAGTTTTGAATAGGAGGCTATAGATTTTGAGAAATGCACAACACTGTCTTTGGATATATCCGTTTGCAGGTTGAACAAGGTAATAATTGAGTCTATGTCACCTTCGAATTTCTTTAACTCTTTTAAATCATTACTGGTGAAATAGTCATTATAAACATACAAGTCTTTGGTGTTATGAAGGAGTTTCTTTTGTGTTTGAGGTGGCTTTGAACTGATGAAATTTATAGCGTCCCTAGGCGATTGCTGTGGAATTTTTTTTATAACCTTGTTTGTAGAATTCATTTGTATAATTTTTGTATCTAAAATTTTTACTATACTTTCTAACTCCTCATTTGCTTGTTTTAAGTTCTTATTGCTTGTCTCAATTTCCTTTTTATAGCTTCTAATAAGTTTTTCATTTTTAATGTTGCCGCAAACAAAAGAAAGCGTAAATAAAAATTTTTGCATATCCAAGGGTTTTAAAATAAACTTATCAATTCCAATATCTATAAGTTCTAAAAGATAAGAGGAGTCATCATGAGCAGAGGTGACAATAATACTTTGAAGAGGATTAATAGTTCTTATTTCTTGACATAATTTAAGACCATCCATAATGGGCATATCAATGTCTGTAACAACAAGATCATAGTCTTTATCTTTATACATATCTAGCGCTACTTTTCCATTTTCAGCTAAGTCAACATCTTGAAATAAATGAGAAAAAAGTTTCGCAGTTTCTCCTCTAAGAGGCTCATCATCTTCAACATAAAGTAAAGAAAGCTCAGAAGTAATCTCTTTTAATGCTTTAGCGTCCATTTCTATCACCTTTTGTACAATTCTTTTTTGTCTTTATTTTAGGGTAGGAAAATCTCTGAATATTATATAATAATATTATAGGAAAATGCATCTTAATATATTTAATTAAAATTAAACTAATATAGTTTCATAAATGAGTCCATATAGATTTAGAGGTTCCCTCTATCTTTTTAGTGTAGAATATAGGCTTAGTGAAAGAAATATGTATCTTAAAGAAGGAAGATAGGCTTATTCTTCACAACTTCTTCACTTTTTTAGGAGACAATTGCAGTTAATTAGGATAAAATTCTAATGAATACAAAAATTAAAACAAAAAAATATTACAAGGAATTACTGTGAACAAAATACTTTCATATTTTAGTTTATTATTTATACTGTTCTCTCCTCTTTATGCTCAGAATTCATTTTTAAGTTTGGAAGAAGCCTTCATAATTAAGGCTGAAGTTCTTAAAAATAAAGCTGTTGTTAATTTTGAGTTGGCAGACGATATATATGTGTATAAAGAACAAGTTTCTATTGAAATTAAAGTAAATGACAAGGTGAAATTAGGTTCTTTTTCTTTACCTGAAGGGCATGAACATGATGGTGAAATTGTTTATTTTAATGGGCAAGACATTGTTCTTCCTTTAGAAAAAATTACAGATGCAAAGGGTATTGTCCCTTTTATGCTTATTGTAAATTATCAAGGATGTTCAGAAAAGGGTTTATGCTATGAACCAAGTACCTCAAACTTTAACCTTGAAGTGCAAATGTCAGATTTATCAAAAGGTTCAGATAGTACAGCCTTAGATGTACCGATACAAGAAAACGTTTCTCTTAGTGTGGAAGAAGATGTGATTGTAGATGAGAGTGACCCTATTGCAAAGCTTCTTTCAGGCGGAAATATTATTTATATTTTAATGGGATTTTTTGGATTTGGGTTGCTTTTATCCTTGACCCCTTGTGTTTTTCCAATGATACCTATACTTTCTAGTGTTATTGTTTCTCATGGCTCAGACATGACAACGAAAAAAGCCTTCGTGTTATCCATGATATATGTTCAGGCTATGGCAGTTTCTTATACCATTGCCGGCGTAGTGGCAGGACTCTCTGGCGCAGGTGTTCAAGCCGCTTTTCAAACGCCTTGGGTTATCGGCTTGTTTTCAGGGGTCTTTGTACTCTTAGCCCTTTCTATGTTTGGCCTTTTTGAAATTCAAATGCCTCAAGCTCTTCAGTCGTATTTAAATAAAAAATCTGATGGAAGCGGTAAAGGTTATCTTTCTATTGCTATTATGGGATTTTTATCTGCCTTGATTGTGGGGCCTTGTGTAGCTGCTCCTTTGGCCTCGGCTCTTGTATTCATATCTCAAACAGGTGACGCGGTCTTAGGTGGTATGGCCTTATATGCATTGTCTATGGGTATGGGTCTTCCTCTTTTAGCTGTTGGAACAGGTGCTGGAAAGTTTATGCCTCGTCCTGGCGCTTGGATGGACGCGGTTAAGTCTATCTTCGGTGTGATGATGTTAGGTGTTGCGGTTTGGATGCTCTCTCGTATTCTTGATGCAAGTATTATTATGTTTTTATGGTCTGCCTTGTTAATGTTTATTGCCGCAAGTATAGGGGCTTTTAACGCGAAAGACCCTAGCTCGATTTGTGGTCCATGTTACGCGGCTACAAAAAGTATAGGCGTGATGACAGCCTTAATATCGATGGCTCTTTTTATAGGCTCTATTACAGGCTCAACAAGTGTGTTTAATCCTTTAGAAAAAGTTGTTTCACAAGCTCCTGTTATGATGGCTTCAACCGCTACTGAGCTAAAAGAAAATACCTTCACTACTATCCATTCTATAGACGAACTTAATGCTATGTTAGTTCAGTCTAAGGGTAAAAAAATAATGCTTGATTTTGCAGCAGATTGGTGCACCTCATGTAAAGAATTAGAGCATTTAACCTTTTCAGATGCACGTGTTAAAGAAGCATGGAAAGATTATGTATTAATTAAGGCAGATGTCACTGAAAATACAGATGATGAAAAAGCCTTAAGTAAGAAGTTTGGTTTATTTGGTCCGCCTGCCCTTATCTTTTTTGATGAAAATTCAAAAGAAATTAAGCATAAAAGAGTCATTGGTTTTATTCCTGCGGAAGAACTTTTAGAAAAGTTGTAAATGTATAAGGTCTTAGTCTTAGTCATAGCCCTGTGTATTTCTTTATTAGCCGAACCACAGTGGTTAACCTCGTATGATGAGGCTAAAACTCAAGCCAAAGATCAAAATAAAAGTATCTTAATCATGATTTCAAAAGAATCATGTGATGCCTGTTGGTATATGGAAAATATTGTTTTTGAAGATAATAAGGTGAAAAAGCTCATACACGATAATTTTATTCCTGTGTATTTAGACATAGCAAACGATATCCCTGAAGAGTTTAAATATATAGGAACACCTACTTTTTATTTTATGGATAAAAATGCTTCAAAAATGGGTTACCAGATAACCGGGGCAAAAAATGTTAAAGAGTTTAGTGCTAAAATCCAAGAAATATTGACACAATAATCTTAAATTTTTTTCTACTATTTAACTCCCTCCGTCTCCCCACGATTCATATTCTATATCATATTTAGGGGCATTCATATCTTCTTTATAAAGTGAAAGATAGTGGGTAAGGTAAGAAATTTCTTCATCACTAAGAAACTCGGCAAATGGGATCATTATTTGTGCAGTTTGTCTCATTACCCCTTTTTTTCCACGATAAAACTTCATTTTTTTAACTAAATACCATTTAGGCTTATTCATAATGACGGGATACTCATGCATACCTTCTCCATGAACCCCATGACAGCCATTACACCCCTTTTGAGCATAAAGAATTTCGCCTTGTTTATAAAGATCGATATCTTTTGCAAGGGCAAAGGTAGATATTAGTAGAAATATAAATAAATATTTTGGCATTATAAAGACTCTTTTTGTTAGAATTATAACACTATACTAAGAGGAAAGCTAATGATTATCAAAAATGCTGTTTTATGTGACGCAAATGGGGAACGTCAAGGTGATGTAGAAATACAAGATGGCATAATCACTAAGATTGCGGATACGATCTTAGGTGAAGACATTATAGATGCTAAAGGGGTATATCTTCTTCCTGGTCTCATTGACTTAAATGTGTCTCTTTTAGATAACTTATTAAATACATCGAAGCTTCAAAGTCTTTCTTTTAGTGCACTTAAAGGTGGTGTAACTACGGTTGTTCTAAACCCCGAGTTAGAACCTTCTATCGACAATGAAATCGTTTTAGAATTTGTCTTAGATAGAAAATTTGATGGGGCAAAAATTAAATCAGCAATTTGTGGCACTAAGCAAGTTGAGACGACTTTACAAAATAAAAACATAACCTCCAAAGATGAAGATAAGGCTCTAAGTAATATTGCTATCTTATTAAAGCAAGGTGCAGTAGCTCCTTCTTTAAGCTCTTCGGTGGATTCAAATCTAATTCGCCGTATTTTTGAATATATGAAAATGTATGAAGGCACGGTGTTTTGTTCCCCTAAGGATAAAGAACTTAATGGGGATGGGGTGATGTTTGAGGGTGAAATATCATCTGCTCTTGGTCTTCCTGGAATTTCAGTCTTGGGTGAAATCATACACGTTACGAAAATGATAGAAATTTCTAGATACTTTAATGTACAGGTCTTATTTAAAGGCTTATTCACTAGACGCTCTTTAGAGATGATATCTCAAGCTAAAAAAGAGGGACTTAAGGTTTTTGCTGAAATTTCTATTCACCATTTATGCTTAGATGATAGTGCCTGCGATGGTTTTAATACCTACGCTAAGATATTTCCACCCTTAGCGAACTCTAAAGGAAAAGAAGCCTTAAGAGCTTCATTGAAAAATGGTGAGATAGATGTTTTAACTTCTTTACATTCACCTCACTCAAAGGTGAACAAAGAAGTGGCATTTTATGACGCAGCTTATGGGACGGAGTCTTTAGAAGATATACTTCCCTTATACTATACAAAGCTCGTTAGAGAAGGCTTAATAGATATGCCTAGCTTATCTAAAATGACCTCATTTGCCCCGGCTCAGATGATTAAACAAAATTCAGGATTAATTAAAGAAGGCCAAGTGGCTGATCTTGTTCTTTTTGACACAAGCATATCCTCGAAAATTAATAATACTAAGAGCCTGTATAAAAATGATGAGCTTTTTGGAAAAATAATTTCTGTGTTTGTTAATGGAGAACTAAAGTAGCTTTAGGATGGGAATAAATAGGTCTTTAGTACACGTTCTAACTCTTGTACATCTATTGGTTTGGCTAAAAAATCGTCCATTCCTGCTTCAAAAAAAGTTTTTTTATCTTCTTCTAAAACATTTGCAGTCAAAGCAACTACGGCCGTTTTATCTTGGTTTTCTTTCTTCTCATAGGCACGAATATCTTTAAAAGCTTCTAAGCCATTTTTATTGGGCATATTTTCATCCATGAGAACAAGGTCCCATGCCTCTTCTTTAAACATGGTGAGCACGTCTACACCATCATTGGCAATCTTATAATCTATGCCATAATCACTTAACAATAACCCGATTAACATTTGATTTGTTTTATTATCCTCTGCAATAAGTACCTTACCTTGAAACTGTATATCTTCTTGTGCAGGCTCTTTCTCAGTCAGCTCTTTAACCTTACTTGGTTTAAGTATAGGAAGAAGGCTTTTAGATGTAAAAGGAGAGTTTAAAATTGAAATATTACCTTCATAAGAGCTATTTGAGTTTTTGTTTAAAATAAAAATAGTATTTTTTTGACTTTTTTTAACCTTTTCTTCTATCTGTGTATCAGGTACGCAGATTAATACATCATAGTTTGCATCATCAAAGGGTGTATGAACCTGTATTTCATTAATACTTAGCTTCTGTAAATAATACCTGAGTGCTTGAATCTCTTCAAAGTCTTTTTGCTGATATAAGGTTGCAATACTAAGGTTTTTATAAAAAGAGTAGTCTTGTGAATCTTCGCAGGGTTTCAGGGGGAGTTCTAAAGTAAAAGAGCTACCTTCTCCTTCAATACTATCTATTTCAATCCTTCCGTGCATTAATTGAGCCAGCTCAGAACTGATAGATAATCCAAGGCCGGTTCCTCCAAACTTTCGTGTCGTTGTTCCATCTGCTTGCTCAAAAGCATTGAAAATTCGAGCTTGCTTTTCTTTGCTTATTCCAATACCTGTATCTGTAACCTTTAGAGAAAAGATAGTAGATGCTTTATCATAAGAGACAACTACTCGAACACTTCCTTTAGGCTCAGTGAACTTAAAAGCGTTACTTAATAGGTTGAATAAAATCTGCTTAATACGGGTTAGGTCTCCTTCTAAGACTTTTGGTAGATAAGGGTCAATAAATACTGTATAAATAATTTCTTTATCTCTTGCTTTTGCGCAAAACATTTGTATGGCTTCATCCATCTCAATTAAAGGCTCAAAACTATGGGTCTCAATAGTAAATTTTCCACTTTGAATTTTTGAAAAATCTAAAATATCATTAATGATTGTTAATAAAGACTGTGAACTGTTTTCTATTATTTGCAAGTGTGATTGAGCTGTTTCATCGTGCACCTCTTTTTTAAGTAGATGTAAGAATCCTAAAATAGCATTAAGAGGGGTTCGTATCTCATGACTCATATTAGATAAGAATTCTCCCTTAGCTTTTTCTGCTGCTTGGGCTTTGTTTTTTGCTTCTACTAATTGGGTCACTTCGTAACGTATGGCAATATATTCATAAATATTCCCTTGGGTATCAAGTAAAGGTAAAATAGTGGCATCAACATAATACGTCTTCCCAGATTTGTTTCTATTTTTAATAGTGTGATGGTACACATTTTTAGAGGTTATTGTTTGCCACATGTGTTGAAAAAAACTTTTTGAATTATCTGGATGTGAAATGATATTATGTGTTTTACCGATGATTTCCTTTAAGCTATACCCACTTGTTTCACAAAAATTATTGTTAGCAAAGGTGATGATTCCATCGGGTGTAGTTTTTGAGACAATGGCACTTTCATCCATAGCATGAACAAATTGCTTTAAAGTATTGAGTGTAATATTTAAATTTTTGTTTCTTTGATTAATACTTGTTTGCATCTGTTTCATATTTTTAAAGAGTGTAGATATTTCATCTTTGGAGGTGCTATTAGTAGGAATATCAACGGCTTCATCATTGGCAACATATTGTGAAATTTTACTTAAGTGTTCTAATGATTTCCCCAGTTTTGCACCTACAAAGTTTGCCACAATAAAACTTACTACAATAAAGATTAAACTTATAAAAATGCTTAAAATCTTATGTTGGGAAACAACACTCGAAATATCACTGGTGTTAAAGAGAAAATAGACACGTCCAATATATTCACCTTCATAAAGAACGTCTCTTTTTTCAAATCTAAAATTTTTGTTTTTTTGCGTATACCCTTGCTTGTCATCTTGCATCATCTTTTTAAAAAGTGATTTTTCAAGTTCTTGCTCTACTATAAATTGGGAAACAACTTGTCCCGTACTTGCTTCCACTAAAACAGCATCAATATTTTTAATATGAGAAAAACTTTCCATAGCATCATCTAAAACAGCGAGATCAAAAACAGCAAGAGGTGTTTTAATAAGAGCGACAAAAAGTTCTGTTGAAACTTCTATTTTTTGATGTACAAGTTCATCTGAGGCTTTCTCAAGAGTCACAAAGTTAAAGCTTATTATGACAAGTAAGAAGACAACTTCTACAATAATAAAAGCTAAGGTGAATTTTGATTTAAGTGTGTTGAACATAAAATTATTTTACCATCATTTCTTTTGCTAAGGAATAAATACTAGTATATTCATCGTCTTTTACACGTATGAATTTATTTATTTTAAGCCTATCTTTTAAATCTTTAGGCATGTCTATAATCGCTTGTATTAGTGCCGATTGAAGTTTTTTATCCATATCTGGACGAAAGGCAAACGGATGACTTGGATAGGCTTTCGTTTTGTAGCTAATATGTAGTTTACTTTTAGATTGTTTATCTGATAGGGCATTAAAGGTACGTTCAATACCTCCCCCTAAGTCTCCTAATCCACGCGCGACTGCTTTATAAACAGAATCATGTGAATTAACATAACGTATTTTTTTTGTTGTATTAAAACGGTAGTTGAAGTTTTTCATTAACTCATATTTGATAAGTCGTGTGGCGGCAAAAGCATTAGCAGAAGGAAATAAAAATAAAGGATCATCCTTTAAAATATCTTTAATATTCTCATTACGCTTAGAAACAATAATACCAATTATATTTTTTTTTGCGCGTATTTTTGCCTTATAGTTTAATTTTTTATGTAAAACAACATATTGATATGGATTAACATAAACAAGGTCATATTTTCCCTTATACAAGTTGGCTTCAAACTTTTCAATGGACTTATCGGTTTTATACACAACCTTAGTCCCTGTTTCTTCAAAAAGGTATTGTGCTATGGGTTGCCATGTTTTGATAAGTTTTAATGAGCTTTGTTGAGGGACGACTGCTAAAATAATTTCTTGGGAATGAAGGATAGAGGTGAAAAGTATAAATAGTATCCATATTTTTCTCAAAGAAATTTCCTTAACACAGTTTACACATATTTTTATTAAAATTTATTAAAAATATTATGTGAACTTAAAAAGTAAGTGCAAAAATTTATTTTTTGAGAAAAGACAAAGGCTTATAAAGCCTTTGTCATAATACGGTTCATTCTAGAAATAAAAGCTGAAGTGTCTTCTATTTCCATACCTTCAAAGATACGTGCTTGATCAAATAGAACATGTGCTGCGTCATTAATAAGGTTTTGATCACCTGAATTCTTTAATTTTGTAAGAATTTCATGGTTAGGATTGATTTGAAGTATTGGCTTTACAGGTGCAACATCGGAAGGATTACCCATTTGTGCCATCATCTGAGCCATCATATACGATGGGTCTTCTTTGTCTATACGTAAACATACAGGTGAGTCAGTTAGGTCTGAAGTGATTTCTACTTCTTTAACGCTGTCTCCTAATGTTTCTTTAAATTCTTTAAGAAGGGCGTCAAACTCTTTAGTTGTTTCTTCTTCTACCTTCTTTTCTTCGTCACTTTCTTCAAACTTCGCGTCAGCAACGTTTACAAACTTATACTCTTTATAGTCTGTAACCATTGGGAAGACGATAGTATCAATTTCTTCATTTAAGATAAGAACATCAATGTCTTTAGACTTAAAACGCTCTAATGAAGGTGAATTTTTAAGCATAGTAAGAGCCATTTTACCTGCTAGGTAATAAATCTCTTTTTTCTCTTCATCTACATTTTTAACAAATTCT
>NZ_JAEMVE010000193.1 GCF_029216045.1 Sulfurimonas sp. MAG313 | reverse complement strand
TCGGGCTTTCATTCAAATGGTTTTTCTCTTGTTAGAAAGGTTCTTTTTGACAAGATGGGTCTGAACTTTGATGATGATTTTAACGGCCGTCCTTTAATTGATGTTTTATTGGAGCCAACTCGTATTTATGTAAAACTATTTAAAGAACTTAAAGACAAACTTGTTGCAATGGCACATATTACGGGTGGTGGTTTAGTTGAAAATCTTCCTCGTGTTCTTCCTGATCATTTATATGCTGATGTAGACAGCTCTTTATTACGTCCTCTTCCTATTTTTGAATTATTAGCAGAGCATGTTGCAAAAGAAGAGATGTACAGAGCCTTTAACATGGGAATTGGCATGGTACTTGTTGTAAGAGCTGAAAATGTAGACGCCGTACTTTCTGGATCGGATGGATATGTCATCGGTACTATTAAAACCGGAGACAAATGCGTTAAAATGTCCTAGTCTTTTGACTAGAACAGACTTCTTTATGAACATATCTAAAAACCTTTATTCCACTTACCCCAAGATTTTTTTAAACTCACTTAGATAAGATACCGTAATGAATAATGAATACTTAGAAATTTTCGTCGATAAGTTGTCTATCGACCTTCCCTTTATGACAGAATATGTGAACATGCTTCAAGAAGATAACAATAAAGAAACTATTTCTATACTTTTTCGAATGTTTCACAATTACAAAGCATCTTCGTCCTTTTTAAAATTAAAAAATTTTCATCAACTTGTAGCTCAGGGTGAAGATATATTAGCCGCACTTCGAAACTCTAAAACACTTGCTAATGACCATGATATACAATGGCTTCAAGCCTGTATCGAGCACTTTCAACTTTGGCTAGACCAACTTAAAAATGAAGAAACTTTAAACGAGATAGATTCCTCCGCCTTTCCTACTATGGCTGTTATGCACACTCAAGAAAAAACGATAGATATAATGCAGAACTTATGCATCCTTTATGCGGACACTAAAAAAGAGCAAAGAGATAAAATGCAAAGACCTTTTTCTGCCATTTTCAAATCCGTTATTTGCACCGACGATATAAGGATTATAAAAGAAGAACTAAATAACAAAACAGCAGATCTTTTTCTTATTAATATGCAAGAAAAAAGTTTACAAATTGCTCAAGAACTTATACAAATTCAAGAAGACCTTCCTTTAATAACAGCTATAACCGACTTAAAACCTCATCAAAAATCTCGGCTTTTACTTCAGGGGATGAACCATGTGATAAGTTCACCTATAAAAGTAAGTGAGTTAAAACGTCATTTGCATGATATTTCAAATGCTTATTTTTCTAAACGATATTCCCTCATTTCTCATAAGAAGATTTATAATTTTATTCATGGGCTAGACCCCCTTCCAAGTTCTACTAAAAGAATATCCATACTTTGTGATGATGAAGAAGGCTCTATAAAAGATATTATTAAGGTCATTGAATCGGATTCTATTGCGACTGCAAATATTTTACGCGCAGCCAGCATGCCCATTTATGGTTTAACACAAACCTCTTCCGTTGAACAAGCCGTGGTAAAATTTGGCAAACGTCTAATTAAAGCCCTTACCCTTAGTGATATGGCATGCACCCTTGGTAGTTTAAATCTTCAAGCCTATAACCTTAGCGAAACTCAATTCAAAGCGAGTTCAGGGCTTCGTCTTGCCTTAATGAATGATTGGTATGCTAAGGTTAATCTAACGGATATTAGTCTCTTATGTTCGTGTGCTATATTAGGGAATTTAGGTCAAATTTTAATTAATGAAGAACTTATTAAAAGTACTCTTGATACTGAATTTCAAGGCTATGATAAGACGAACCTCACTCAAGCAGAAGTCGCGCTACTTAAAACAAGTTCTGCCTTTGTAACTTCGGATATATTAGAATATTGGGGCTTAGAGGCTAAGCTCATTGACGCCATCAGGTACAGCGATTCACCCTTTAATTCCTTTAATCCTAAAATCAAAGACTTAGCCTGTGCCAATGCGGTTGTTTATACTATGGTAACACCTTATGGTGAAATTTTAGAAGAGATTCCAGCCCAGTTAAAAGCCTTGATGTTAAAAGCAGGTCTAGATATCAGTCTACTAGAAGAATCTCTTGAGAAAATTAGAAATACTTAAGTACATTCAGTTTTTTACGAAGGCCTTCAGTGGTCGTGAACGACATCACTTTCGGTTCCGACGCTATAAAGGTGAAGCAGTTCACCTTTACTTTACACGTCTCAACTTCTTTTCTATAATGTCACTTCTTGGGTAGGTGAACCTTATATCTCTTATGGCAAAAATTTTATCTTTTTCATCCATTGCGTAAGCCTTTAGCTTTACTTCTAAAATCGTATCATGTCTATCGCTGTTTGCTAATTTTTCAGTTGTGTATAAGACTAGTGTCTTTTTTGTTTTGACCCCTGGTTTAATTATAAAGGGGTGAGAAGGTCTTTGAATTTTTATCTTATCATTACCTACCACATCTATGTAAAACTTATGAGTCTTGCTTTGTGTATTTTGGATTAAAACAGTATACGAATTTTCTATTATGGGCTTTTCGTTAACAATCTCAATATCGTATAAACGCGTTTGTTTGTTAATATTTATAAGCATAAGTTCTTTCCCTGAACCCATCACCATTAAAATAACAAAAAGTCCTGCTAAAACAACTCCATATCCTAAGACCTTAGGACGCATATAGCGTGTTTTTCCTTCTTTTTTTTCAATCTCTCTGACTGAGGACCAGTTGACAAGACTGGGTTGATTAAACTTTGCCATGATCGTTGTACACGCATCTACACATTCAAGACAGTTGATACATTCAAGTTGTAAGCCTTGTCTGATATCAATATGCGTCGGACAAACTGTGACACATGATTCGCAAGTTGTACATAGGTCTGAAGGAGCTAATTGGTCTTGTTTATCTACTAGTTTTTCATGATTGTCATTATATATTTGACCTCCACGTGAGTTATCATAAATTGCCATGATAGTATCGTCATCATATAAAACCGATTGAATACGAGAATACGGACATACATAAACACAAAATTCTTCTTTCAAAAAAACAATGTCATACACTAAAAAGACCGTAATGCCTATCCATGTGCCCATAAAAATACTGTGTTCTGTAATATGCATGGCGTAATCAAAAAATTGTTCAGGTGGGATAAAAAACCATAAGGCATCTGCCGCCGCTAAAAAGGCCAAGGCAATAGAAACAAGGAATAAGGCAACTCTTTTTACTTGATTAATTGGGATAGAAAAATCCGGTTCTGCTTGTTTATTTTTAATGCGTTTTCTTAACTTAAAAACCGTTGTTTCAAGAAAATCCCTAAAGACTACTCTAAAAATAGTTTGCGGACAAAACCATCCACAAAACATTCGTCCCCCTAAAACAGTAATTCCAAACACCCCAATAAACAAAATCATTAATAAAAAAGGAAGTAAATAAAGTTCTTGTATATCAAAAACTACAAAAAAGAAATGAAATTTAAAGTCAATAAAACTGAATAAAAAGAAGTGATTGCCATTGACAGTAATCCACGGGATAATAAGCGTAAAAGCCGTAGCAAAAACAGCGACATAATAACGCATATATCGTAAAGGAATCCAACCTTTTAGGTATTCCTTCTTACTGAGTTTTTTATTTATAGTATTGTCTTTAGTAACTTCCATCTTACACCCCATTGCTATCTTAAAATATAAAAAGACAGCAGTCCATTAAAAACTAAATCTATGCTTTTTATACTTTCTTATAATTATTATAATTAATGTCTTAATCAAATTCTACATCTACTTTACTCTTATTATCTTTAAAGCTATTATAAAAGCCTATTTTGGTTATATATTTTAGCTATAATTAAAAGAGAACAGCACAAATTCATA
>NZ_JAEMVE010000192.1 GCF_029216045.1 Sulfurimonas sp. MAG313 | reverse complement strand
TCCTTTACAATCAGTCCTTCAATTGAAGCAGGTCAATATGTTCAAGCTTATGTTTACACTGTTCCAAGTCTAGGTAGAACTATTATTGTTCCCATCGGAGCCAATGGTCAAGCCTTATCCCATGTTAATGTAACTTGGAGTTCACCTGTTCCAACATCTGTTGCTGAAACAGTTAAAGCAGAAGGAGCTGTCCAACGTAATTGATTGTTTGCATTTGCTTCCATACTTGCAACCAAACTTGCGATATCAGTAGAAGAAGTTGATGAACCAATAAAAGCTCTAACTTCTACTGCGACATCAAGTCGTGTTCGAGAACTTCCATTAATTATAATATCTTCAAAAGCTGACGTAAAACAGGTCTGTGTATAGCCTGTTCTAAGTGTTGGCGCTAGAGATGGACTTTCAAAACTATCACTTTGTGATTGAATTAGATTTATACCACTTGATAAGGCTTGACCATTGGCTCCGATGGGAACAATAATAGTTCTACCTAGACTTGGAACAGTGTAAACATAAGCTTGAACATATTGACCTGCTTCAATTGAAGGACTGATTGTAAAGGAAGATACTCCTTGAGATGTAATTGCCATTTCATTTGGTATATTTAAACTTCCTCCTTGTGCAAATGTTGGTGTACTAAATTGACGATTATAAGTTGATCCACTTGTAAATCTTAATGTATTAAACAAATCTTCAGCATTTGTGAGGGTTGTAGGCGCAACAACAGGTTCTTCAACTACAACAGGATTTGTACCGCTGTCTCCAGGAATATCCGTAATACCACTACTTCCACAACCAATTAATATAAATGCGATAAGCGCACTAACAATAATACTTTTCATATAATGACCCCTTTTTTTTTAGATGTGCATTGTAGCATAAACTTATTTTAGAATATAAGACTGCTTTTCACGGATGATTCATTCTAGCAAGTAGCAAAGCTTTTTAATATTGGGCACCCATCATGGGAAGTGCCTATTTAAAACTGAAATAGTTTTTTATTGTGAGTACATTTATTGTGATGTTTCTAGTAGGCAGATAAGTTAGTAGGGCCTTGCAAGTATGAATTAAAGAGTTTTCTATTGATCAATGCGCACGTATCTTATGGTTGTATTCTTTAGCAGACATCTTTTTATAATTTAGATTTCAAAGGAAAAACACTACTACCAAAGATATAATTAAGAAAAACTTGGTTTATTAATCTTAAAATTTGGATATATTATAATATTTTATTCTCGTTAGCTTAACGCTATTCATTTCAGAAATTTCTTGTTTTCTGGGTTGGCTAGAAGGGCTTCCATGGATGATTT
This sequence comes from Sulfurimonas sp. MAG313, assembly GCF_029216045.1. Taxonomy (GTDB): domain Bacteria; phylum Campylobacterota; class Campylobacteria; order Campylobacterales; family Sulfurimonadaceae. The sequence goes on along the minus strand of NZ_JAEMVE010000192.1, from coordinate 25,908 downwards.
TTGTCCTGTGTCTTGTGAAGGGTTGTTTTGGGCTTTTGTTTCTTGAGTTTCTTCTGGAGAAGATAGATTTACAAAGATTGGGGTTTCATCAATTATAATTTGCATGATACCAAGAAGGGGAACGGTGACAATAGAGCCAAGGTTGTCTGCTCCAAATCCTGCTTCAAAGATGATGGCATTTTGCTCTAAGCGCGCACTTTCAAAGGTATAGCCTGCAAGAAAGAACAGTGTCATTGGACGAAACTCAGAGGTGATATCCTCTGGTAAGGCCGGATCAAAACTGATGGTTTCAATCTTACACAGCATTCCGAAGTTTTGATTTCTATCAAAGAGGTGAGACAAAATATCAACAATGTGTTTTTGCATTAAGTTTGAATATTCTCGATCTTTTAGTACGTCGTATAACATGTTAGGCCCTAGTGTGTATTTAGTAGTTGATTTTATCGTGTGTAAAATCAATGATTAAGAAATTATAGCATTTTCTATTATATGAAAACCAATCATAGCGTTCATTAAGGCAATTTTAGAAAATTTATGTATCTCTTTGCAGGATATATCTGCTTCAACAATCTTATGTTCCTCTAAAAGTCTTTGTCTTGTGGTTCCTTTTAGTAAGGGTTTGGATGGGGTTAACCAAAGCTTTCCATCAAAAAAACAGATGTTAGCAATACTTGTATCTGTGATAAGCTCATTTTTAATGATAATGATTTCATCTGCGTCTTCAAAGCGTAAGGCATTGAGCTCTTCTCTATTTTCAAGTTTTAAGTCATAAACAATATCTGAATGTACAAGTTTGAAACATTTGATATCTTTTATAGTGTAGGGAATATACTCAATGTCTTCGATAGTTTTTTCATAAATCACGCGGCATCTAAAAAGACCTTGTTTTGGAGGGGTGAGTTGAAGCTTAAGTATGTCGGTAAAACCTAGCTTTTTACGTGAGTTGTCTAGTCTTTTTTGATGATAGCTAAGATGAAAAATCTTTCCATCCAAGCATTTAATTGTTTCAAGAAGTTTGGGCATTAGTCCTCAGAATAAAGAGAGGTAGAAAGATATCTTTCACCGGTGTCACAAAGAATAGTTACGATTCTTTTTCCCTTGTTTTCAGGGCGAGAAGCAATTTGTTTCGCGGCAAATACATTAGCTCCTGAAGAAATTCCAACAAGGAGACCTTCTTCTTTTGCGAGAGCCTTTGCTGTGGACATAGCCTCTTCATTGCTTACAACAACAACTTCTGAATACACCTCAGTATTTAAGTTTCCAGGGATAAAACCGGCTCCGATGCCTTGAATCTTATGTGGACCTGGCTTTCCACCAGAAAGAATAGGTGAATCACTTGGTTCTACTGCAATAATTTGTATATTTGGCAGTTCTTTTTTAAGTACTTCGGCAATACCCGTGATAGAACCACCTGTTCCAACAGCAGCAACAAAGATATCAAGGTCTTTGTCGGTGTCATTTAAAATTTCTATGGCTGTTGTTCTTCTATGGATATCTGGATTGGCAGGGTTGTTAAACTGCTGAAGAACATGAGAGTTTTCAATTTGGCTTTGAAGCTCATTTGCTTTTTCAATCGCACCTTTCATCCCCATTGGAGCCGGTGTTAAGACAAGCTCAGCACCCAAGGCCTTAAGTAAGTTTCGTCTTTCCATACTCATAGACTCAGGCATAGTTAAAATAAGTTTTAAGTCAAAGGCCGCACAAACTGAAGCTAGGGCAATACCTGTATTTCCACTAGTTGGCTCAATGATAGTGGTGTCCTGGTTGATAGTACCATCTTCAAGTGCGGTATTTATCATGTTAAAGCCAATTCTATCCTTGACTGAAGAGCTAGGGTTCATGAATTCACATTTACCTAAGATACTACAACCTGTTTGAGCAGAGGCCTTGTTTATCTGAACAAGGGGCGTGTTTCCAATAAGTTCGGTAACATTTTTTGCAATTTTCATAAAAAGTCCTATTAGTTAAGTGGGAGTATCATAGCTATATGAAGATAAAAAGAAGTTAAACTTGAGTGTTTAACTTTGGATTAAAGAAAACTTAGCAATTAGGGATAAATAATGCCACCACCTGCTTTATTGGCCGCATGTAAAATGATAGTATTGTTTTTAGTGGCATAAAATTGCATGAGAAGTCTTTGTATAGTGGGTTCAATAGAAGGCATAAACCAAGCGTTATTACTTGTGGCAATCATTAAGTTTGGTTGGTCTTCATATAGTTCATGGCAGGTCGCCTCATAACAAATAGCATTTTTAAAGTTATGTCCTTGAATATTAAAGTAGGTGGGCTTAGTGGCACTTAAATAGTCTACTGCCCCACCAAAGATGGCTTTATTAATGGGCTTGGCAAGAAAAGAGGGAAGGGGGATATACTCACCAAATGGGACAAGTATCATTTTTTTTGCGAGTGTTAATTTCCCTTTTTCGAAAAAGTATGTGGCATTAAAATTATGCCCATCTTGCGCATACAAACTTCCTGTAACAATAGAAATTTTTTGACTTTTTTCTTTGAGTTGCTTTAGTAAATCACTATGATGATTTAAAAACAAAGGAAAGGCAGATTCGGGGAGGATGACGAGTTGTACTCCTTTTTCTATAGCCTTGTCTATATGTTCTAAATTGCTCTGTATAATTGAATTTGTATAAGAAGGGTTCCATTTTATGTCTTGTTCTAAATGTGTTTGAATGAGTTCAATATTTAAAGGAAGTTTTTGTTCTTTACCTTGTGAAAAACTAAGGACTGGGAGCAAGAGAATAAGGGCTAGATAGCGCTTTGAATTTTTAATAAAAATAAACAAAGAAAGAGTTAACAAGATAAGGGCATAATGCCATTTTTCAACCCCTAAATATGAATGAATAAAAAGAAGCTCAGGTTGAAGCCAGTTAAAGTCAAAGGGCTCAAACAAGGAGAGTAAAAAAAGCATAAGTGCGCGTAAAAAAACATTAGAGGGCCAAGAAACGATCCAAAATATAAAAGCATAAATAAGAGCAAACCCTAAGGCATTTAAAGGAACAACCCAGGCTAAATTATAATAAATAAAAGAAAAACCTATCCAATAAAACCATAACAGACCAATAAAAAAACCAGCAAATAGAAGGGTCTTTCTGTTTGATAAAAGAAGAAGATAAAAAGCATAAAGTCCTAAGACCGTGTTTAGAGCATAAAGTTCAAAACCAAAATGAAAGAGATAAATGAACAGTGAAAAACAAAGAGCAAGTATAAAAGCAGTTTTTAGCTCTTTAAGAGAGAAAAACGATAATGTTTTTTGAATATAAATAGATGTCATAAGAACCAATTTTTAAGAATTATAGCATTAGTCTTAAAAATAAAAATTAAGAATAATTTTTTCTTATATATATGAGAACTAAAATGATATCATGTAGACGTATTCAAAGGAAGATAGATGCAATTGTTTTTTAAAGTATGTTCATGAGCTGTTCTTACATTTCTAAAGATGGAAATAACTGTATTAATAAGATAGATGATAATAGTCTATGTTATTGGCATAATCCTAAAGCGGATAAGGCCAATGCCTTTGTAAAAGAAGAGTTGGAAAAATATCTTGAGACAAGTTCAAACCTTGAAGGCTTTCAACTCTCACATGCTGACTTACATGGAATTAAACTTATGGTTAAGGGGAAAAAAGAGGGAGTGAACCTTTCTTATGCGGACTTGTATCATGCGGACTTGTCTAATTCTCATCTTTTTCATATTAATCTTTCGTATACTTCTCTGATGAAGGCAGATTTAAGTGAGGCGAACTTAAACCTTGGGAATCTTGAAAATTGTAATATGTTAGGGACTATTTTTTCACATACTAAGATAGAACATGTGTATTGGGGAAAAAACATAGTGCAAGAAAGAGAAGCGTTTAAAGAATACAAGGCAAAACATTTAGAACAAAGCGCTGATTTTTTTGAGCAGGGAGAAGAAGTTTATAGAAATTTACGTAAACTTTCTGAATCACGAGGGCATTTTGAACATGCAGGATATTTTTTTCATAAAGAGATGGTGATGCGGCGTTATCAGATGAAGCCTTTTTCTTTCGAACGTAGTATTTCGACTATGGTGGATTTGTTTTGTGGGTATGGTGAAAAACCTATTAATGTTATTTTCTTTTCTTTGTCCATTATCTTAACCTCGGCGGTATTGTTTTTCTTTGTAGGCATACAAAACGCAGGGGAGTTTGCTGCGTTTAATATAAGTCATCCTTTAATGATCAATGTAATGCATTTTTTTAATGCCTTATACTTTTCAGTAGTGACCTTTACTACCTTAGGTTATGGAGATATTTCACCTTTAGGATTTTCAAGGCTTATTGCAGCAACAGAAGCCTTTATTGGGTCTTTTACTTTGGCCTTGTTTGTGGTGGTGTTTGTTAAGAAGATGACGCGATAGTCCCCTTCTTAGAATAATTGCCTTGCAATTTTCAACACTCCGCGTCGCTTCTGTTAAGAAGATGACACAACAGTGATTTTTTTAGAATAATTACCTTGCAATTCTCAACATTCTTCTGCTATTAACGAAAGGCTAGTTGTTCTCTTATCTAAAATCTTATGTTTAGTTCTTGTTCTTTAGATAAAGCTTTAAGTCCCTTAGACTTTTATAAGGGATTTCCCATGCCATAAGGTTTACTATCCAAGCAGGTGGAAAACCTCCAGGGTCACCTACAAGGCTTAGTGTTACTTTTGTATGTGTTTCATTTATGGGCTCTAAGGTGAACATAGCGTATAAATAGTTAAACCAAATGCCATTAGAACTAGGGGGCTGTTTATTGATGGAAGAAAGAGTGATTTCTTTTTTATTTGCATAGGTTTTAATGTTTAACTTGGACATTACTTGTCTTTTTCTAAGGGGCCAAGGGGGTTGCATTAAGATATAAATATTGTCATTATCCTGCCTTGCGTTGATACAGTCTGAAAGCCAATAAATATAGGTTTTTGGGTTAATGATATGCTTTGTTATCTCATCTATTGAAACAGATATTATGGTTTCTGCTTTAAATTGGGCAAAGTCAAATTGTGATTTGTCTTGTTTATAAATGTGTATATCGTCAACACTTTTGTATTCTTCCCAAGAAAAAAGTATGATGGGAAAAAGAAGTACAAAGAGCTTAATCATCTTGTAGCTTTTTTATAATCATTTTTTTCCCTTCTAACATGACACGTCTATGTGAGTACTGTATTAAGCGTTCTCCAAGGGGAAGATAGGCAATGAATTTTAAAAAATTATGATGGGTTTGAAGACGAAGATAAAGGGTTGAGTGCGTTAGTTGATCCTTTTCACGTAGTATCCATCTACCTGTACCAGAGAAGTCCCCTCCTATAGAAAAAGAAGCATATTTTGGCTTTTGTAAGGAGATGAGTTGGATATGAAAATGAAGATGCATAAGATGAAAGAGGGTGAAGTAACAGTCTATCTTAGAATTCTCATGAATGTCTCCCTTGGTTTGAATCTCAACATCAATGACTTGCTTCCATAGTCTAGGCCATTGTTTAACATTTAAAACCATTTCCCATATCGCTTGGGATGAAAAATTAAAATTATCTTTGTCACTAAAGGTGAAACATTTCATGTATAAAGTATAGCCTTGAAAAGTGATTTTTTGTGAATTTACATAAGTTCTTGGATCTTATGCTCAAAAGAAGAGGGAAGGCTTGCTGGCGCAAAACGCTCAAGGACTTCTCCTTCTTTATTGATAAGAAACTTAGTAAAGTTCCATTTGATAGTTTGACTTCCTAAAAAGCCTTTTCTTTCTTGTCTTAAAAATTTATATAAGGGGTCAGCGTTTTTCCCGTTAACCTTTATCTTGGAAAACATTGGGAAACTAACATTATAAGTCAGTTGACAAAAGCTAACTATTTCTTCATTTGAACCAGGTTCTTGAGATCCAAACTGGTTACAAGGGATACCTAAAATGATAAAGTCTTGGTTTTTATATTTTTCATATAAATCTTCTAATTCTTTATATTGTGATGTAAATCCACACTTACTTGCGACATTTACAATGAGAATAATTTTATTCTTATATTCTGAAAGACTGAGTTTTTGTCCATCAATGCTCTTAAGTGTAAAACTGTAAATGGAGCTCATAAACGAACAACCTTTTTATCAATGTAAATTGCAAAGGGAATTTGAACAATATAGGCAAACATAATAGGCAATATCATAGAAACTCCAAAGGTGTTGGTGCTAAAGGTGGATAAAACTAAGGCAAGGGTGATGTACCTTGTCACACTGTGCCAGTAGGCTGCTCTTTCTTGGGGTGAGTTAAGATTAAAGATAAACTTAGTAGACAATAAGACTAAAAGATAAAAGGTTATGACAGAAATAAGAGAGATATAAATAAGTTCAGGTTCAAAATCATAAATTTCAAAAAGTAGTTGAGAGCTTTGAAGTCCAAAAAGATAAAACAAGATGACGAAAATACTTCCTTGACCTATGTAAACACGATATTTTTCTATAATATTTTGAAGAAATTTTATACGGATGATGACACGACTAAGTATAAAAGGCACGACTACGAGTAAGATAATAACCGCGCGCGCAAAATTACTAATATTAATCTCATCGGCGTAACTTTCATTAAAATAAGGGGCAGCATACAGACCAAAGACATGCAGCATTAATAAGGATAATGAGATAAAAACAAGATTGATAAATAATAAAATAAATCCCATAGACGTATCTGCTTCAGACTTTTTAATCCAATGCATAACCATGCCTCCACCACTTAAGACGGAAAGTAAAAATAAACCAGAAGCTAAGCCAAAGTTCCCTGTGGCAAATCCAATGCCTATAGCGATAAAAGGAAGAAGTAAGTAATTTGTTAGAAGACTTTTAAAAATAACCATCTTATATTGTGACACAAGCTTAATATCAGAAAATTTAACATTAAATAAGCTTGGCATTATCATAGTTAATCCAGCAAACAAACATATGTTTGAGTTAAAAATAAAGCCGTCTGTGTTGTATCCATAAGTTAGACCCAAAACAGCGCCTAAGATGACTAATAAAAGTTGCATGAATGTTCCTTGCTAAAAGAACATTATACTAGGTTTAAGAGTGTGGGTGAATACAAGCTTCAAAAAAACCTTTGATATAGGTATCAATATGTGACTCTTGCGCTATATTTAGGGACAGATGCCCATAAGCCACATTGCATTTTTCTTTTGTATTTAGATAGAGGCTTTTTGCCTTGCGGGCATGTTCTCCTTCTATTTGAGCAGAGGTGTAGACTCTTTTTTCTTGTATAGAAAGGTTTTTTAGCTCACTTGCTTGTAGTGAACTAAGAAGCACGACACAGCTTGAAATAAGAATGTGTAGTTTCATTTTAAATCCTTGTTGATTATTATACTATAATAGTATAGCTTATTATATATTCAAATTTAGACGAACTGCTTCTTTTAGTTTCATAAATATATAAAGTTAATAGTTTTTTATAATAAATAACTATTTATTAACCATAATTTGATATAACTACGCAAACAAATACTTATTAACGATATAAAGGAACCCTATGTCAAATACAAAGAAATATATTTCAGTGGCACTTTCTGCCCTAGTTATCTTAGGCCTTAGTGCATGTAATGATGAAAAAGCTCTTAACAAAGAGATGAAAACACTTACAAGTTTTGAAGATAAAGCAGGATATTCTATTGGCGTTCAAGTTGGTAAACAACTTTCTCCGACAAAAAATACAATTAATATAGAAGCTTTAATGATGGGTGTAAAGGATACTTTAGAAGGTCAAAAGCTTCAACTTAGTGATGAACAAATGACTACTACGATGCAAGAATTTAAGACAAAAATGCAAGAAGACATGGCAAAAAAGCGAAAAGCAAGTCTTGAAATTAATGCAAAAGAAGGAACAGCCTTTTTAAAGAAAAATAAAGAAAAAGAAGGTGTTGTTAGCTTAAATAGTGGCTTACAATATAAGATTATCAAGGTGGGAACAGGTAAAACGCCTAAGGCAACTGATACCGTTGAAACAAACTATAAAGGAACTCTAATTAACGGTACTGAGTTTGATAGTTCTTATAAAAGAGGACAAACAGCAAGTTTCCCTGTAAATGGTGTAATTAAAGGATGGACAGAGGCTTTACAACTGATGAAAGAGGGCTCAAAATGGGAATTATATATCCCTTCATCTCTTGCTTATGGTGAACAAGGTGCTGGACAGTTAATTGCACCGAATTCAACTCTTGTATTTGAGATTGAACTTATTAAGGTTAAGTAGTCAAACATCTTCTTCAAAGGTCTCTTTAAACCTTTGAATGAGGCCTAATTTATTTGCAGGAAAATCGAAGTCATCAAAGGCTTTTAAAGATACCCATTTTGCCTCAGAATGCTCCTTCAAGCAAAAAAATTGTGAAATATCAACTAAGCTCGCGGTAAAAAAATGTATAAGGAAATCTCTTCCTTTATACGATATGTTTTCTTTGCCTATATAGTTTTGTATAGTAACATCGAGTTCAAGTTCTTCTTTTATTTCTCTAATACCACAGGCCTCAAGACTTTCCTTAGACTCAAGTTTACCTCCAGGAAATTCCCATTTATTTGGCATAGGCTTATGGGGCAAACGTTTAGCAATTAAGAACTCATTCTTTTCATTTATAATAAGAAGGTTTACCGCGGTAATGGTTGGCTTAACTAAACTCAAAATTTATACACATCTCCTTGCATCAAAGCAGCACCCCTTCCCTTGGTGTTAATGTGTAAACCTGCTCGATTATTGGTACATTCCATGAATAAAGATATAAGTGGGAGAATACATAGAGGTGCCCTAAAGTATTTAAAGATAAGATTCTTTTCATGAATGACTTTCAGTGTTATTTTCCGCATGATGCCCTACAAAAACATAAAGTTTTCTTTGCTCTAGAGGAGGCTCCTTCTAAGCATAATCAAATAAAATACAAAAAAACTTTTTATTTTTGATTTTTCTGATATAATAATTTGTTATCAAAATTAATAGCATCTTAGTGCGTCAAGAGACTTCTTGCAAGATGCTATAACATAAGGATCTACATATGGGTACAATGATGTTATTGATAGGTGGAGCATTACTATTTGCTCTTATAACGTTTTGGGTTTGTGAAGAAAAATCTTTAAAAGATGCGAACTTTTCAGATATGAAATGCATGGTGACGGAACAAGTTGAACTTTCTAAGTGTTTTGAACAGTTTAATACAGTACGTTATATGAGTTTGTATTTTATTATTATTCTTATTGGAGATTTTATTATTGCTAATATGATTTTTTTACCTCGTGGATTTGGCTTAACTGAAGCAATGGCCTTTACTTTTGTCCCTTCTATTCTTGGCTCAGGTATTATTTTATTGGTTAAATGGACGTATCAACCTATGGTTAAGCTTATTTCTTCGTTTTTATTTGGATCAGTTTTTATGGGTGCATCTATAATAGCCTTTGGTATAACATTATTTGTCTTAGCCTAGGGCTTTGATAATAACTTAATTGAGTGTGATTTCTTTGTATTTGTAGTAAAATACGATTATGAAGACACTCCTTAACTCCCTAATTTTATGTTCCCTCTTTAACCTCCCTCTATACAGTGCTGAATATACATGGTTGCATAATTATGACGAAGCTCTCACACTTGCAAAAAAACAAAAAAAAGATATTTACCTTTTTATAGGTGCAGATATTTGTATTTTTTGTGAAAAATATAAAAAGAATACTCTCTCAAAACTCGAAGTGATGCAAAGACTAAATAAGGACTATATACCTGTATATCTTTCACGTGATCAAGATTTTATAGCTAAGAGTTTTGAGACTACAGGCGTTCCTAGACACTATTTTATTGATTATTCAGGTGCGATTTTTTTTGATACTCAAGGTTTTTTGGAAGTGGATGGCTTTTATACTATGTTAGATGAGGCGGAGTTAAGCAAAGAGTAACTATAAAAGGTTATACTACCTTTGAAAAAAAACATAAGGAAACAACATGAATAATCGTAGAAATTTTATGAAAACATCTTTAGTCGCTTCGGCTGGTATTATGGCAGCGGTAAGTACATCAATGGCTTGTCCGGATCAGCCAAAAAATATTTTTGCCTATTCAAAAGATAATGAAGGCCGCTGGAAAGGAAAATCTGGTAGCCATGCACCTGTTATTGGTACAGAAAATTCAAAAATCACTGTTGAAACTAAACATGGTATGTCTGAAAGACATTATATTGTTAAGCATTCTATTATTACAGCAGAGGGTGAAGTACTTGGTGAACATGTGTTTACTAAAATAGATAAAAAAGCAATATCTTCGTATGATATTAAGGGTAAACATGAAAAACTTTATGCCCTAAGTTTTTGTAATTTACACGACTTGTGGGTTACTGAATTTACTATTTAGTGATACTTTCTTCGTTTGTAATGTACTTTCTATATGAATAAAGTTTACATTACAGACCTTGACCATACCTTCTTACGTACTAATCTTTCCCTTAGTGACTTTACAAAGAAGGTGTGGAATGAAATGAGTCAATGTGCTTATGTTTCTATTGCCACGGCACGAAGCTTTTACTCAGCCACGCACTTACTTCAAGGCTTCACTATTAACGCCCCCATGATTTTACTAGATGGCTCTTTTATCGTGTCTCCTGAAAAAAAAATTATAGATGCAAAGTTTATTAACGAAGATGTAGCAAATGCCTTAATAAAAGAAGCTATCTCTTTTTCTAATCTTTATCCTTTTAGCATAGGGTTAAAAGATGAATATTTAAATGAATCTTTTGATTTTCCTCTTCACACTACAAAAGTTCAAGAACACTTACTTGAAAACTTTAAAAAAGACCCACGATTAAAACAATGTAAAGAGATTCATGCAACTGAGAAAACCTTTAAGTTAGTGTATATGGGCTCCTTTGAAGAAATGAACCCTTTAACGCAACATTTAAAAAATCTGTATTCAAAATACTTTGAATTTAAACTTTCTCCTGAAAATTATAGTGGAGGGTACTTTTTGACTATACTGCATACTCTTGGGGATAAGGCCCATGGTCTCAGTAAGTTAAGTGAATATCTTGAGCGAGACCTTAGCGAAATGACTGTTTTTGGAGATAGTATTAATGATATTGGTATGTTTAAGTTAGCGGGTGTGTCTGTAGCGGTTAATAATGCCTTAGATGAAGCAAAAGAACATGCAAAAATAGTGTCTGAGTATAATAATGATGAAGATGCGGTAGCTATGTATTTAAATGATTTAAAAAAAATAAAAACTTAGAACTAATTTCGCGCGAACAAAAAAAGGAGAATCTGTTTACCAAACAGATAAGTTTTTATTTTATAATAGACTTCTTACATACCCCACTTATAAATAGCAAGACGTCTAATGTAAGAATTATATGTATGTGAAACAAAAACATAAGGATGCGCGAGTTTGTACCCTTTATGTCTTTGTTAGTGTAAGTATAATGATGAAAAGTGTGGATAATGTGTTTAAAGTATTGATCGTTTTGGAACCAAACTTGCTAGTAATGCAGTAAGTAAAGGATGAATTATGGAAATTATCTTACAGAACAACATGGTTGTTGTTCGTACAGACTTTAAAACCTTAAAGTCTAATTGGATGGAAAACTTTTTAAACAGCCATTCACTAGATATGCTTTTTCTACCTAAGGCAGTGTTGGTTTTTTCTAATTCTTCCCTTTTTTCAGATAAAGAAGAATTTCTACATAGCTTATGTACGTATTATACGAAAGACCAAGAAGGTAATAATGATTTTTATCTTCGGTCTGTTCTTCGTTATATGAAACATCCTATTAAAATTGAACTTCAAGATCAAGAAGATTCTGAGGTAATAGAAGTAAGGTTACAAGCTAGAAGCAGTTCTCAAGTACATATTAAACTTGATAGTCCAAATCGTTGGGTAATGTCGTATTTAAAATCTCAATTAGACTTATATGTACAACAAGAAGGTCTTATGAACCTCTTCTTAGAACTCCCTGACAATAAGGCAAAAAGCCGCTTAGAAAGAGCCTTAAACAAGAGACATATCTTGCATTATGAAATTCACTATACCTATGATGCCTATTTTATGCAAAATCTTTATTCGGAATTTGGTCAGTTTGAGTATGAAGATCATACGGATGATGAGATTGATGAGATGTTACATTATTATACAGTGTTAGAATGTCCCGTAGGTTCGTCTCAAGACGCCCTAAAAAAATCGTATAAAAAGCTTGTTAAAATTTATCATCCTGATAAGGTACATTGTGAAAATTTAGACACGGTGTATCACTACACTCAAAAATTTCAATTGCTCCAAGAAGCGTATACGGCCTTGCGTATTGTTTCTTAATTATCTGCATTTAAGGGGGCATTTAAAGACTCTAGGTTTAATACTCTATTTTGTCTTTTTATTTCCTACCTTAGTGCTAGGTGAAAGCTATCCCCCTCCAAAAAGTTTTACTCATGCTGTAAAAATTTTCAAACAAATTGATATGGACTATAAAAAAACTGCCTTTTTAGATAAAGAATATGATTATGATCCCGCTACATGCATGAGAAAACGTTATTTGAAAGAAGACAATACTAAGGCAGTAGTCTTTACGAGAATCGTTCCTGAGGGTATGATGGCAAAAAATTTAGCTTGTTTTACGCAAGATATTTGTACGGGTTCAATGGGAAAGGTTTTTCATGGAAAACGATGTTGTCGTAAGATAAATAAAAACTATAAGGCTTATGAAAAAGATATTTTTAATCTGATGAGCTTAGAAAAAGATAGTGGCTATCCTAAAACAGAAATTCCAAAGCATTTTAAAGGAAATATCGCACGTGTATTCTTATATATGCAAGAACAGTATCAGCTAAAGCTTAGTACAGCAAGCCTCAATCAGTATAAAATTTGGGATAAGGAAGATAGAGTTGATGAAAAAGAGTGTGAAATTTATCATATCATTTATAAGATTCAAGGGCGAGAAAATCCTTGGATTAAATCGGCTTGTGAAACATTGCTCAGTAAATCTTCAAAGTCATCGCAAGAATAAAGCCTAAGGCTTTTGTCCTTCATATGTAAAAACTCTTTAGAAAATCCCCGTTTGGCAAAAAATAAAATAATATCAGGACTAAAGTGAACTTTCTCACATTTCTCATGTAGTTTGTGAAGCTCTTTTTTATTCATTTTGTGATTTTTCCACTTACATTCACCAACGATAAGCTTATTATCTAAGGTAGTAGCCATTAAGTCTATCTCAACATGTCGGTCCCAATATGAGCCACTATCAATAAGCTGTAAGGACGAAAGCTTAAGACAAAGCATTTCATTACTTAACTCTTCAAAGGTGTAACCAACAAAGGCTTGGTGGTGTTGATGAAAGTATTCTATAACCTTTTCATAATGACCTAATTCAATCTCTTTAGCCATAGGGGCAATAAAATAAAACCAAAAACGTAAAAAAGGAGAAGTGAAACGCATTTTATGGGAGATTCTATGTCGTGCGACCTCTCGTTTTCTTTGATTTCCATCTTTTGCAGGGGGCTGTTCTCGTGAATATTCTGCTTCTAAGACACCTACTTCTTGTAAATGTTTTAAGCTCAGGCCACCGGAAAGATTACTAAGACCACTTTTATTAAAGGCAGAAAATATTCGTCTATCTCCTTGGGCTAGTTTTGTAAGTAGTCTTATATATTGTGGGTCATTGGTTGTTAGTTCTGTGATTTGATTGTAAAGGGAGCCGAAATTATCAAGAATTTCTGTTTGTATAAGTTTCTCTAGAGGAGCATCAATATCTATATTCCATCCCAGTCCGCCAAAAACAGAAAAATACTCAATGAGTTTTTCTATATCGTGAATCATATGGCGGACATAAAAAGAACGAAACTGTTGTTTAATCACTTACGATAAATTCCTGAGTCCTTAACTTCTATTTTATCAGCTTCAATAAGCGCCGTTAATGTACGTTTATAGGCCTTTTTACTTAGACCAAAAATATTTTTAATGTCTTCAGCATCGCTTTTATAATTATAAGGAAGTTTTCCTTTGTTTTCATCAAGCATTTTTAGAATTTTCTCAGAGCTGTCATCAGAGCTTTTATCCCCTATGCGTTGAAGACTAAGGTCTAATTTCCCATCAGGACGACCTACTTTCAAATAGGCTTTTCTTGTGTCTCCCGTTTGAATATCTTCAAAGATCTCATTATGAAAAATCATTCCTTCATATATATTATTGACGATACATTTAAAGCCCATGGGTGTTTTTGCCATAACTAAGATAGAAACTTCATTGTTTGGCTTTAAGACTTTTTTATGAAAGCGAAGGTGCTGGGTCAATCGTTCAGAACCTATTAGTCTATGTGTCTTTTCATCATAGTTAACGTATAAGATACGTTTTTCACCTACTGTAAAGTCAGATTTTTGGTGGGTTTTTGGAACAAATAGGTCTTTTTGTAGACCCCAGTTTACAAAGGCACCAAAGTGGGTGACATCCACCACTTTAAAAAATCCATATTCATTTAAGGTCGCTAGGGGTGTTTCCGTGGTAGCAACGATACGATCTTCAGAATCATTATAAACAAAAACATCAAGTTCGTCTTCTACTGCCATATCATCAGTACAATACTGATTAGGAAGTAAGACATCGTTTTCATCTTCTGCCATTAAAAAAATGCCAGGGTCTGTTAATCTATCTATGCGGAGGGTATTTACTTTTCCAAGTATTAAGTGTTCATTAATCATGATGCAATTATATCATTAATACATTTGATTAATAACTATCTTTTAATAGTATAAATTAAATTTATATAAAACAATATGTTTAAGAATAATGTACGCTATAAATATTGGGTTTTAGCTCATGTCCCACCACTTAAAGATGATTCAGATACTACTATAGGCTTTCAATCCATAAAAAGATAGAAGCACGGATATCTCATTGGCCTATCTTTATAACATGCTCGCAGAAAACAACGTAGATTATGATAAATTTATTTCAAGCTTACAGTTAAAACCTTAGAACTATTTTTTTCTGAGTACAAGTACGGGACCAAATTTTAAACCCCAAAAAATAAATAAGACTAACCATAGGCCTAAAGAGATATCAAAAATAGCTGAGGCGGTTTGTTGGGTTGAAAGTTCTTCACTAAAGAGCCAAAACAGGGGTAAATCAAATCCAAAGACTAAAGAATATAATAATCTAAATACGACAAGAACTTGAGTAAGATAAAAAAGTTTTAAAGTATTACTGTCCGCGTGAGGGGGTTGGCCTGAATGCCCTAAAGTTACTCGAGTGCCAAAGCCAATAATAATAGTTGTTAAAAATCCAAGGGCTAACATATGCACATCAGCAAAGGCAAAACCTGTTTGCAAGATGATCTCACCAAGTTGGAAAAAGGAACCTAAAATTAATGAAGCTGGCATCCAAAAGAGAGCAACATGAAGAATTTTTAAGATATTGGGCGCTTGAAAAAAAGAAAGTTTCCAACGAATCACTTCAAAAAATATATATAAGCCTAAGAGAAGTGAAATCATAGCTTCGAATATCTCTTTATTAAATATATCCGCAAAACTTTTTAAGATAAGTGCTATGAAAACAGTGACAACAAAACCTGCTCTCTTCGGCTCGAGAGAGTGAGAAAAAAATGGCACCATTCTCTGCGCGATAGAAAAGGTCATAAAGATAAGATAAAGATTAAAGGCAAAGGGAAGGGCAAAGATACTTAAATCTAAGATAACTTCTATAATCCATACTGCGTGCGCTGCGGTACCTAAATAGATGGAGGTTAAAATCCAAAAAGGATCATCTTTTATTTTGGCTTGGGCTGAGCTAAAGATACTTTGTAGCATATATAAAAAGACAAGCTGTCCTAGAAGCAATATTCCCATACCTGCTAACATTAAAGTTTTAGAAAGAAAAAATCCTAATACCATAAGTAAAGAGCCTACTTGAAAGAGAAAAAAGGTACGCACATAATACGGTTTTTTAACCGGTTCGCTTTGACAAAATCTTGAAAATGTTGTGTATAAAAAACCTATAAAAAATTGTGTAAAAACGATAAAGGTTAAAGAGTAGGCATGAAACATAGTAGGAGAGATAACAGTATTAATGTCTCCCTTCAGCATCATCTTATACGACATCATGAAAATAAGCATAACTATGATTGCCCAAACGACACCCGCTAAGAAAAAAGGTTGGTGAGGCTGAGAAAAGAAATAGTTTTCTTGTTTGTTGATATTTGTAGTGTTTTTGGCTTGAGGCTTATGTGTGAAATTATTCATACTTAATGATATAGTATTATGGATGAAACTTAGTTGATACACATCAACTTTAGCCTTTGTATGCTACTATAAGTAATACGAAGGGATAAGATGAAGATACTTATAAGTGTGCTTTTTTATGTATGTATTCATACTCTTTATCTTGAAGCAAATAACATACTTTTTTCTAAAGAAGAGCTACGATGGATACAAAAGCATCAAGAGATAAAAGTTGGGGTTGAAAGAGATTGGGTTCCTTTTGATTATGTTGATAAAGAGGGCAAACATTTAGGTCTCTCTCAAGACTATTTAAAAAAAATATCCAATATAAGTGGGCTGAATTTTAAAACCTATCCTAAGTCATGGTCTACACTTCTTAAACAAATTAAGGCAAAAAAAATTGATATGCTTCCTGCCTTATATTATTCTAAAGAGCGCCTAAGATATATCAATTTTACACCCAGTTATCTTGATTTAGCAGAATATCTTTTTACCTTAAGAAAGGTAAAAAAACTTATAAATTCAACAGAAGCTTATGACAAGACCATTGCTGTGATAAGAGGATATGAGCTTGAACAATGGCTTAGAAAAAGATACCCTCGTGTTAAGATTGTTCTTAAGGATTCTATATACGATTGTATTCAAAGTGTCTCCTCTGGAGAGAGCTTTGGTTTTATTGGAGATCTGCCCTCTACTCAAGCAGTTTTACAGAAGTATTTTATAAATAATATCAAAGTAAATACAATTTTAAGTGATCGAGATCCTGTAAGTGTACATATGGGTATTCGAAAAGACTACCCTCTTTTAGAAAGTATTATTTCAAAATCACTTGAGCAAATTTCTAGAAAAGAAAAAGAGCATATTTTCTCGCAATACGCAAGTGATGAAGGGTTTAAAGGGCTGATAGCAGCCTTTGGGTTTGATAGACCCCCTTATATGTATGATAAAAATAGTGGTAAAGGAATTGAAGAATCCTTAGTTCGCCAAATTTTGAAAAACAGAGGCTTGTCTCTTAAGGAAATTAAACAAGTACCTATGCAAAGAGGTCAAACTATCTTAAAAGATAATTCAAAAATAGATTTTTCTGTGGGTGTATTTGAAGACAAAACTGATGGCTTGTTCTATTCAGATAATTTTATTAAATATGAAAATGTAGCTATTTCACGCTCAAGTGATAAAATTCAAATAAATAAGATACAAGACCTCAAAGGGAAAACGGTTGTGGCATGGGAAAAAGCGTCTCTTATGCTAGGCAAAGAGTTTAAATCTTTGTTTAATCTTGAAAATAGACCAGTTAAGTACACGGAGACTTATGATCAAAAACTTCAACATCAAAACTTTTTTTTAAAAAAGGCGGATGTTATTTTAGTAGACAAAAACATTTTTCAATGGTACGTGAATAAATATAAATACAGATATGACACCAGACAAGAATATACGATTCATCCTATTTTCTCTGAGCCTACTTGGGTTAAGGTTTCATTTAGAGATAAAAGACTTAGGGACGAGTTTAATCTAGGATTAAAGGCTTTAAGAAAAAATGGGATGTATGATGAAATTATTTCTCGGTCTTTAAAAATTGATTTGCAAAAACAGTTAAACCTTATTCAATTTATAGCCGCTATAAGTGCAGAATACATTTTTGAAGGTGATACGCTCACTTTAAAAAAGATATTTTCTAAATTTAGTCACATTAACATAATTAAAGGTATTGAATTTATATCTACTAGTAAAGACCAAAGTCTACTGAAACTTGAACGACACAATAATGTATATAAAGAAGTTAAAGAATTTTCTTGGGGGGGGAGAACAAATAAATATGATATATAAGCCTTCTTTCTTGCATGAAAATGGAATGCCCGTTGAGGTAGGATCGGTAAAAGTTTATTATAATATTCATGAACTAAAAGATATAGAAATCTCGTACATACCAGATATAAAAATTTTTAAAGACTTAAGCAAAGAAGAATATACTCAAATAAAAAAAGCATACAAGCATCTTTCTATAGACTTTGTCTTATCCAAACTAAGTATACATGAACAAAAATGGATACAAAAACACCCTGTGATTCGTTTTGTTGGTGATCCTAACTGGTTGCCCTTTGAAGCCTTTGATGCAAAAGGCAATTATATTGGCATAGTAAGTGAGTATCTTAAAGAAATAGAAGATATTACAGGTCTAAGATTTGAAAAGATTCAAACAGCGACTTGGGAGGAGTCGGTTCGCCTTATCAAAGATAAAAAGGCGGATATGATTTCAGAAACAACGGATTCTGAACTGTCTTCTTTTCTTACCTTTACGAATTCGTATTTGCAAAACTATATTGTTATTGTGATGAAATCTAAGGCCAAGTATGTAGATGAGATTTCTCAGATACAAGACAAAAGAATAGTAATTATGAAAGACTATGGGTATGTTTCAAAGATTAAAAAAGCTTACCCTCAAGTGAACTTTATAGAAGCTGAAGATATTTCACAAGCCTTAAAAATTGTCTCATCAGGCAAGGCAGATGCTCTTCTTTGTACTATGGCTCTAGGGGCGTACCATATCTCAAAGGGTGGGTTTATAAACTTACGAATAGTAGGTAAAACAGAATTTTCAACGAGTATAGGATACGGCATACAAAAAGAGATGAAACCCTTAGTTTCGATTTTAAATAAAAGTATTTTGGCCTTAGACGAGGGAAAAAAACAAGAAATTTTAAAAAAATGGATTACTCAAAAATATGTTGAAAAGATGGACTATACTCTAGCCTGGCAGGTATTAGGGGCGGCCTTTATATTATTGGCTCTTTTTTGGTATTGGAACAGACAAATGCAAAAAGAGATAAAACGTAGAATTGAGGTTGAAGAACAACTGTATGAAGTGAACACTCAGGTGAAAGAGTCTATAGAATTTTCATCTATGATTCAGCGTGCACTTATTCCTGATAAAAAAGAGTTTGAAACATTTTTTTCTGATTATTTTACCTTATGGAAACCCAGAGATATAGTGGGGGGAGATATTTATTTTTTTGAGGTTCTTCGTCATAAAGAGGAAGGTATATTAATGGTTATAGATTGTACCGGACATGGTGTGCCTGGAGCCTTTATTACTATGCTTGTTAAGGCGCTAGAGCGAAATATGATAAGTTATATAGTAAGTAAAAAGGATGATATTAGCCCAGCTGAGCTCTTAAAGGTTTTTAATAAAAGTATAAAACACTTATTGAAACAACATGATAAAAGTGCTGAGTCTAATGCAGGGTTTGATGCAGGTATTTTGTATATTAATAAAAAAGATCAGATTGCACGTTACGCAGGGGCTGAGCTAAGTTTATATTATAGTGACAATACTGAGATAAAACGGGTTAAGGGAGACAGACAGTCTGTAGGATATAGGAGTTCGGATTTAGATTATGTTTATAAAGATTATGAAATAGTACTTGAAAAGAATATGAAATTTTATATCACAACAGATGGATATCAAGATCAAAATGGTGGGGCTAAGGGCTTTCCTTTTGGACGAAAAAGGTTCCAGAATATTTTAGAAATGGCGCATAGTCAAAGCATGCAAGAAGTGAAGCAAGAACTTTTAAAAGAATTAGCCCACTACCAAGGGACGTATGATGCTAATGACGATATAACTATAGTAGGAGTTAGGATATGAATCTGAACCGCTTAGATGAAGAGTTGCATAATGACGGCATAGTTTTTTTAGCCTATGATGGTTTTATAACACAGGCTCTTATTGTAGCGATGACGGAGGCTTTAGAAAAAGAATCAGATAATTTAGGCCTTACTACAAGTACAAATATATTGACTATTTTTATTGAACTTACTCAAAATATGATGAACTACTCTAAGAGTCAAAAAAAACTACATTGTTCATGTAATGGTAAGGGGATGATTCTAGTAGGTTATATTAATGAGTCCCATCAGTATTATGTGATGAGTCGAAACGTTATAATTGAAAAAGATAAAGACTATATACAAAGCTTATTAGAAAAAATCGTTTCATTAGATGCGCAAGAACTTAGAAACTATTATCGAGAACTTAGAAAGTTAGGTAAAACGAAACATGAAAAAGGTGCAGGGATAGGTTTTATTGAGATAGCACGTAAATGTGAAAAAATAATATATGATTTTGAAGCAGTAGACGATATATATAACTTTACGTTTAAAGCGATTTTAAAAAAGGAAAAAAATGCAAAACTTGAGAATTGAAGAAACAAAATACACACCAGATATTGATATGAATGCCCAAAGTGGTGTGATAGGTATGAGAGGCAAGTCTTACCCTGAAAATACCTTCGAATTTTACAAACCTGTGATGGGGTGGGTACAAGATTATTTTAGCACAGAGGCTAAGGATAAGACAATCATCAATATGGAAATAATATATTTTAATTCAAGCTCATCTAAACTATTTTTTGATTTTTTTGATTTAATTGAAGAGGTTAATGAAGATAATACTATTGAAATTAACTGGATATATGATCCAGAAAACGAGTCAGCCCTAGAAGCGGGTGAAGACTTTAAGGAAGACTTTGAGGCCTTGTCTTTTAATCTTGTAGCAAAATCTTAAGGACATTATAATGGCCAGCGAAGACAAACTTATTTCTGAACTGAAAATACTTAAGTCTACATTTAATACAACCCTTGATAAGATAGAAAAAGATATTAAGCGTAACGACAAAATCATGCAAAGAAGCGATAAACGTCAACAAAAAGAATATGATGCACTTCAAGATAAACTTGAAGAAGTGAAAGTTTTAAATAAAGAGATTGAAGATAATCAAAGAGAAGCTGTTTTTCAGATGGGTGTGATTGGTGAAACACGCTCTAAAGAAACCGCTAACCATGTGAAACGGGTGGCTGAATACTCTTATATCTTGGCCAAAGCTTATGGTTTAGATGAAAAAGAAGCAGATATCCTTAGACAGGCATCTCCCTTACACGATATAGGCAAGGTAGGGATTGCAGACGCTATCTTAAACAAGCCAGGGCGCTTTAATGAGGACGAACGTGAAATTATGAACGCTCACGCGAAGAAGGGCTATGATATGTTTATTAATCTTCGTGGCCCTATTTATCAAGCAGCGGCTCATGTTTCGCACGAACATCATGAAAAGTTTGATGGTACAGGATACCCACGTGGACTTAAAGGTGAAGAGATACATATATATGGGCGTATAACAGCAGTGGCTGATGTTTTTGATGCCTTAGGTTCAGACAGAGTATATAAAAAAGCTTGGGACGATGAAAAAATATTCAAACTGTTTAAAGAAGAATCTGGAAAACAGTTTGACCCTAACCTTAT
Organism: Sulfurimonas sp. MAG313; assembly: GCF_029216045.1. Classification (GTDB taxonomy): domain Bacteria; phylum Campylobacterota; class Campylobacteria; order Campylobacterales; family Sulfurimonadaceae. The sequence continues at coordinate 4,397 of NZ_JAEMVE010000192.1, read as the reverse complement.
ACGCTTGTTTTTTGAATATCTTGATGACTTTACTCAGATAAGAGATAGTTTTAAAGATGTTTTTACACAAGAAGCATAAAAGTCATCAGCTTAACTCAATAACCTTATTTCTACCCTTGTCTTTTGCTGAATAAAGGGCATTGTCTACACGTTTCAATAAGGATGTTTCATCATCATCATTATGAAGTTGGGTGACGCCAAAACTACAAGTAACCGTAACATTAGGTAAAAATTTATATTCACTTATGATTGTTCTAAATTTTTCAGCAAGCATATGTGCCATTTCATGTTCCGTCTCAGGTAAGACAATAATAAACTCTTCGCCTCCCCATCTAGCAAAGATGTCACTTTGTCGTATATGTTGAGAAATAAGATGGGCTATGGTAGTTAAGACAGTGTCTCCTGCGTCATGTCCATGCTCATCATTAATCTTTTTAAAATGGTCAATATCAAAAAATATGACACTCAAAGGGAGCTTATATCTTTGAGATAGGTGCATAGATTTTTCTAAAATTATATTAAGCTTATTTCTATTAGCTATTCCTGTTAATGAATCAGTAGTAGCAAGAAGCTCTAATGCCCTTGCTGTACGTTTTTGAGATAAGATATATAAGACTAATAAAATAGATAAAATTAGGGAAACAAGGGCGGAAGCCATCAACTCTATCTTATGGGTATGATGGATAAAAGGTAAGATAGAATCGTATTCATAAGAAATAAAATAAGCCACTTGTTTATTTTCAACATTTAAAATTGGGATGAAAACAACTAAGACTTCTTGGCTATTAAAGGGAGTGTGAATAATAAAAGGAACTTCAGATTCAAGTCTTTTAGAGGCTTTAAGGCTTATGATTTTATTGATACTTTCTATCTCTTCTTTGGTGAATTTACTTTGTTCTGGTTGTGAAAGAGTCTGTTCATCTAAAACATATTTTGTTGACAGAGAGGAATTTTGATATTTGTTTAGTTCACTAGATAGGGCCGTTTGTGAAACATTTTGTGTTTTCATTATAAAATTATAAGAGGCCTTTGAAAGTTTCATTTCTTCTTCTCTAAGAGTATTAAAAGAGTAAGATAATTCAACTGTTCCTGAAAATTTATTTTTATAAATCAAAGGAAAAATATGTCTAAACCCATTAAACATCCGTCCTGTTTCAAATCCATGTTCTGATTTAAAGGTGCGATTGACCTTATCAATAGAATATCTAAGGCCTTCTAAGGAATCTCCAAATTGTTCAGGTCGATGAAAACGTAAAAAGATAACACTGTTTTTTAAATGAAAGTGCAATTGATTAATGTTTTGTTTGATAAGGTTTTTATAAAGAGGTAAAAGAGTTTTATAAAGGATTTTTCTTAAAATAGCCTTTCCCTCATCATCTTGAGCATTAGCTGCCTTGACTAATCCTATGACTTCTTCATTATTAATAACATTTTCAAAAATACTTTGAGCAACAAGAGCATAGGTGTTTTTAACGGCTTCAAATTTTATGATGGATTCTTTAATCTTATTGTTAAAGTGCAGGTTAGTTTTGGAAGAGGTTTGATGATTAAAAAAAATATTTGCAGGAATAAATACTATTGCAAAGATAAGGAAGACAGAAAGAACCGCGTAAATATACGTTTTAAGTTTCATAATAGTGCCTACTATATTAAAAAAGGATAGTTGATAAATGTCAACATGAAAAATATTTATACTTAGTATAATATGAAAAACTTAAGGTCTCCTCATGATTTATAATTTCATACATATCATTCACATATATTCAGTTTTCATTTATGGAGGCTTTCTTTTTGTAGATATCTTTTTTCTATCTAAGATGAAAAAAAGTTTAAGTGAGCATGAACACAAAGTAGCACGAGAAGCTATTATGAAGCATGTTCGTAAAGTGGTGCCTTATGCTCTTTTAGTAGCGGTGGCCTCAGGCTTATTTATGGTCTTTCAAGTTTTTGGAAAGATTAGTGAAGAAGGAATGAGTAGTTTTCAAATGATTTTATCTTTAAAAGTATTTTTGGGTTTATGGCTTGGATTTAGAGGTATAAATCAAAAGTTTTTTGGCATACAACCTTGGGTGTTTAAACACCATGTGTTTCCATTTTCTTTAGTAGTGGTGATTATATTTTTATCACAGGCTATGTATTTTTAACTAAAAGTTAAAGAAAAACATCAATACCTATACGCTCAGATAAACTTTGACCTTGCATAGTAAGTTCTAGTTCTTTATCGCCATTAATATGAAGTAACTTATGTTTCGCCATAGAATTAATAAGGTGCTTGAAATCTTTACTATTTAAAGACGATAAGGAAAATAGATTTTTTGCCTTAATGACATCTGCCTTAGATAAGGCGTAAAAAACTCGTAAGGAGTTTGTCTGAGAAAATACTTCTTGATAACTTTGCAAAATGTCTAATATTTTTATGGAACGAATCAGGTCACTTTCATCTAAATCATATTTAGAAAACTCAAATTCTTTTTCTAATTCACAAACTGTTTGTTCTTCTAAGGAAGTGGTATTGAGTTTTTTACCATGTTCAATATCTAAGACACGTACCGCGTCAAGTTTAGCTTGGAGTTCACTTTGATAGCTCATAAAGATATTATAACTAACAATATGCAATAAAAATTAAATATTTTGTCAGTGTATGTTAAAATTAGATTATGAATAATGAAAACAACCCCTTTCATGGGATAACCCTAAAAATGATACTTGAAGCCTTGGTAAAACATTATGGCTGGAAAATTTTAAGAGAACGTGTTGAGATACGATGCTTTTGGAATGATCCTTCTGTTAATTCTTCTTTGAAGTTTCTTCGTAAAACACCTTGGGCTAGAAAAAAAATTGAGGACCTATATCTTGAGATGTTAGGTTCTAAAAAAGATATAGATACGATGAAAGACGTGTTCTTTCCTAAGGATAAGTAAATGGAAGGTCAAGTGGAAGTAAGCTTTACAGTTTTATGTGAAAATGATTTTAATAAAGAGATACGTTTAAATGAGATACTTAAATCTGAGAAGGTTTTAAAAGCTATTAAAAGTGAATTTTGTGAGGGGGCTAGAAACTTAACTATTTCAAGTGAAGCTGGTGATGTAAAAGTAAGCATTAATTCTGAAAAGAAAGAACATATGCATATTATTGAAAAAGATGATATCCAAGACATTTTAGAATTAACAGAAGAATATGCACGAAGCCAAAAGCTTCTTAAGGGTGCATGCACACGAATAGAATTAAAAAACTTTAAAACTATTTAGTAGCTTTTTTTGCAGGAAGAACAATGATTTTTGGTTTACGTTTAGTCGAACTATCATTTTTTCCTCTATAGTCTGTAGACTTTTTATCCCATTCTTTTTTACCAAAGTTATTGTTACCGTTCTTTTGCTCTTTTTTATCTGCCTTAGAATCTTTTAGGTATTTTGTTTCATCATCTTCTATCTTTTTAAGGTCTTCAGCAGATACCTCTTCACCTCTTTTTTCAGCTCTTTCTCTAAGGCGTGCTTGTTTTTCTCGTACACGTTCTTTAGCTGCTTCTTCTTCAGCTACTTGAGATTTTGTTGGACGATGAGGTGGGTTCTTTGTTTTATTAGATCTTAGTACTTCAAATCCAGGAACTACTTCTCTAGGAAGATTCTTGCCTAAAAGTGTTTCTATCGGATATAGTAGAGCTTCTTCTTCTACGCTCACTAAGATAAGTGCCATGGTAGAGGTATAAGCAATACGTTTCATATACGTGTCTGCGTCAGCTGGAAGGTCAAAGCTAATTAAAACATCAAAGCTTCCTTCTTTAAAGTTGCAAAGCTCAGTATCATTACTAAGGGTTAGGTTCTTGTCTTCAATTTCTGTAGTTTTTGAGTTTGCTTTTGATAGTACTAAAACCTTTTTATCTTCATATACATCTATAAGATGTTTAAGTAAGTTTTGCTTACGAGATACTTCGCAGGTATGCACCTTATGGTTATGACGTTTAACAGAGTTTTTGTATGACATGAATTTCCTTAGTATTAGCAGTGATAATTTTTGACATTATACAAGCTTATAGCTTTATGCTAGTTGCTATCTTAGATATAATATGAAAAAAAAAGATTAGCATGATTCAATTATCAAATATTTCAAAAAGTTATGGGGAACAAGAACTTTTTTCTGGGCTGAACTTTAAACTCAACGCAGGCATGAAATTAGGACTTGTAGGAAGAAATGGATCAGGGAAGTCTACGCTTTTTAAACTCATACTTAATGAAGAACATTATGATGAGGGTAAACTGAGTATACCTAAGGGATATAAGATAGGTGCACTCAAACAGCATCTTGAATTTTCAGAACCTACTCTTAGAGAAGAAGCTGCTCTTGCGCTTAGTGAAGAACAGCAGTATGAAACCTATAGGGTAGAAAAAATTCTTTTTGGT